>DATMLF010000070.1:0-6316 GCA_035570595.1 Allostellaceae bacterium
TGCTCATCGCGGTAACGCTGGTGGTCTTGAACCTGGCGTGCGTCGTCAATCTGATCAACTGGAGCGACCCGTCGCCGTCGCCGGTGGCCGCGACGGGCGACGGGCCCAGCGCCACGACCCCGTTGCCCAAAGCGCCTGCCGCGAACCCCGCCCCGCATCCCTGATCTTGGGATCGGCGCCGGCCGGAGGCGGCGAGCTCGAATCCTCACGGCTTGAGCAAGAGCTTGCCGATGACGGCGCCGCTCTCGAGCAGCCGATGGGCGCGCGCCGCCTCCGCGAGCGGCAGCCGCGCATGGATCAGGGGCCGGATTTCGCCGGCCGCCAACTGGCCGAGCAGCACCCGCATCGTCGCGGCGCGAATGTCGGGGCGGTCGTCGAATGTGTGGATCGTGAAAATCCGCAGCGCCGGGCTCGCCGCCGAATTCGCGCGCATCGCCGGCACCAGGTCTCCCTCCGGCGGGCCGTCCAGGCGGCCATAGGAAATCACCATTCCGAGCGGCGCCAGCATCGTGAAGTTGCGCCCGAAATCCCTGCCGCCGATCGGGTCGAGGATCAGGTCCACGCCGCGCCCGCCGGTGATGCGCATGACGCGCGCGACAACGTCCTCGGTCCGGTAGTTGATCGCCTGGCCGGCCCCAAGCTCGGTTACGGCGTGCGTCTTGGCGTCCGTCCCGGCCACCGCGATCACGCTGATCCCGGCCAGCACCGCGAGCTGCACCGCGGCGCTGCCGACCCCGCCCGCGGCGTTGTGGACCAGCACGGTATCGGTGGCGACGCCGCGCGCGGCGCTGTGCAGCAGGTGATAGGCGACCTGGTAGTTCGACAGGCAGGCCGCCGCCTCGAGCGAGCAGCCCTCGGGCAATGGGTAGGCCGCCCGAGCCGGCACCGCGATGTATTCGGCATAGCAGCCGGCGCGCACCGGCAGGTCGCGAGCGCTGACGACGACCGGCCGGCCGATCGGGGGTGCGGTGACGTTCGACCCGTGAGCCGCGATGGTGCCGCTCATCTCGATGCCGGGGATCGCCGGCAGGGGCGGCATCCAGTTGTAGGTGCCGCGCCGCACCAGCAGCTCGGGCATGCTGACGCCGATCGTGTCGGCCTTTACCAGCACCTCGCCCGCGCCCGGCTCCGGGGTCGGCAGCTCGACATATTCGAGCGCCTCAGGGCCGCCCGGCTGGCGCAGCAGGATCGCCTTCATGTCCGCATCGCCTTTTCGATGGTTTTGGGTTTGATGATTTGGATGCGCAGCACCGCCGCCCCGACCCCAAGCCGGGTCGGGGCGTTTGGCGGGGACTGTCGAGCCCCGGGAACGCCCGCGAGCTTGTTCGCCCGGCGCCGCGGCGCCGATTTTGTGGGCCGGCCGTCCTCGCCGGCCGCGTCGGCGAAGGTTATCGAGCGCGCCGGCTGGTCATGCGAGCAGCCGCGGCCTGCCCGCGTTAAAAGCCGTTTGCGGTCAGTCGAGCTCCCCGGTCGGAGTCAGGAAAACCGGCAGACCGCGACCCAGGGTCGGATCCCATTCCTTGCGCACCTGGTCCTCGACCGACAGACCGCTGCCGGTCGTGGCGCTGTGCCTGCGTCCCTCGGACGACGCGTCCTTGTTAACCTCGCCGGGCAAGTCATCGGCCGACATTTTGTCGCGACGATGCCAACGGCGCAGGTGTTTCTCAATCGAACGTTGATCCATGCTCGATCCTCCCGGGCGGCGATCTAGGCCAAGCCCGTGGACAATTGCAACTGTTTTGGTAAATACCACGAGATCGCAGCACCTTGGCTGTTCAAGCCATGCGAGGACACAGATGGCGGACGGATCGCTGACGGTGTGGACGATCGGGCATTCGACTCGCTCCGCGGCCGAGCTTGTCGACTTGCTGGGTCAGGTCCCAATTACTGGGCTCGCCGACGTGCGCTCGCTGCCGCGGTCGCGTGCCAATCCGCAATTCAATGCCGACGTGCTGCCGGCGACGCTTGCCGAGAGCGGGATCGGCTATTGCCGCCTGCCGGCCCTTGGCGGCCTGCGCCCCGCGCTCAAGGACGGGCTGCCCTCCGGCAACGCGCTGTGGCGGACGGCCGCCTTTCGCAATTATGCCGACTACGCGGCAACCCCGGCCTTTCGTCGCGGGCTCGACGAGCTGATGGCGCTCTGCCGCGAGCGCCGCACCGCGATCATGTGCGCGGAGGCGGTCTGGTGGCGCTGCCACCGCCGCATCGTCGGCGATTACCTGCTGGCGGCGGGCGTTGCGGTTTTGCACATCATGGGGCCAGGAAAGATCGAGCCTGCGGTGTTGACCCCCGGTGCGTGCCCGCTCCCCGACGGCACGATCCTGTATCCGGCGCCGGCCGAGGCGCAGCTCTCGCTGTTGTAGTCCGGGCGACGCGGCTGTAGCCGGGCGCGGCGGGAGCTCCGGCCGGCGTCACTCCGCCGCGACCGCCACCCCCGCCCGCTCCGCCGCCCTCACTTGCTCGGCCTCGGTCGCGAAGAACCGGCGCCCGGTGGCGCGCTGGTTTTCGTAGATCGAGCCCTGATGCTCGGCCGGCGGCAGCGGCAGGCGCACCGGGACCGCCGTCAGCCGGGGCTCCAATGTCGGGTCGCCGGCCAGCAGCAGCTCGTCGAATTTGTCGATCCCGTCCTTGAAGCCGAGCAACGGCCAGGCGTCGGCGGCGCGATACTGAAACAGCAGGAAACGCCGCTCCCGGCCTGAAAAATTGGTTGCCGAGCCGTGCACCGCGCGAACGTGATGGACGGTGATCGAGCCGGCCTTGCCGAGGCACGGCACCGCGCGCGACACGTCGACGCCGCATGCGTCAGGGTCCATCGCCCCGCAAAACCGGCCGTCGGGGCCGTGGTGGTCGTAGACCGGGCCGCGATGGCTGCCGGGAACGACCATCATCGGGCCGTTCTCAAGATCACAATCGTCGAGCATGATCCCGACCGCCGCAAGGTCGTCGTTGGTGTGCGGGTAGAACGCCCAATCCTGATGCCATTCGACCGGCGCGCCGTAGCCCGCCGATTTCATGTTGAGCTTGCCGGTGTCGAACCGCACCGTGCCCCACAGATCCTTCAGCACCTCGACGATCCCCGGATGGCGCGCGGCCCGTGCGTATTCCGGGTGATGGAGATGCGGCGTCTTGATCCGCCGCACCCGCGGCTCGGCCGGCGAATGCGAGTCTTCGAGGTCGTAGACCTCGTCGTTGCCATCGACCCGGCGGGCGCCGTCCACGAATTCGTCGGTCACTTGCCGCAACCGTTCGACCTCGGCGGGGTCGAGGATGGCGGGCAACACGACAAACCCGTCGTCCCGATACTTGGCCAGGGCAGCTTGCGAGAGCATCGGTCCTCCGGGGTTCATGGACGGTGCGAATTGCTGGCCGGGTGCGACCGGTTTGTCAACGGCGCCGGTACGCCGCGCGCGATCGCTCGGCGCTTGTGGGCTGGCGACATTACTCTACTCCTTGCGCAGCCGCGCGCGCAGGCGGCGCCAGCGGGCGCCGGCGGCGGGCTCGGGCTCGGCGGTTTCGGCCGAGACCATCAGCTCGTCGACGAGATGGCGCGCCAAGGTGCCGCGCGGGCCGCGTTCCCAGTGGTCGCGGTCATCGTCGCCGGCCATCCATCCCGGCAGCGACAGCAGGAGGTAGGAGGCGAGCCCGTCGAGCAGCGGCTCGTAGGTGGCGCGCAGCGCCGCCAGCAATTCCTCGGCCTCTCCGGTTTCCCAACTGAACCCCGCCTCGCCGAGCGTCCGCGCAAGGCGGAGAAACGCCGCATGGTCGAGCCGGTCGCCTCCATCGTAGCGCGAGGGCGCCACGCCGAACGACTGCGCCAGCTCGACGACGAGTTGCCGGGCCATCGTGAACGTCATGCGCGCCTGCAATGGCGGGACACCGTCGAGCCCGACCAGGATCAGGGCACAGCAGTCGATGATGACGGCGAGCGCCGCCAGCCATGACTGGTCGTGATGCTGCGAGCGGTAATAGGCCAGCATCGGTAGGAAAGATGGCTTTCGAGCAGTTCGGAGCCCCAGGTTTCCCACTCGCGCAGCAGCACGCCGATCTGGCCCGGCCCGTCCTCGCCGCTGTGCCGTCGCAGCAGGCCCAGGGCCGTCGGTGGCGAGCCGGCGCGCCCGTCGAGCCGGATCACCGCCGCCTCGCGCCGCGAGAACAGCTGGTACAGCACCGGCAGGTAGCCGATGACGACGGCAATAAAGCCGAGGCCGGTGCCGGCCTCGAGGATCGTAAGCAGGCGCGCCGGCACGGAATGCGGGACGAAATCGCCGTACCCCACGGTAAAGACCGTCACGCCGCTCATGTACAGCTGATCGCCGAGGGTCGGCCGCGGCGTCACCCCGGCCCAGTCTTCGACCGCCCACAACAACAACCCATAGCCCAGCACCAATCCGACGATCCAGATCGTGAACAGCAACACCATCGAGAGCGCGCCGAAGACGCCGAGGAGGTGTTCGCGCCGCCACTCGCGCCGCAGCCGCCCGGTCAGCGTCGACCATGCCGACCAAGCCAGACGATAGTAGAGGCTGACAAACCGCACTTGCCGCACGACGCGGCGCGGCAGCAGCATGACCTCGAACGAGTCCTGCGCGGTAAACGCCAGCAGGAGAACGGCCACCAGGCCGACAGCAGCCGCGAGCATGTGAGTAGGACACCGCAGCCCCCGTCATGGCGCGGGCCTGCGCAAGTCGGTCCGCCCGCCCCAAGGCGTCACCCGCGATGTCGGGAGGTCCATGCCGCCGCGCTCGCGGGCGGACAGACGGCTCGACACTTTCGGCCGGTCGCGGCAGCGGCTAAGCTTGGCCCGGTTTTACCGAGGAGCCCTGCCCATGAGCCGCATCGTGCGCGCCACCACCCCCGCAGTGCCCGAGCCGCCGGCCGGCACCTGGTCGAACTGTCTGGTGGCGGGCGGCATCGCCTACGTCGCCGGCATGACCGCGCGCGGCAGCGACGCGGCGGGCGACGAGTACGCGCAGGCAAAAGCCATCTTCGCCAAGATCAAAAACCTGGTCGAGGCGGCCGGCGGCGCCATGGCGGACGTGATGAAGGTGACGATCTTTGTCACCGACATTTCTCAGCGCGAAAAAGTGTGGCAGGCGCGGCGCGAGTTCTTCAGTGGCAACTTCCCGGCCTCGACACTGGTGCAGGTGGCGGCGTTGGCCGACCCCTCGCTCAAGGTCGAGATCGAGGCCGTTGCCCATATCGGCGCGAGCCGCGGCTGACCGGGGGTCGGTGAAGCCAGGCGAACGCGGGCGCGCGGGAGGGCGGGTCATGCCGGGATATGCCGCGACTTATCGCCAGTCGATCGAGCGGCCGGAGGAATTCTGGGCCGAGGCCGCCGCCGCGATCGACTGGGAGCGGCGCTGGGACCGGGTGCTCGACGCGAGCCGGCCGCCGTTTTACCGCTGGTTTGCCGGCGCCCGCCTCAATACTTGCTGGAACGCGCTCGACCGCCATGTCGTCGCCGGGCATGGCGCGCGCACGGCGCTGATCTGGGACAGCCCGGCTGCCGGCGAGGTCGCCCATTTCACCTACCGCGAATTGCGCGACGCCGCGGCGCGGGTCGCCGGCGTCCTAGTCGGCTTGGGCGTCGGCAAGGGCGACCGGGTCTTGGTCTACATGCCGATGGTGCCCGAGGCGGCGATGGCGATGCTCGCCTGCGCGCGCATCGGCGCCGTCCATTCGGTCGTCTTTGGCGGCTTTGCCGCGCACGAGCTGGCAACCCGGATCGACGCCGCCCGCCCGCGCGTGATCCTCTCCGCTTCCTGCGGCATCGAGCCCAACCGCGTTGTCCGATACAAGCCGCTGCTCGACGCCGCGATCGCCGAGGCGACCGCAAAGCCCGAGCATTGCGTCGTCCTGCAGCGGCCGATGTGCCATGCCGATCTCGTGCCCGGGCGTGACCACGACTGGCAGGAGCTCACCGCCGCGGCGCAGCCCGCCGATTGCGTCCCGATATTGGCGACCGACCCGCTCTACATCCTCTACACGTCGGGCACGACCGGCACCCCCAAGGGCGTCGTCCGCGACAATGGCGGCCACGCCGTGGCACTCTCCTGGTCGATGCGCAACATCTACGGCGTCCAGCCGGACGAGGTCTACTGGACCGCTTCCGATGTCGGCTGGGTGGTCGGGCACTCCTACATCGTCTATGCGCCGCTGCTCCACGGCTGCACGACCGTCATGTACGAAGGCAAGCCGGTCGGCACCCCCGACGCCGGCGCCTTCTGGCGGGTCATAGCACAGCACGAGGTGCGGGTGTTTTTTACAGCACCGACGGCGTTTCGCGCGATCAAGCGCGAAGACCCCGACGGCGCGC
>DATMLF010000071.1:0-17076 GCA_035570595.1 Allostellaceae bacterium
CTGGTTCGCCCCCAAGAGGCCCCGCGCGCCCTGCGGGGCTGAACTGGTGGAGGCGCCGGGTACTGCCCCCGGGTCCGCAACGCTTATTCCATAAGCCGTGTATCGCCATAGTCGGTAGACCGACGCCTCGAATATAAGAGCGTCGGCGTGGGAACGCAATCCCGGTGGTCGGGTGTTTGCCGCGAGCGCACAACCGAACATTCGCACCTCACACACCCCCCTGATGCCCGACACCCATTTTGCCTGCCGCGATTGCGGTCAGATCTACCTGGCCGGCGGGGAGTTGCTGAGGCGCGGGTCGTTGCGCTGCCGGCGCTGCGGCACGCTTTTGTGGCGCACACGTTCCGGGCGCTTCGCCGACCCGCGCGCCTTTGCGATCACCGGCGCGATCTTGCTGGCTCTCGCCAACACCTTTCCGCTGTTCGCCGTCAGCGTCGCGGGCGATCACCGCAGCGGCGTCATTGCCGACGGCGCGGCGGCATTGTTCGGCTACGGCGGCGGCATTTCCGCGGTCGGCGGGCTGGTGGCGGTCATCGCGGTCGCGATCCCGGCGCTCGACATCGCGCTCACCCTCGTCACCCTTCTCTATGTGGGGGCCCGCTCCGCCGCCGGGCGGTCGCGGCGCCTGCCGCCCGGGCTGGCGACGATGTGGCTCTGGGCGGTCCGCCTGCGCCCGTGGAGCATGCTCGACGTCTTTCTGCTTGGCGCGGTGGTCGCCTATACCCGGCTCGGCCAGCTGGCGCAGGTCGGGGTCGCGATCGGCGGCTATGCCCTCGCCGGGTTTGTCCTGATCCAGGTGCTTCTCGAAGAGACCCTGGGGCGGCAGCTCGTGTGGAACCAGATCGCCGACCCGGCTAAATACGCGCCGGCGCCCGGCGAGCCCTGGATGCTGTGTCTCGATTGCGATCTGGTGGTCGGCGCCCGTCACGCCAACGCTGGTGCCGTCGCTGGGCGTCGCCGCCGCTGCCCGCGCTGTGGTACCCGGCTCGATCCGCGCCGGCCGGCGAGCCTGGCGTTTACCGCCGCACTGACCCTCGCCGGCTTCATCCTCTACTTTCCAGCCAACCTGTTTCCGGTGCTGACGATCACCCGCTTCGGGCGCAGCGAGGCCTACACGATCCTCGGCGGCGTGCGCGACCTGGCCCAGGCCGGGCTGTGGCCGTTGGCGCTCTTGGTCCTGCTCGCCTCGATCGTCGTGCCGGTCCTGAAGCTCGCCGGCCTGACCTGGTGCGTTGTCGCCATTCGCCTGCGGTCGGCCCGGTGGCTGCGCCAGCGAACGAAATTTTACCGTTTTATCGACTATATCGGGCGCTGGTCGAACATCGACGTGTTCGTGGTCGCGCTCGTCACCGCAATGATCCAGTTCGGAACCGTCAGCACCGTCGAGCCCGGGCCGGGGATCGCCAGCTTTGCCGCGGTGGTCGTGCTGACCATGATCGCCGCCGACGCTTTCGACCCGCGGTTGATGTGGGACGCCGCGGCGGCGGGGAGGCCAGGGTGAGCGGCTCCGACCCGTCCGGCCCGGCCCCGGAAAACCCGCCGCCGCCGGTCTCGAGCCCGTCGGCCGGCGTGCCCTGGGTGTGGGCGGTGCCGGTCGTCGCGTTGCTGATCGCCGGCTGGCTCGGCTATCGCGCGCTCGTGGAGCGCGGCCCGACGATCACGATCAGCTTTCAGACCGCGGAGGGGATCGAGGCCGACCGGACCTCGGTGCGCTACAAGGATGTCGACCTCGGCAAGGTCACCAAGGTCGGGCTCAGCGCCGACCATTCGCGCGCGATCGTGACCGCGACCATGACCCGTGAGGCCGAACCGCTGCTGCGCGCCGACACCACCTTCTGGGTGGTGCGCCCGCGCATCGGGCTCAGCGGCGTCTCGGGGCTGTCGACAGTGCTGTCCGGCGCCTATATCGGGCTGTTGCCCGGTAAGGGCGAGGCCGGCGCCCGCAGCTTCACCGGCGTCGAGACGCCGCCGCCGCGCGAGGGGCTGGTCAGCGGCCAAGCCTACACGCTGATCGCCGACCGCCTCGCCGAGGTCAGCGACGGCTCGCCGGTTTACTTCCATGGGGTGCAGGTGGGCGAGGTCATCAGCCACGAATTGTCGGACCGCGACGGCAGGGTCGCGCTGCACATCTTTGTCTACGCGCCGCACTCCGACCTGATCCACCCGTTGAGCCGGTTCTGGGTGGCGTCCGGCCTCGAGGTTTCACTCGGCTCGGGAGGGGTCAAGATCGCCACCGCGCCGCTGATGACGATTGTCAGCGGCGGCATCGTGTTCGACACGCCGGACAGCGAACTGGGCGGCAAGCCGAGCCCGCCCGGCACCAGGTTCTTCCTGTTCGCCGACCAGAAGGCGGCCGACGAAGGGGCCGAGCCGGTGCACGTCTATTACCGGCTGTTGTTTCCAGGCTCGATGCGCGGCGTCGATGTCGGCACCCCGGTCGAATTGCGCGGCCAGCCGGTGGGCCAGGTCAGCGCGGTTCGTCTGGAGTACGACCCGGCGGCCGACACCATTCGGGTGCCGGTGACGATCGAGGTGGCGCCGCATCGGATCAAGGTCGGCGGCCGGCGCCTCGACGAAACCAGCGAAGACCCGACCGCGGCCACCAACCGGATGTTTGCCGCGCTTGTCGGCCAGGGGCTGCGCGCCCAATTGGTCAGCGCCAGCCTGCTGACCGGCCAGCAGGTGGTCTCGTTCGACTTCGACCCCGACGCGCCGCCGGCGCAATTTGTTGAAGGCAAGCCTTACCCCGAACTGCCGACCGTCGAAGCAAGCGGCCTCACGCAGGTCGAAGGCTCGGCGAGCCGGCTATTGAACAAGCTCGCGGGCCTGCCTTTCGACCAGCTCGTCGGCCAGATCCGGGAAATGATTGGCCATGCCGACAGTCTCGTCGCCAGCCCCGAGGCAAAGCGCGCGCTGCACAACCTCGATCTGACCCTGGCCAACACCACCCGGCTGACGCGAACCGCCGACGTCGAGGTCGGGCCGCTGCTGCAGCGCCTCAACAGCGCCGCCGAGCAGCTGCGCGGCACGTTGATGGTGCTCGGCAACAACCCCACTGCCGGGAACGACCTCGCCCGCACCCTCGCCGAGCTGAAAGACGCCGCGCGCTCGATCCGGGTGCTCGCCGACTATCTCGAACGCCATCCCGAATCGCTGCTTCGCGGCAAGCAGGCCGCGGAATGAGCGTGCGCGCCCTCGCCGCGCTGATGCTCGCCGGTATTCTCGCCGGATGCGGCTCGTCGCCGCCGAGCCATTATTACGTCTTGACCGCGCAGCCCGACCCGAGCGCCGCCCAGCCGGCAGGCGCGCCGGTGCGCACCGTGGCGATCGGCGAAGTCAAGTTGCCGGGCGCCCTCGACCGGCCCCAGGTCGCGCGCGAGATCGGGCCCAACCAGATCGAATACGCCGAAACCGACCGCTGGGCCGGGCCGCTCGACGAGATGGCGCGGCGCGTTCTGGCGGCCGACCTGCGGCCGCTGCTGCCGGCGGGCACGGCGCTCGTTGCGAGCGATTCGTCGGCCCCGGCGGCGCTGACCGTCGCGGTCGAGGTCAGCCGCTTTGACGCCGACAAGGCTGGCCGCGTGACGCTCGAAGCGACCTGGGAAACCCTCGACAAGAACGCCCGGGTGATCGGCGCCCCACGCTCGGTCGACATCGTCGAGCCCGGCTCCGGCCCGGGGGCCGCCGCGGTCGCCGAAACGATGAGCCGGGCGCTCGCCCGCCTCGCCGACAACATCGCGACCGGGCTCGGCGGCGCCGCGGCCTCGGCGATGCGCTGACCGCGGCCCACGCTCGGCCAGCTCGCACGACGAGCGAACCATGAGGGCTCGACCCGGTCATCCACACCGTCGTTCGGAGCCGAGACAAAGACGTGGGATACCCGCGACAAGCCCGCGCAAGGCGGCTTTTCAATGTCCAGCGCGGGACTTGCCACAGCCCGCTCAAAGCCGGATTTTCCCCGCGCGGCCCCGCGCTTTCGACGGAACCACCAGCGGCCATTCGAGGGCACTTTCGAGCCGGGCTGTCAGGCAGGGAGAACGCGATGCGGCTGACGCCACGGCAACAGGACGAGATCGCCGCACACCGGGCCGAGCAGCGCCCGACCCGGCGGGCGACCGCGCCGACGCTCGAGGAAATCCTCTTTGAGCCGCTGCCGGTGCTCGACCACGGCTTTGTCAGGGTGGTCGACTATATGGGCGACGACGCCGCGGTCGTGCAGGCGGCGCGCGTGTCGTATGGCCGCGGCACCCGACGGGTCAGCGAAGACCAGGGGCTGATCAACTACCTGATGCGGCATCGCCACACGACGCCGTTTGAGATGTGCGAAATCAAGTACCACGTCAAATTGCCGATCTTTGTCGCGCGCCAGTGGATCCGACATCGCACCGCAAACGTCAACGAATACTCGGCGCGCTATTCGGTGCTCGACAACGAATTCTATGTTCCGTCCGCCGAACATTTGGCGGCGCAGACGACCGCCAATCGCCAAGGCCGCGGCGCGGTGCTGGAGGGGGCGGCGGCGCGGCATGTGCTCGACCGGTTGCGCGAGGACGCCGGGCGCGCCTACGCGGGCTACACCGAGCTCCTGAACGAGGATGCCGCGGGCACGTCGCTCGACCCGGATCGGCCCGGCCTTGCCCGCGAGCTCGCCCGCCTCAACCTGACCCTCGGCTTTTATACGCAGTGGTATTGGAAGACCGACCTGCACAACCTGATGCACTTTTTGTCGTTGCGCGCCGACCCGCACGCGCAATACGAGATCCGCGCCTATGCCGAGGTGATGCTCGCCACCCTGAAGCGCTGGGTCCCGATGACCTACGACGCGTTTCTCGAATACCGGCTGAACGCCGCGACGATCTCCGCCAAGGGCCTCGCCGTGGTCCGCCGCCTTCTCGCCGGCGAACCCGTCGACCAGCCCGCGAGCGGCCTCAGCCTGCGCGAATGGCGCGAGCTGATGACCCTCCTCGATCGCCCCGCCTGAACCTCGCGGCGGCGATCGTGCCGCCACGAACTCGGGTCTGCAGCTTGTCCCCGCGCCTCTCACCGAGCCGGGGCCGGCTGCGTCAGCTGGCGAGCGGGTGAGGCTGCGGGTTCGAGCCGTCGGTGAAGCGCGTCAGCCGGAACGCGGTGGGGTCGACCAGGGTCGGGTCGCCGGCGACCATGTCGGCGACCAATTTGCCCGCTCCCGGCCCGATGCCAAAGCCGTGGCCCGAAAACCCGGTTGCGATAAAAAATCCCGGCAGGCGGTCGACCGCCGAGATGACCGGGATCGCATCCGGCATCACGTCGATCATCCCGCCCCAGCGCTCGGCGACCACCACCTCGCGGAACAGCGGAAAGGCCTCTGCCACCGCGCTTTGCGCGCGCTCCAGGACATACGGGTCGGGCTCGGGGTCGAGCGTGCGCACCGCCTCGAACGGCGTCGTTTCGTCGAGGCTCCAACGCCGCGCCATGCGCCATTCCTCGACCCAGCGGCGGCCGACCCGAAACCGCAGCTTTTTCCGGTGCAGCCGCAATGCCGGCAGATACGGGGCGAACAGCCGGAAATTGTCGGGGACGAGGTCGATCGTGCGCACCCCCAACGTCGCCACCGTGTAGCCGCCGTCCATCCGCTTGCGGATCCCGAACAGCCCGCCCGACGCGGAGATTTCAGGGCCGCCGGAAAGCGGCTCGGTGCGCATGACCGACGCCAGCACCTTGAGCTGCGGCAGGTCGACGCCGAGGTTGCCGCAGAAGAGGCGCGACCACGCGCCGCCGGCGAGCACGACATTGGCGCAGGCGATGCGCCCCTTTTCGGTGACCACGCCGGCAATTCGCCCGGCCGCGGTTTCGACTCCGCGCACCGCGCATTGCGTCACGATCGCGGCCCCCTTGCGGCGCGCCGCCTCGGCGATCGCGGGTGCGGCACGCTGCGGCTCGGCCTTGCCGTCGCTCGCGGTAAAGAGGCCGCCAGCCCAGTTGCCAGTGAGGCCAGGCATCAGCTCGGCGGCTTCGGCGCGGGTCAACAGGCGGGTGTCGAGCTGATATTCGCGGGCGTGGTCGAGCCAGGTTTCGAGCTGAGCCAGCTCGGAGGGGGTCTCCGCCAGATACATGATGCCGGGCTGCCGAAACCCGGTTTCGGCTTCGACCCGCTCGTTCATGCCCTGCCACAGCCGCAGGCTCTCGATGATCAGCGGCAGCTCGCGCGGGTCGCGCCCCATCTTGCGGCACCAGCCCCAATTGCGGCTCGACTGCTCGCCGGCGATGTTGCCCTTTTCGCACAGGACCGTCGAGACGCCCTTTTCGGCGAGAAACAACGCGGCGCTCGTGCCGATGACGCCGCCGCCGATGATCACGACATCAGCGCGCGCCGGCAGCGTCTCGTCGGAACGGACGGGATCGACGCGCGGCGCCATCGTCGTGCCGGTTCCTCGCCGCCGCGGTCAGGCGGCGCCGTGGGGCGCCGGCGGGATTTTTGGTCGCGCGCTCACCGGCGGCCTACGATCTCACGCGCGCTGCTCGATCGGCACATAATGGCGCTCATCGGGGCCCATAAACAGCTGGCGCGGGCGCATCAGCTTGGCGTCGGTGTCCTCGATCATTTCGGTCCACTGCGCGACCCAGCCGACGGTCCGCGCGATCGCGAACAGCACCGTGAACATCGAGGTCGGGAAGCCCATCGCCCGCAGGATGATCCCCGAATAGAAATCCACATTCGGGTACAGCTTGCGGCTGATGAAGTAGTCGTCGTCGAGCGAAATCTTTTCGAGCTCCATAGCCAGGTCGAGCAGCGGGTCGTCCTTGAAGCCGAGCTCGTCGAGCACCTCGTGACAGCTGTCGCGCAGCACACGGGCGCGCGGGTCATAATTCTTATACACGCGATGGCCGAAGCCAAACTGGATCTCGTGCTCGTTCTTGTTCTTTACGTGGCTGATAAATTCCGGGATCTTTGACTTGTCGCCAATGCGGCCCAGCATCTTGAGGACCGCCTCGTTGGCGCCGCCATGCGCCGGCCCCCACAGGGAGGCGATGCCCGCGGCGATACAGGCAAACGGGTTGGCCCCGCTCGATCCCGCGTTGCGCACCGTCGCCGTCGACGCGTTTTGCTCGTGGTCCGCGTGCAGGATGAAGATCCGGTCCATCGCGCGGGCGATGACCGGGTTGACCTTGTAGTCCTCGCACGGCACGGCGAACGTCATGTGCAGGAAATTCTCGGCGTATCCCAGCGAATTCTGCGGATAAATAAAGGGCTGGCCGTTTGAATATTTGTACGCCATCGCCGCGATCGTCGGCATCTTGGCGATCAGGCGGTACGAAGCCACCATCCGTTGGTACGGATCATGAATGTCGGTCGAGTCGTGATAGAAGGCCGACAGCGCGCCGACAACCCCGCACATGACCGCCATCGGGTGAGCGTCGCGCCGGAACCCGCGGAAAAAGGTCGTCAGCTGCTCGTGCACCATCGTGTGATGAGTGATGTCATGGACAAACTGCGCCTTCTCCTTGGCGTTCGGCAGTTCGCCGTTCAGCAGCAGGTAGGCGACCTCGAGAAAATCGCTTTTTTCCGCCAGCTCCTCGATCGGGTAGCCGCGGTACATCAGAATGCCTTCGTCGCCGTCGATATAAGTGATGCTCGAGCGGCAGGCGGCGGTCGCCATGAACCCCGGGTCATAGGTAAAGCAGCCGCTTTCGGCATAGAGCTTGCGGATGTCGACGACCCGCGGCCCGATCGTCCCATGCAGGACGGGAAGCTCGACCGACTTGCCGGTTTCATTGTCCGTAAGGGTCATGGTTCCGGTCGACTGGTTGTTCCCGTCCATCGCTGCACCTCGTTTCGCCACTGGCTGCGGGCCATTCCCGTATTTCGACCAGAAAATAGACCCGGCGCGGCGGCTTGGCAAACCGTTCGCAGGTGCGAGATGCCCGCCGCGCGCCATCGCCCGGCCGGTCCGCCAACGTGCGGCGCTCAGGTCGTGAACGTCGGGCAGCCCGGCAACTCGAGCGACGGAGGGTGTGGCAGGTTCGCCAGCGCGCGCTCCGGCCGGCGCTACCTTTTGTAAAACACGCCGTCCTTCATGATATGGGTCAGGTGCTCGCCCTGCCCGTCGAGGAGCGAGATGTCGGCGAGCGGGTCGCCGTCGAGCACGATCAGGTCGGCGCACGCCCCGGGTGCCACGACGCCGAGTTCACCGACGCGGTTCAGCAGTTCGGCGTTGATCGTCGTCGCCGAGCGGACAATGTCAAAGGGCGCCATCGCCTCGGCGCGGATCGCGAATTCGTGGGCCTGATGGCGGTGCATCGCGCCCAAGAGATCGGTGCCAAAGCCGATCCGGACCCGCGCCCTCTGCAGGATTTCGAGCGAGCGCAGCCCGGCCTCGCGCACGTCGCCGAGCTTGGCGAGGCTCGCCTCGGGAAAGCCGAGATCGCGGCCGAAGCGGTGGAGCGCGTCAAACGTGACAAGGGTCGGCACGACAAACGCGTCGGCGCCGGCCACCTGCGCGGCGGTCGCCTCGTCGATCAGGTTGCCGTGCTCGATCGAGCGCACGCCGAAATCGACCGAGCGCCGGATAGCCTCGGGTGTGTAGGCGTGCGCCATCACATAGGTCCGCCAGGCGCGCGCCTCCTCGACGATCGCGCGCACCTCGTCTTCGCTGTATTGCAGGTTCCACACCGGGTCATAGGGGGACGCGACGCCGCCCGAAGCCATGATCTTGATCTGCGTCGCCCCTTTGCGCAGCTCGTCGCGGGCGGCGCGGCGGCATTCCGCGACCCCGTCGGCGATGCGCGCGAGTGCGGCACCACCCTCGCAGCAGGCGCAGGCGACGACCGAGGTCGAGCGCGTGCGGGGCCGCAGGTCGCCGTGGCCGCCGGTCTGGCTCAACGCCTGGCCCGACGGGAATACGCGCGGGCCGCGCACCAGGCCGTCCTCGACGGCTTGCGCGAGCCCGCCATCGGCTCCGCCGGCGTCGCGAACCGTCGTAAAGCCGCGCATCAGCATGCCTTCGAGCACGCGGGCCGCCCGCAAGGCGACAAGGCTCGCCGGCTGCTCCGACAGTCGCGCCAACACGTGGTCGACCGCGATCACGTGGACATGCGCGTCGATCAGCCCCGGCATCAGGGTGGCGCCGTTAAGATCGATCGTCTCGGCAGCGGCGCTCCTGATCGGCCGGTCCGCGACCTCGCGGATCACCCCGCCCTCGACGAGGACGTGGTGGTCCTCCCGCCGCTCGGCCCGCGTGCCGTCGAGCACCGCGCAATTCGCAAAGACGATTGTGGCCATCGAACGCTGCCCTCCGGCTATCGGCCGCTTAAGCTTAGGCCGGAAAGGAAGCATGCGGTAGCCGGCCGCTGGCCGGGGCCGTTGGCAATCGGTCGCGCGGAATGCGGGCGACTGACCAAGAAGTGAAGGGTGGCTCCCGGCTTTCGCCCGGAATGTGGCTCTGAACCGGCGTTCGGCGCGGCTTGCCGAAGCGGCGGTCGGCGGCTAACGTCGCTGGCTGAGATCTTGGGGAGGAAAAGCGATGACGATACTCGTGATCGGCGGCAGCGGGTTTATCGGGCGCCGGCTCATTCCGCTGTTGGCGCAGCGCGGCGAGGAAATCGTCTGCATGGACATCAACCCGGCGACCGCGAATTACGAGGGCCTCGGCAAACAGGTGCGGGTGGTGCGCGGCGACGTGAGCCAGTTCGACGACGTCATGGCGACGATGGTCGCGGCAAAGCCCGAACGGGTGGTCAACCTCGCCTATTTCCTCGGCAGCGAATACCCGCCGCGGGTCGCGTTCAAGCTCAACATCCTCGGCATGGACAACTGCTTCGAAGCGGCGCGCCTCGCCGGCGTCAAACGCGTCGCCTATGCGAGCTCACTGGCGGTCAGCGGCGAGCAGCATCACTACGGCGACCGCATCGTCGACGAAGACGATTTCCGCCACGGCCACGTGCAATACGCGATGCACAAGATTTTCAACGAGTGGCAGGCGCAGGACTACCGCGAAAAGCACGGGCTCGACATCACCGCGATCCGCCCGGCCAACGTCACCGGCAACGACAAGATCGTCGGCTCGGTCGACCATGTCAAAATCATCACCTTTCCGGCGCGCGGCCAGCCGATCTCGTTCCCTCACCGCGACGCGATGCGCTGCCCGGTCCATGTCGACGAGGTCGCCGAGATCTTCGCCCGCGTCATCATGTCGGACAAGCCCAAGGAGTGGATCTACAACACCGGTGGGGTCGCGATCAGCCTCGGCGAGATCGCCGACATGGTGCGCGAGTTCCTCCCCGACGCCCGGATCAGTTTCGACAAGGACATCGGCGGCAAGGAAATCTCGGGCAATTACCTGATCGACAACACCCGCCTCGTGCAGGAGTTCGGGGTGCAGTACCGGCCGTACCGCGAGCGCGTGCTGCAAATCATCAATGAAGTCCGCCGCGAGCAGGGCCTGCCCGCCGTCGCCGAACGCTGACCGCCTCGGCTGGTCTTCGGCCCGCGGCCGGCGGCGGCCGATGCTGCACGAGCTGCCGGCCGCCGTCGCCGGCTTTATCGTCGCGACGATATCGGCGACGGGTTATGCCGGCGTCGCGGCGTTGATGGCGGTCGAGTCGGCGTGCATACCGATCCCGTCCGAAATCATCATGCCGTTTTCGGGCTATCTGGTTTCGACCGGGCGCTTCAACCTGCTCTTGGCGGCGACCGCGGGCGCGGTCGGCTGCAATATCGGTTCGACCGTCGCCTACATGGTCGGGCGCCACGGCGGCCGGCCGCTCGTCGAACGCTGGGGCTCGTACGTTTTGATCAGCCGGCGCGACCTCGACGACGCCGACCGGTTTTTCGCCCGCTGGGGCGGCATCGCGGTCCTGGTAGGTCGGCTGCTGCCGGTCATCCGCACGTTTATCGCGCTACCCGCCGGCATCGCGCGGCTGCCGCAGCTCAAATTCCAGATTTACACCTTTGTCGGTTCGTGGCCGTGGTGCTTTGCGCTCGCCTATGCCGGCTACAAGCTCGGTCAGCGCTGGAACACCGACCCGAGCCTGCACGCCCTGATGCGCCGCTTCGACCTGCTGGTGCTGGCGGCCGTCGCTCTCGGCCTTGTCTGGTACGTGTGGCGGCATTTCCGGCGCGCCAGACGCGGATAGCCGGGCGACAAAGGCTAACAAAGGCTAATGCCGCCGCCATCCGGCGGGGACCGCCCTGGCGCCGAGCCCGCGCGCCTGACCCGCGAGGCGGGCCACCGCCGCGGGAAAGCCGAATGCCGGGCTGCGCAGATTGCGCTGGTGCCGGTTGCGCGCCAGGCGATGATGCGCGCGGACTTCCGCCGCGGACGGCAGCCGCTCTTCGGCGGTGACGTGCGACGGCCCGTCGTTGTCGGGACCGGCGAGGGTCAGCGCGGCCAGCAAGTCGGGCGCCGCCGCGACACGCGGGGTGAGCGGCGGCCCGAGATCGAACAGCCGGTGCAGGGTGGCCTGGATCGAGCAATGGTCGAACGGGTAGGACGGCTCGCCGTCCGACCGCGGCGGCGGACGAATGACGCCGCCCGGCGCGACATAGGGTGAAATGACGACGGCCGGCACGCGCACCCCGTAGCGGTCGAAGGCGAAGCCGTCCGGGTAGGGGCCGCCGGGCGGCACGGCCGCGGGCGGCGGCACGTGGTCAAAGCAGCCGCCATGCTCGTCATAGGTTACGACGAGCAGGGTGCGCGGCCAACTCGGGGCACGGCGCACCGCGTTGTAGACCGCAGCGAGCAGCTGCTCGCCATAGAGCATATTGTGCGGCGGGTGCTGGTCGTTGGGGACTTTGTTGAGCCGGCGGCTCGGGTAATAGCGCGGCTCGATAAAGCTGTAGTTGGGGAGCCGGCCAGCGGCGGCGTGACGCTCGAACTCGGCCTCGAACAGGCAGAAATGCGTCGGGATCTTGACCCAGAGGTCGAGCAAGGTCGCCGCCTGCGGCAGATCGTGGAAGTAAACCTTCCAGCTGTATCCACGCGCGCCGAGCCGCCGGAAGATCGTCGGCATCGTGCGCGGCCATCGGTAAGGGAAACGCGAGCGCTCGTTGTTGACAAAGCCGCCCCCGGTTCCGGTGTGCAGGAAGTAGCGGTTCGGCCAAGTCTCGCAGGGCGCCGAGGCGTGCCAGCGGTCGGACACGCCAAATGCCTTGGCGAGCTGGCTGATGACCGGCACCTGCGCCGGCAGAAAGTAGTGCATGACCGCGCGCGGATCGGGCGGGCCGTTCCGCGGCGGCCCATTCTGCGGCGGCTGCACTATGTAGTTGTCGACAAACCCGGTCATGCTGGCGCACGCGCCGGGGCCTGCCGCGCGGCCAAAGATCTGCTCGCTGAAGTCGGTGAACAGCTCGCCCGGATCGGGGTTTGGGATGCACGCGGCGCGCGAGGTTATTTCGGGGCTGTTCCACACCCCGATCTGGTCGACGCCGCCGTCGGGCTTGTGCCACGGGTTGGCCTCGCTGCCGTCGAGGCCGTCGAAGCCGTCGCCTTTCGGATAAAGCCGGCCGAGCATGCTGTCGAACGAACGGTTTTCGAGCATGACGACCACGACGTGGTCGATCCTGGGCATGCGATTGTTGCCACCCCGCGGCAGGCATGTTCGGCCGCGACCGGCTGGTTCACGGCCGCGACCCGCCGGCCGGGTCCAGTTGGCTTGACGACGCAACGCTCCCGCCGCTGACAAAGAGCGGTGCTTCCTCGCCCGCGCGGCGGCAGCGCAAGCCGGGCGAGGATTATCGCCCGGCCCACTTTATGGAATGCGCGCTATGACGCAGTCGGAGGTTCGCTGTACTCGCCGTCGCTGACGTGCGCGCCCCAGGCGGTGCCCTGGCCCTGCTCGCCGGCTTCCGACAGCGCCAGGTGCGAGAACAGGCGATCGGGTGCGGCGCCGTGCCAGTGCTGCGTATTGGGCGGGATGTTGACCGTGTCGCCAGGGTTCAGCACCTGCGGCTTCTCGCCTTTGAAGCAGATGCGGCCAACGCCGGACAAGCAGAACAGGGTCTGGCCGACTGGGTGGGCATGCCACGCGGTGCGGGCACCCGGCGTGAAGGTGACGACCGACCCGCCAAGCCTTGACGGCGCCTCGGCGGTGATCACCGGATCCTGGAACACGACGCCGGTGAAGGTCTCGGCGGCTCCCCGCCTCGTGGTGCGCGCTCCGGCGCGAATGACTCCGGCTTTGACGGGCATGACTGTTCTCCTTCCAACGGCAAAGGCCTCTCGGCCGAGTAATGACAGCAGGTCAGCTTAGCGGCGGTGCCCGGCACAGAGCAATCGCGGCGGATCAGAGGTCAATGCCGCCAATGGTTCGCGGGCGGGGCTTCTGCTTCGATCGAACGAGCCGGCGGCGGCGCCAGCGCGGCGGCGTCGGCGGGCTCGGCGCGGCGCGCTTCGGCGGCGCGGCGCAGCCGGTAGTACCTGCGGATCGTCAGCGGGATCGAGCCGACATAGACGACGCCGATCGCGGTCAAGGTCGGCCACGGCGCGGTCGAGACAAACGCCGCCAAGACACCGATCCCGAGCAGGGTCGGCACCACCAGGTGCTGCGGGACGCGGATCCGTTTCAGCGAGAAGGTCGGCACCTTGCTGACCATCAGCAACGCGATGCCGGCCACCGTCACCGCGCTCAGATAGGGTGAGCGAAACAGCCAATCGCCCCATTCGAAGCTCAAGAACATCGGCACCATGACAAGCCCGGCCCCGGCCGGCGCCGGCACTCCGGTGAAGAACGGCGTGGCGTAAGCCGGGCGGGCGCTGCCCGACTCGATGTTGAAGCGCGCCAGCCGCAGCGCGCAGCACACGGCATAGAACAGCACGATCGCCCAGCCGAGCCCGTGCAGGCGCGACATCGTCCACAAATAGAGGACAGCGGCGGGCGCCACCCCGAAGCTGACGAAATCCGACAGGCTGTCGAGCTCGGCGCCAAAGCTCGAGGTCGTTTGGAGCAGCCGGGCAATGCGCCCGTCAAGCCCGTCGAAAATCCCGGCGACGATGATCGCGAACACGGCGCCGACAAAATTTCCGCCCATCGCAAAGCGCATCGCGGTCATGCCGGCGCACAGTGCCAGCAAGGTCAGCACATTTGGAACCATACGGTTGACCGACAGGCCGGAAAGTCGCTGCACGCGCGCCCGTCGCGCGCGGCCGGGCCGCATCCCCAGCCGCCCACGTCTGTCGGCGTGCCATTCTCTCAATGCGCGACCCCCTGCCTCACCGGCTCCCGAAGACCGCGATCGGCGATCACGGTCTCGCCGCCGACCATCCGTTGGCCGGCTACGACCATTGTTACATAAGGCGGCGGGCAGTAAACATCGACCCGAGAGCCGAAGCGGATAATCCCGATGCGCTGGCCCGTGGCGATCCGCTGGCCCTCGCGAAGGTCGCAGACGATTCGCCGGGCGACGAGGCCGGCGACCTGGACAAACGCGATCTCCGGCCCCTCGGCCGGTGCCACCCGGATCGCCATCCGCTCGTTGTGCAGGCTGGCCTCGGCGCGGCCCGCGTCGAGAAAACGGCCCTTCGTGTAGCGCAATGCCGCAACCCGGCCGCCGGCCGGTGCCCGGTTGACGTGCACGTCGAAGAGGCTGAGGAAAATCCCGACCCGGGCCATCTCTGCCTCGCCCATGCCGAGCTCGAATGGCGGCGGCGCCATCTCGACCGACACGACGATCCCGTCGGCCGGGCTGACCAGGACGCCGTCGCGCGCCGGCGTGACGCGCCACGGGTCACGAAAGAAATAGATGATCCACAAGGTCGCGACCGCGGCGATCCAGCCCGCGGCTCGCGAGACCAGAAACAGCAGCACCGTTGCGACCACCGCCGCGGCGACGAACTTGAACCCGTCCGGGTGCAGCGGCGCCAGAACCCTTCTCAGCACGAGCATTCACCGAGCGCAAAACCGGCGGGCTCACCTGCCCTCGCGCCGCCATGCCGCCAGCAGCCCGCCGACGACGAGCAGCAGCGCCGCCACCGCCGGCAGCAGCGGCATTTCGCTGAACCCCGCGACCGTATAATCCCCGTTGGCGCGAAAGCCCATCCAGTTTTCCCCGGCTGCGGTCTCGTCGGGCGCAACGCGACGGACATTGGGGATTTTGCCCGAGCCGACCCAGAAGACGCCGCCCCCGGTCGCGGCAACAACCGGGGCGAGCTTGTCGGGCGTGGTGCGCACGTCGGCGAACTCGACCGGGTTCAGCGGCCCCGCCGCGGCAAGCGCGGTGCGATCGCCGCCGGTCACCCGGTAAAGCCCCATCTCCTTGATCGCCAGGCTGCCGGTGCTGCGCCCGCCTTGGTCGGGCATGAGCTTCAGCGCGTGGGTCGAGCCGTCGGGCGCAGTCACGCTGACCGGGTGGCTGTCGGGCTCCAGCGACTGGCGGGTCACCACCAGGCGGTCGCCGTCGACCGCGGCGCGCAAGTCGTTTTCTTCGAGGTCGGGCTCCTTCATCAGCCAGTAGGCCAGCCGCCGCAGCAGCTCGGATTGCGGGCCGCCGCCCTCGAAGCCGCGCGCCCAGAACCACATCTCGTCCGACAGGAGCTGCGCCACCCGCCCCTTGCCGACGCGGTCGAGCACCAGAAGGGGGTCGCCGCGGTCGCCGGTCATCAAGGTGACGCCGCGATGGACGCGAGCGTCGACCTGGCGGAACCAGCGCCCCCAGCTGGGCTCGGCGCCGGGCGCGCCGGCGCCGGGCAGCCCCTCGGTCACCGGATCGCGGCGGCCGATGTCGGTCACCTGCGGCTTGAAGCCCTCGTCATACACGTCGCCGGTCGGCTCGGCCGGCAGGATTGCCCCGAGCGGCGAGCGCGACAGGCTCATCGGCGTGCCAAAATTCGGCCCCGCCGCCTCCAAGAGGGCGCCGCCGTTCTGGACGTAGCGCACGATGTTTTCGAGATAGGCCTCGGGGATGACCCCGCGCTGGCTGTAGCGGTCGAAGATGATCAGGTCGAAATCGTCGAGCTTGGTGTCGAACAGCTCGCGGATCGGGAACGCGATCAGCGACAGCTCGCGGATCGGCGTGCCGTCCTGCTTTTCCGGCGGCCGCAGGATTGTGAAGTGCACCAGGTCGACCGACGGATCGGATTTGAGCAGGTTGCGCCACACCCGCTCGCCGGCATGAGGCTCGCCCGAGACCAGCAAAACCCGCAGACGGTCGCGCACCCCGTTGACGACGACGACCGCGCGCTTGTTGACCGGGGTCAGCGAGTGCGGCCCCGGCGCCACCTGAAGCTCCAGCACATTGGGGCCGCCATGGTCGATCGTGACCGGCAAGGTGGCGTCCTGTCCGACCGGCACCGTCAGCTCCTGCGGCGGGCCGCCGTCCTTGCGCCAGGTGACGCGCGCCTCGTCGATGTCCGCGCTGGCTTTTTCGGCGGCGGTCTCGGGCAGGTCCTCGACGCGGATGCGCAGCTGCAGCTGCTTTCCGACAATGCCAAAGCTCGGCGCCTGCGAGACGACAAGGCGCCGATCGCGCTCGTCCGGCTCGCCGGACAAGAGGACGTGCAGCGGCGCCGGGACCGCCTGCCGCAGCGCCTTGTCGTCGCCGGCCGGGACGTCTTGGACTTCGCCGTCGGTGATCATGACGATGCCGGCGAGGCGCTCGCGCGGAATATCCGACAGCGTCCGGTCGAGCGCCGCGAACAGCCGCGTGCCGTCGTCGCCGGCGCCGGGCTCGGGGGCGCCCGCGCGGACGACCCGGATATCGAGGCCCGGCTCGCGGCCGAGCTTCTCCTTGACCGCGGCCAGCGCCGCGGCACTCGCCTGCCGGCGGTGGCCAATGCTTTGGCTCGGGGAGTCGTCGAGGATCACGATCGCAACGTCGCGCCGCGGCACGCGCTGCTCCTCGATCAGCGACGGGTTGACCAGTGCGGCCAGCAGCACGGCGAGCGCCAACGCGCGCCACGCCAGCCCCGGCGCGCGGCGCCACACGCCAAAGCCGACGAGCAGCACTCCCGCCGCGCCGAGCAGCGCCAGCGCCCACCACGGCAACAACGGGGCGGCGGCGAGGGCGAACCCACTATTCGTCATTGGCCGAGGCGCTCGAGGATCGCCGGCACGTGCACCTGGTCCGATTTGTAGTTGCCGGTCAGCACGTACATGACGAGGTTG
>DATMLF010000072.1:0-16681 GCA_035570595.1 Allostellaceae bacterium
CAAGGCGGCGACTCGCGTTCCGGCCCATTCCCGCCAGCCGGCGAGGCTGACCTCCGGGTGCATGACGTAATAGGAGCTGAGCAACGGGTCGTCGATTTGGAGGATAAGCCCGGCATCGATAACCGCCTGATATTCTTCGCGCAACGCCTCGGCGACCGCGTAAAGATATTCCTCCTCGCTCTTGTAGAAGAGGTTGCGGTTCCAGTTGACGAGATTGCCGGGCGATACCGCCGGCATGAAGGCTTCGGCGACATTCAGTCCAACCATTGCCGATTTCAGATTGGCGATGTCGGCGGCGAGCGCGGCGTGGCCTTTGTAGGCGACCGGGCCGGTGCACATCCAGCGCGTGCGGCCGGCCTTTCCCGCGGCGCCTGCCTGACCCTGCGCCCAGGCGTAGAATTCGGGGAAAGCTTTGTACTCGCGCGACTCGTTCCAATAGCTGGCGATTTCGCCCGGGCTTGGTTCGATGCCGGTCAGACGTTCGTTGACATAGGGGATAAAGCCGACCCGGCCCATCTCGCCGTCGGCGACGATGTCGATGCCGCTCTCGGCCTGCTTTTTGACGACATCGGCGACGGCGCTTTTGACGCGCGCGGCAAACGCACCGGCGTCAAACGCCATGCCCTGCTCCTTCGCCTGGATCATCGCCAAGAGGTCGGGCGGCCGCGGCAGGCTGCCGACATGGGTGGTCAGGATCCGCTCGCTGCTGCGCTTCATGGTTCCTCCCCGGATGGGCGGTTTCGCAGCGGCGAGGCTAGCGCCGATCGGCTCGAAGATCGACGCGGCTAATCCGGAAGCGGTACGAATTTAACGCTTCGTGCCCGTTTTTTCGTCGGCACACGCGCGAAAGCGGGAGTCGCAGACGTAAACAGCGGGGTCGGCGCCACGACTGCCGCAAACTGCGACCACGCAACGCCTCGCTGTCGCCAAGCCGCAGCAAAAGCCGAAGCCGCTTGGGATCGCCGAGCGCGCGCAAGATCGCGGCTGATGTACTCCGTGGCCGCTGTCGCTGATTCGCGGGTTCCTTCAATGTTAAAAAAGATTTCCACGCCGCGATGCAACCCCTCGCCAGCGGCGTTTCCGGCTATGTGATCGGCGCGCGTGCTTTTACACTCGGCTGGATGACGAGCCGTCGCGACCTGTTTCCGCCGATCGAGCCGTACCGGACCGGCTACCTGCGCCTCGATGCGCGCCACACGATGTACTGGGAGCAGTCCGGCAACCCGCGCGGCGCGCCGGCGCTGTTTTTGCACGGCGGGCCGGGCGCCGGTGCGACGCCGGTGCACCGCCGCTTTTTCGACCCCGACTATTGGCGCATCGTCATCTTCGACCAGCGCGGCGCCGGCCGTTCGGTCCCGCTCGGCGAGACCGCCGACAACTCTCCTGCTCATCTCGTCGCCGACATCGAACGGCTGCGCGGCGAGCTTGGGGTCGAGAAGTGGCTTGTCTTCGGCGGCTCGTGGGGCTCGACCCTGGCGCTCGATTATGCCGAGACCTACCCAGAGCGCTGCCGCGGACTGGTCTTGCGTGGCATCTTCTTGTGCCGGCCGGCGGAGATCGAGTGGTTTCTCTACGGCGTGCGCCGCATCTTTCCGGAAGCCTGGCGTGCCTTTGCCGGGTTTCTGCCCGAGGCCGAGCGCGGCGACATTCTTGCCGCCTATCATCGCCGGCTGCTCGACCCCGACCCGGCGGTGCACCTGCCGGCGGCGCGCGCCTGGGGCGGCTTTGAAGGCGCCTGCTCGACCTTGCTGCCAAACCCGGAGACTGTCGCGGCGTTTGGCGAGGAGCGCCTGGCATTGGGGCTCGCGCGGATCGAGGCGCATTTCTTCCGCAACCACCTGTTCGGCGGGGAGCGCGACCTGATCGCCCGGATCGGCGCCATCCGCCACCTGCCGGGGATCATCGTCCAGGGCCGCTACGACATGGTGTGCCCGATCGCCAGCGCCGACGAGCTTGCGCGCGCTTGGCCCGAAGCCGATTTCGCGATCGTCTCCGATGCCGGCCACTCGGCGATGGAGCCCGGCATCCGCGAGCAGCTGGTGCTCGCGACCGAACGTATGAAACGAAAATAGCGCGGGGCTGTTTGCCTTGTGCGCGCTGACGGGCGCTTTATGCTGGTTGGCGACAAAACCGTTGCGCGCGAGGGGAAGCGGAATTGAACCTGCGAATGGCCGGGCGGGCGGCTGCGGCGAGCTTGCTGCTGGCGCTCGCCGTTGCCGGCGCCGAACCCGCGGCGGCGCAAGTTGTCAGCTTCGGCTCGCCGGGTGACCCGCCGCGCATCGTGCTCGGCGGCGGCGCCTTTGATGTGATACCCGAGCATCACCCTGGCTCCGGGACAACCGGCTTGGCGATGGGCGAATTCCGGTTCGGCGACGAGCTGTGGATCATCTCGCCGTTTTTCGGCGCGATGGGCACCGGCAAGGGTGCGGTTTTCACCTATGTCGGGTTCGGCTTCGACATCCACGTTCCGTATAATCTCATTCTGACCCCGAGTTTCGCCGGCGGCTATTCTAATAGCGGACACGGTATCGACTTGGGTTATTGGTGGGAGTTCCGGTCAGGTGCGGAACTTGCTTATCGGTTTGCCAACGACCGGCGGCTCGGCGTTGGTTTTTACCACATATCGAATGCCGGGCTCGGCAACAAAGACCCCGGCGTAGAGCTGGTGAACGTGGTGCTGACCGCGCCGTTTTGAGCCGGCGACTGGTGCTGATGTCGGCGGTCAGCCTTGGCTCCGGCAACCTATTCAGATCCATCGCCGCACCTGCCTTCGGTAGCGCGCCCAGGTGGCCAAACCGCCTCTCCAGCTGTTTTTCGCTCGCCTAACGAAGAGGTCTACGAAAAGAAGATGACCAGCGATCAGGATGAGCGCGGCGGGCGATCCCAGCACCAGCCCTGCGCCAAAAAAGATGAACACGTTGCCGCCAAGGTAGAGCGGATTCCGCGAAAAGGCGTAAGGGCCAGAGAAGGGCTGCTAGAGGTTCTAGAGAAATCACTTTTATCCTGAGCCCTAGGACATGCTTCTGTGGGTTGCTTGGCGCCGACAATATTCGCCACATCGCGAGCGTTTCGTTCGGAGCTCCGGATTTACGCTATCCGGTGCATCGACCAGCCGGGATAACCTGTCCGCGGGCCGCAATACCAGCCGGTCAGAACGCCTCAGGGCAAGGGCGGTCGGCGGTCGCGCTCGGGCGCGATCTCGTCGATGGCGCGGGCGAGCCTGATGTCGAGCTCGCTGACCCCGTCGGCATCGTGCGTCGCCAGCACGATTTCAACCCGGTTGTAGACGTTGAACAGCTCGGGGTGATGGTCCATCTTTTCGGCCAAGAGCGCGATTCGCGAGATAAAGCCCCACGCCTCGGAGAAGTCGCCGAAATGATAGCTTTTGCGAATCGCGTCGCGGTCGGCGGCCTCGACCCAACCGTGCAATTCGTGGATTGCCGCATGCCGCGCCGCGCCGACCAGCTTTTCGACCATTTGACCCTCCCGTCCTCGTCGCCTCGCGACGAAGTGCGCGTTGCGGCGGCCAAGGTCAAGCGTGCGGTGACCTTGCGATGACCGAGCGTACCCCGCCAACGATCGCCGACATCGAGGAGCTTGCCAAAGCGGCGCTGGCCTCGATCCCGCGGCGGCTCAAAAAGCATCTCGGCCCGGTGCTGATCCGCGTCGAGGAGTTCCCCGACGAGGAGACCGAAGCGGCGATGGGCCTCGACAGCCCGTTCGACATCCTCGGGCTCTACCGCGGCGTGGCATTGCCCCACAAAAGCGTCAGCGACCCGCGGGCCGCCATCGACATGGTCTTTCTCTACCGCCGCCCGATCCTCGATTTCTGGTGCGAAAGCGGCGAGGGCCTAGCACACCTGGTGCGCCATGTGCTGATCCACGAAATCGGCCACCATTTCGGGTTCAGCGACGAGGACATGGAGCGGATCGAGGCATCCACGGGCTGAGCGCCGCCACGACGCGCGCGGGCGGTTCCCGGCGGCGTCAGCGGGTGAGCTGCTTCGGGTCGTTGAGGATGATCTCGGGCATCCCGCTTTTCTGCTGGATCTTTCCGGTCACGCACACCCGTTTGCCGCGCAGCGTGGTTTCCGGCGTGCCGAACTTGCCTCGGTCGCCGCCAAAGATCACGACGGTGAAGACCTGGTCGGGATAAGCCTTTTCGAAATCGAGGAATGTCGGCTGCGACGGCAGCTCGGAATCGAACTTGGCCGAGGCGACGACGCCGCAAACCGTCGCGACCTCGCCGACATGGCGCGCGGCGTCCGCGGCGGGCACCTCGGCGCTCATTGCCGGCAGCGCGCAAAGCCCGAGCACCGTCGCCGCCGCGGCCGCTTTTGCGAGCATCGCCGCTGTCGCGCGCATCGCCCGCACGCGCTCCCCTCGGAACGCCGCCCCGGCTCCGGCGGTTGAAAAAAGGTGGGCCGGCATCAGCCGGACAAATCGAGGAGGCAATTCGCCATGGCCGAGCTAGACAAAAAGAGAGCCGTCGATCTGTTGAACCGCATTCTCGAAGCGGAGCTGGCGGGCGTCATCCGCTACACTCACTACTCGTTTCTCGTGTTCGGGCACAATCGCATTCCGATCGTGTCGTGGATGCGCGAGCAGGCGGCCGAATCGCTGACCCACGCGCAGCAGGCGGGGGAACTGATCACGTTTCTCGGCGAGTACCCGTCGCTGACGATCGGGCCGCTGCTCGACACCCACAAGACCGATGTCGACGCGATCATGCGGGACTCGCTGGAGACCGAGTCGAGGGCGCTGTCGCTCTACCGCGAGCTGCTTCGCTGCGCGGAGGGCTGCTCGGTCATTGTCGAGGAGTATGCGCGGCAGATGGTGTACGCCGAGGAATTGCACGCGAGCGAAGTCGACAAGATGCTGCGCAAGCCGGGTGAGATTGCCGCCTTCCGCCCGGTTCGGCAATCCGCCTGACAGCCGCGTGTGCCGCCGTGCCCGGCCCAGGATGCGACAATTGTCCCATCCTGGGCCGGCACGAAGCCGCTACAAAACGAAAATCTTACGTGAATATTAACTGAGCGGGAGGGTTTCGCCGGAGAACACGTCGGGGCTGGCCTCTCGCTGAGGTGCGGTGTTTTCGGCGGCGATGGTCACGCGGTGTGGAAAGTGTCCATCCGGGATGAACTTGCCGCCGTTCCGCGCTATTTTCGCCCGCCAACGCTGGAGGAACAGGCAATGCCCCACGGCCATCGCGCCGACGAGCCGGTCATGCTCGCCCTTGGCGAGGACTACCCCGAGCTGCGTCAGTCCGTCCAACGGATCTGCGAGCGCTATCCCGGCGAATACTGGCGCAAGCTCGAAGCCGAGCAGGCCTATCCGACCGCGTTCATCGAGGAATTGACCGAGGGCGGGTTTCTCGCCTCGCTGATCCCGGAGGAGTATGGCGGCTCCGGGCTGCCGCTGCGCGCCGCCGCCGTCATCCTCGAGGAGATCAACGCGTGCGGCTGCACCGCGAGCCAGGGCCACGCCCAGATGTACATCATGGGCACGTTGTTGCGCCACGGCAGCGAGGAGCAAAAGCAGCGCTACCTGCCCCAGATCGCGTCGGGCGAGCTTCGCCTTCAGGCGTTTGGCGTGACCGAGCCGACGACCGGCTCCGACACGACCAAGCTCAAGACCCGTGCCGTGCGCGAGGGCAACCACTACGTCGTCAACGGGCAGAAGGTGTGGACCTCGCGCGCCCGCCACTCCGATTTGATGCTGCTGCTCGCGCGCACGACCCCGGTCGACGACGTCAAGCGCCGCACCGACGGGCTCTCGGTGTTCCTGGTCAATCTGCGCGAAAACCTCGGACACGGCGTCGAGATCCGGCCGATCGAGGCGATGATCAACCACAACACCACCGAAGTGTTCTTCGACAATCTGCAGGTGCCGCCGGACGCGCTGATCGGCGAGGAGGGTAGGGGCTTTCGCTACATCCTCGACGGCATGAACGCTGAGCGCATCCTCGTCGCGCAGGAATGCATCGGCGATGGCCGCTGGCTACTCAACAAGGGGGTTGAATATGCCAAGGAGCGCGTCGTCTTCGACCGGCCGATCGGCCAGAACCAGGGCGTGCAGTTTCCACTGGCGCGCGCCTATGCCGAGATCGAGGCCGCCGACATGATCTGCCGCCGCGCCGCGGCACTGTTCGACGCTGGCGAGGACTGCGGCGCCGACGCCAACATGGCGAAACTGCTGGCTTCGGAGGCGACGTGGCATGCCGCCGAGGCGACGTTCGCGACCTATGGCGGCTTTGCGTTCGCCAAGGAATACGACATCGAGCGCAAGTGGCGCGAGGCCCGGCTCTACCAGACGGCACCGATCTCGACCAACCTGATCCTCGCCTATCTCGGCCAGCACGTCCTCGGCATGCCGCGCTCCTACTGACCCCGAACGGAGCGTTGCGACCACGGGTGACGGCGGCAGCACAGTTCGCATACATTCACGCTCGGGAAGGCTCGCGCCTCGGCGCGGCGGGGTTCGGCGCGGGCGGCGACAACCGGAAGGAGGCAGCATGCTGGCGATGTGGGTGAAGGTCCGGGTCAAGCCCGGCGAGCGCGAGCGCTTCTTGAAGGCGATCGAGGTTGACGCGCTCGGCTCCGAGCGGGACGAGCCTGGCTGCATGCGCTTCAACGTGCTGCAGGACGGCCAGGACCAGAACGTCTATTATTTCTATGAAGTCTATCGCGACGAGGCGGCGCTGGAGGCGCATCGGGTGGCGCCGCATTATGCGGTCTGGCGGGCCGCCGCCGACACCTTGGACGGGGCGCCCGAAGCGACCCGATGCCAAACCGTCTTTCCCGCCGCGACCGGCTACTGGGAGCGAAACAGCGGCTCCGCTGGCTAGTGGTGCGAACCTGACAAACGACCGTGATCGCCTCCTAATCCGTCGCCCCGCGCAGGCGGGGGTCCTGAGCCTGCCCCTGGCTCGAACAGGGGGCAGACGCTCGGTGCCCGCCGCCGCCTGCTTCAAGCGAGGAGCAAGCTCTGGGTTCGCGCTTTTGCGGGAATGACGAAGAGGTAGCCCGCGCCCATCAGTGATTAGCACGGTGGATTTTGCGCCGGAGGAGGCAAGGATGGTGGCTAATATCGATCGGCTGGTCGACAGTGACAACGGGCTCGTCAGCCGCCGCATCTTTATCGAGCCGGAGATCTACGAAGAGGAACAAAAGCAGATTTTTGCCCGTTGCTGGCTGTTCTTGTGCCATGAAAGCCAGATCCCGCAGCCCGGTGATTTCGTCACGACCTATATGGGCGAGGACCCGGTGCTGGTGGTGCGCGACAGCCACGGCAAGGTCCATGCCTTACTGAATGTCTGCCGGCATCGCGGTAACCGCCTGTGCCGCGCCGACAGCGGCAATACCGCGAGCTTTACCTGCGCGTACCACGGCTGGACTTATCGCAACGACGGCGCCTTGGTGGGTGTCCCGCACCTGAAGGATTTTTATTACGACGCGCTCGACCGCGGGCAGTGGGGCCTTGTGCCGGTGGCGCAGCTCGACAGCCATCGCGGTCTGATCTTCGCGACCTTCGACCCGAAGGCGCGATCGCTGCGTCAGTATTTGGGCGAGATGGCGTGGTATCTCGATGTGTTTTTCGATCGGCGCGAGGGCGGGGTCGAGGTGCTCGCGACGCACAAATGGATCGTGCCGTGCAACTGGAAGTTCCCGGCGGAGAATTTTGGCGGCGACGCCTATCACGTGCAGTGGACGCATCTGTCGGCGATCACCACCGCCTTTAGCAGCGGGGTTACGGCGAACCCGAAATCGGCGGGCAGCATGGTCTCGCCAGGGAACGGCCACATGCTGATCTGCGTCGGGCCCGACGACTACGGCGACCCGCCGGTGCCGGTCATTCAGGAATACGAGCGCGCGATCCGCCCCGAGGTCGAACAGCGCATCGGCGCGCGCGGCCGGCTGATCAGCCCGATCGTCGGCACCGTGTTCCCGCATTTCTCGTTCCTGCGCAGCACCTCGCGGACCTTCCGGGTGTGGCAGCCGCGCGGACCGGACAAGACCGAGATCTGGTCGTGGGTGTTCTGCGACAAGGCGGCGCCGGCGGACGTCAAGGAGGCGGTGCGGCTCGCCGGGGTGCGCGGGTTCAGCCCGTCGGGCACGTTCGAGCAGGACGACATGGACAATTGGCAGGAATGCACCCGCACCTGCCGAGGTGTCGTCTCGCGGGAGATGGCGCTCAACAACCAGATGGGCATGGGCCACGACCGCTATGACGAGGGGCTCGGCGCGTGGGCCAGCGAAGCGCGCATCAGCGAAAACAACCATCGCCATTTCTACCGGCGCTGGGCCGATCTGATGACCGGCCGCAGCTGGGGGGAATTGGAGCCGCGCAACGCCCAGGCCGCGAACGACTGAGAGTCCGCTGTTAACCGAAGCGGTGCCCCGCGAGGTCGAGCTGTTCGTCTAACCCGAGGTCGATTGCTTCGCTGGCTCGACCGAGGAGAGCGCTTCGGCGATAACGTCGTCCGGCCGCAGGGAGGCCGCGCGCATCGCCCGGATCGTGCGCGAACGATCCCGCTTCGAGAGGCGTCGGCCGCTTGCGTCGGTCAGCAGCGGATGGTGCCGGTAGCGCGGCGTCGGCAGGCCGAGCAACGCCTGCAGCACGCGATGGACATTTGTCGCCCCCGCCAGGTCGACGCCGCGGGTAACGAGCGTCACCCCCTGGATCGCATCGTCGACCGTGACCGCCAGGTGGTAGCTCGCCGGTATGTCCTTGCGCGCCAGCACGACGTCGCCGAGCGGGGTCGGGTCGGCGCGCACCCGCCGCGGTTCCCGACCGCCTTCCTCGATCCAGTCGAGCGGTCCGGTCAGCTCCACGGCGCGGGCAACATCGAGCCGCAGCGCATGGTCGCGGCCGGCGCGCAGCCTTGCGGCGCGTTCCGCCATATCGAGCTGACGGCACGTGCCGGGGTAGGGCGGACCCGCCTCGCCTTGCGGAGCGCCGCCGGCACGCGCGATTTCGGCCTGGATCTCGCGCCGCGTGCAAAAGCACGGATAAAGCACCCCCAGCGCATCGAGCCGGTGGAGAGCGGCGCGGTAATCGTCAAAATGCTCGGACTGGCGGCGCGCCGGGCCGTCCCAGTCGAGCCCGAGCCAGGCGAGGTCTTCGATGATCGCGACGGCGAACTCCTCGCGGCAGCGCGTCTTGTCGATGTCCTCGAGCCGCAACAAAAAACGCCCGCTCTGGTCGCGTGCGGCGCGCCAGCCCTCGAACGCCGAGCGGGCATGGCCGAGATGCAGATACCCGGTCGGGCTCGGCGCAAACCGGGTCACGACCGCCGCGCGGCTCATCGCCGCCGCCGCGGGTGACAGCGGGGCCGAATTTCGGCTATCCCTGTGGCCTTGCGCCGGTTTTTTGAAGGACCGCACCGATGCCGCTCACCCTGTCCGGACCGTCGCGCCCGCCTGCTTCGGGCGGCTCGCCAAAGCAGCTGGCGATGCTGTTGCACGGGCTCGGCGCCGACGGCAACGACCTGATCGGGCTCGCCCCCTATTGGGCTCCGCTGCTGCCCGAGGCCGAGTTCGTCGCGCCGAACGCGCCTTTTCCATGCGACATGGCGCCCCACGGCTTTCAATGGTTCAGCTCCCAGGATCGCAGCCCGGCGGCGGTTCTGGCAGGGGTGCGCGCGGCGGCGCCGATCCTCGACGCCTTTATCGACGAAGCGTTGGCCGCGCGCGGGCTCGACGACGCCGCGTTGGCGCTGGTCGGCTTTTCGCAGGGCACGATGATGTCGCTTTATGTCGGGCTGCGGCGAGCCCGGCCGGCCGCCGGCATTCTCGGCTATTCCGGCCGGCTGCTCGCGCCCGAATTGCTGCCCTCGGAGCTGCGCTCGCGGCCGCGCGTAATGCTGGTCCACGGCACCGAAGACCCGCTCGTTCCCTACGCCTCGCTCGGCGCGGCGGAGACCGCGCTCAAGGCGGCCGGGGTCGATGTCGAAACCCTGACCTGCCCCGGCATCGGGCATTCGATCGACCAGGAGGGGTTGCGGCGGGGCGGCGAGTTTCTCAAGGGCGTGCTTGCGGGAACGACGTCTTGACGATGTCGTCCTGGGGCAAGAGCGGCTCGATGACCGCCAACATTTTGGGCGAGTCCCAGTCGGCTTCGCCTTCGACGCGGCCCAGGACCCGCCCCCGCGGGTCGATCAGAAAGCTCGTCGGGAGACCGTCGACCTTGAAGGCCTGGGCCGCGGCATTTTTGGGGTCGAGATAAATTTTTACCGCCTTGAGCCCGAGTTTTGCGATGAACGGCGCGACCGCCTTGCCGCCGCCCATGTCCTCCGATATCGCGAGGATCGTGATCTTGCCGCCGAGCCGGGTTTGCAACTGCTCGAGCGACGGCATCTCCTTCCGGCACGGGGCGCACCAGGTGGCCCAGAGATTGACGATGACGAGCTTGCCCTTGAAGTCGTCGAGGCTGACGGTCTTGCCGGCGGCGTCGGCAAACGCGATTCGCGGCGCCGGATGCGGCGGCGAGGCCGGAATGAACTGGCCGAGCGGGGCCGGTTCGCCGCCGCCAGGCTCGGCCCGCGCGATTTGCGCAGCGCCCGCAAAAAGCGTCAGCACAGCCAATAGCGCGATACAGCCGGTTCGCATGGTTTGTGCCTTCCCTCCCTTCCCCGTCAATCCGGGAGTCGGCGCGTGAGCGGCGCCAAAAAAACCGGCGCGTCCGAGGTCAATTCGCAGTGGGGCGCACGCTTTACCGGCGGGCCAGCCGAGATCATGCGCCGGATAAACGCGTCGATCGATTTCGACAAGCGCCTGTGGGCCGAAGACATTGCCGGCTCGAAGGCGCATTGCGCAATGCTGGTGGCGCAGAACATCCTGTCGGCCGAAGATGGCGCGGCGATCGCCGCCGGTCTAGAGCAAATCCGGACCGAGATCGAGGGCGGCGATTTTGTCTTCAGCGACGCGCATGAGGACATTCACATGAATGTCGAAGCGCGCCTTGCCGAGCTGATCGGCCCGGTTGCCGGCCGCCTGCATACGGCGCGCTCGCGCAACGACCAGGTGGCGACCGACCTCCGGTTGTGGCTGCGCGCCGCGATCGGCCGCATCGACGGCGCGATGCGGGATTTGCAGCAGGCGCTGCTCGACCGCGCCGAGGCTGAAGCCGACACGGTGATGCCGGGGTTCACCCACCTGCAGATCGCCCAGCCGGTGACCCTCGGCCATCACCTGATGGCCTATGTCGAGATGGTCGGGCGCGACCGCGGGCGGCTGGCGGATTGCCGGCGGCGGATGAACGAGTCGCCGCTCGGTGCCGCGGCGCTTGCCGGCACCTCGTTTCCGATCGACCGCGACATGACCGCCGCGGCGTTGGGGTTTGACCGGCCCATGGCCAACTCGCTCGACGCGGTTTCGGACCGCGATTTTGCGATCGAATTCCTAGCCATGGCGGCGCTCGCCGGGACCCACCTGTCGCGGTTTGCCGAGGAAGTCGTGTTATGGTGCAGCGACGGGTTCGGCTTTGTCGCGCTGAGCGACGCGTTCACCACCGGCAGCTCGATCATGCCGCAAAAGCGCAATCCCGACGCCGCCGAGCTGGTCCGCGCCAAGACTGGCCGGCTGAACGGCTCGCTGGTCGGGCTGCTGACGGTGATGAAGGCATTGCCGCTCGCCTATGGCAAGGACATGCAGGAAGACAAGATTCCGGTGTTCGAAGCCGCCGACACGCTCGAGCTGTGTCTTGCCGCGACGAGCGGAATGGTCCGCGACCTACGCCCGGATCGTGAGCGCCTGCGCGCGGCCGCAGGACACGGCTATGCCACCGCGACCGACCTCGCGGACTGGCTGGTGCGCGTCGCCGGCCTGCCGTTCCGTCGGGCGCACCACGCGACGGGGCAGGTCGTCAAGCGCGCCGAGGCGCTGGGGCTTACCCTCGCCGAGCTGCCGCTGAGCGAGTTGCAGGCCGTCGAGCCGGCGATCAGCCAGGAGATCTACGACGTGCTCGACGCCGGGCGCTCGGTTGCCAGCCGCGCCAGCTACGGCGGGACCGCGCCGGATCGGGTGCGGGCCGCGATCGCCGCGGCACGGGAAAGGTTTTTGCGGTGAGAGGCGAAGCGCGGCGATCTTGCGATTCCGGGCGTTATCGCCGGCCCGCCGGGAAACGTCGCGCGCTGCGTGCCGGGGGCGCCGTCGTGCTGCTGCTCGCGGCTCTCGGGCTGACGGATTGTGGAAAAAAGGGATCGCCGCAACCCCCGCCCGGTGTGCCCAACGTGTATCCGCGGACCTACCCGCATGAGTGAGTTCTTCGATTACCGCGGTGGCGAGCTCTACGCCGAAGAGATACCGGTTCGGCAGGTCGCCGAGGCGGTCGGCACCCCCTTCTACCTGTATTCGACCGCGGCCTTCGTCGAGTTGTATCGGCGCTTTGCGGGGGCGTTTGCCGACCAGCGGCCGCTGGTTTGCTATGCGGTCAAGGCGAATTCCAATCTCGCCGTGCTGCGCCTCTTCGCTCGGCTCGGCGCCGGGGCCGATGTCGTTTCCGAAGGCGAGATGCGGCGCGCGCTTGCCGCCGGTGTTGCGCCGCAGCGCATCGTCTTTTCGGGCGTCGGCAAGACGGCGAGCGAGATGGCGGCGGCGCTTGCCGCCGACATCCACCAGATCAATGTCGAATCGGTGCCGGAGCTGCAGCTGCTCAGCGCTGTCGCCAGCGCGCTCGGCCAAACCGCGCCGGTCGCCCTCAGAGTGAACCCTGATGTCGACGCGCTGACGCACGCCAAAATCGCTACCGGCAAGAAGGAAAACAAGTTCGGGGTCGATTTCGCCGAGGCCTCGGCGGCCTATCGGCTGGCGGCGTCGCTCCCCGGCGTGGCGCCGGTCGGGCTCGCCGTGCATATCGGCTCGCAACTGACCGATTTGGCGCCCTACCGGCGCGCCTTTGAACGGCTTGCCGCTCTGGTGCTGTCGTTGCGCCGCGACGGGCTCGCGGTTGACAGGGTCGATCTCGGCGGCGGGCTCGGGATCAGCTATCGCGGCGAGTCTCCGCCCGCGCTGGAAGAGTACGCAAATGTCGTGCGCGAGGCGTTCGCGGGGCTCGATCTCTTGCTCGCGCTCGAGCCGGGGCGGGTGTTGACCGGACCGGCCGGCCTCCTGGTAGCGCGGGTGCTCTATGTAAAGGGCGCGGCGGCCCGGCGGTTTGTCGTCGTCGACGCGGCGATGAACGATTTGATTCGCCCGGCGCTTTACGACGCATGGCACGACATCGCCCCGGTGCGCCTGCCAGCGGGAGGGGCGCCGCTAATGCCGGCCGATGTTGTCGGCCCGGTTTGCGAAAGCGGCGACACGTTCGCGGTGGGCCGGAGCCTGCCTCCCTTGGCGGCGGACGATTTGATTGCGTTTACCGCGGTAGGGGCCTACGGCGCCGTCATGAGCTCGACGTACAACAGCCGCCTGCTTGTGCCGGAGGTGCTGGTTGCCGGCGATCGCCAGGCCGTCATCAGGGCGCGCCCGAGCTATGACGATCTGCTGACGCTGGATACAATTCCTGACTGGCTCGATAGCGATTTGCCGGGGCCGGCGCGGAACAGAGGTGCGGTATGACCGATCGCTCGGCTCGTCAAAAAACGCCGTTCGCGATGCGGTTGCGGCTCGCCCGGGCAGCGCTGCTGTGGGAACGGTGGTGGCCGTCGTGCTGGCCGGCGCTGGCGATCCTCGCCCTGTTCCTGGTCGTGGCGGGCTTCGGGCTGCTGCCGTTGCTGCCGGGGTTTGTCCACGGCGCGGCTCTGCTCGCCTTTGGTGCCGCCTTTCTGGTGGCGCTGGCGAGGGCTTTCCGCGGCCTCTCGGTCCCCGACGCCGGTGCCGCCCGCCGTCGCATCGAACGCGCGAGCGGTATGCCGCACCGGCCGATGCAGGCGCTCGCGGACCGGCCGAGCGCGCCACTCGACGCGGAGGCGGCGACGCTGTGGGAGGCTCACCGGCGCCGGATGGCGTCGACCGTGCGCCGATTGCGCATCGGCTGGCCGGCCGCCGGGTTCGCCACCCGGGACCCGTGGGGCGCGCGGGTGGTCTTGGCGATGTTGCTGCTGCTCGCCGCCATCGACGCGGGGGGTGACTGGCATGAGCGCCTGATGCGCGCGGTCACGCCGAGCCTGGACGGCGGCACGCCCAAAATTGCCGCCAGCCTCGATATTTGGGTCACTCCCCCCGATTATACCGGTCTGGCACCGCAGTTTTTGCGCCCCGAGAACCGGGAAACCATCAGGGTCACGACCGGCAGCGTCCTGTTGGCCCAGGTGCATGGCGGCGATGCCCTGCCGCGCCTCGCGGTCGATGGCAAAACCAGCGACTTCGACACAATCGACAAGGAGGATTTTCGCGTCCGGGCGGTCCTGAAAGCCGGCAGGCATATCGAGGTGTCGCAGGCCGGCGATGCCCTCGGCAGCTGGCCTGTCGAAATCATCCCCGACAACCCGCCGACGGTGATGTTCGCGAGACCGCCCGAGGCGACCGTGCGACAGGCGCTGCGCATCGACTACAAGGCCGGCGACGATTATGGTGTCGAGAGCGTCAAGGCGGTGATCCGCCGCGCAGGAACCAAATCCGCGGGCAAGCAGGGGCACAAACCCGGGGACAAGATCGAGCTCGAATTGCCGCTGCCCGGGTTGCATCTGAAGCAGGCGCAGGCGACGAGCTATCACGATCTGACGGCGCATCCCTGGGCTGGGCTGCCGGTCGAAATTCGCCTTGTTGCCGCCGATGCGCTCGGCCAGACCGGAGAAAGCGCGCCGGTACATATGACGCTGCCCGAGCGGGTGTTCCACAACCCCGTGGCGCGGGCGATCATCGATCAGCGCAAAGAGCTGGTGAAAGATTCGGGCTCGCGGCTGCCGGTGGCAGAGATTCTCGGCGACCTGCAGTCGCGCCCGCGGCTGTACGGCGACGACACCGTGGTCTTTTTGGCGCTTCGCGTCGCGCAGGAGCGCCTCCGCCTGCACAAGGACGAGGCCTCGATCGCCCAGGTCGAGCAGTTGCTGTGGGACACTGCGTTACGGATCGAGGACGGCGGCGCTTCGTTGGCCGAGAACGAGCTGCGCCGCATCGAGCGCCAGCTCCAGGACGCGCTGGCGAAAAACGCGCCCGATCCGGAAATCGACCGGCTGATGAGCCAGTTGCGCCAGGCGCTCGACCGATATTTGCAGGCGCTGGCCCAGAACATGGCTCGCAACCCCGGTCAGAACCGGCAGCCGATTGATCCCTCGCAGCGGATGCTGACGAGCCGCGACCTCCAACGGATGCTCGACCGCGCCCGCGAGATGGCGAAGGACGGGCAGCGCGGGGAGGCGCGCCAGCTGCTTTCCGAATTGCAGAACATGCTGGAGAACCTGCGCACGGCGCGGCCGGGACAGGGTTCGCAGCAAGGGGCAAGCCAAGCCGAGCAAATGATGCGCGGCATGCATGAGCTCATGCAACGCCAGCAACAGCTGCTCGACCGCAGCTTCCGCGCCCAGCAGCAAACCGACCAGGGACAAACGGGCATGCCCGGCGACCAGGGCGATGCGCGGCAGCAGCCGAACGGTCAGCCGGGTGGAAATGCCGACATGGGCGACGCGGCGGGGCAGCAGGAGGGGTTGCGCAGGGCGCTCGGCGACATGATGCGGCGAATGGGCGACGGCCTCGGCGGGATTCCGGACCCGCTGGGCCGGGCCCAGCGGGCGATGCACGACGCGGCGCAGGCGCTGCGTCTGGGGCGGCCGGGCGATGCGATCGGGCCGCAGACCGACGCGCTCGACCAGTTGCAGCAGGCGGCTCGCGAATTCGCGCAGAAGATGCAGCAGCAGCTGGGCAATGTCCTTGGGCGGGGTGATGCTCATGACGACGAGTCGGGCTTCGGCGGGCGCCGCGACGGGGTCGAGCGCGATCCGCTCGGAAGGCCGCTGGCGAATGGCGGCGCCTACGACCAGGGAGACGTCAAGATCCCCGACAACAACACGATGCAAAAAGCTCGCGAAATCCTCGATGAGCTGCGCCACCGCGCCGGTGAGCGCGATCGCCCGCAAATCGAGCTCGACTACATCGATCGCCTGTTGCAGCGGTTCTGAGCCGCGACGCGGCCGCCGCACGGTCGGCGCCGAACCGCGGCGCCGCGTTCGGTCGAGGATCGGTTTTCACTTTCCAAGTAACTGATTTTCTTGATGCGGAAACCGGCGAGGCGCCCTCGGGTGCGACAAATGCTGCCGCGGTGTGCAATCGCGACGCAATCCGCGCTATAGTGCGGCGAGTGATGAACCGCCGTCAGCTTCTCTCGGTGATCGCCGGCTGCGCGGGGTGGCCGACCTTGGCCCGGGCCGTGCCGCGCCCCCCGACATTGCGAAGGTTGCGCCTCGTCAACGCCCATACCGGCGAGAAATTTGACGGCGCCTACCGCGATGGCAACGGCCCGATTGACCCGGTGGTCAAGGAGCTGTGCGTCTTTTTGCGTGATTTTCACTGCGGCGCGGTCACGCAGATCGATGTCGGCGTGCTCGACTTTTTGGCCGACGTTCTCGATGCTGTTGGCGCCTCAAAGGCGACCATCCTGTCAGCCTACCGCACCCCCGAAACCAACGCGATGCTGGCCCGCACGATGTTCGGCGTCGCGGAGAACAGCCAGCACATCTATGGTCGGGCGCTCGACATATCGCTCGACGCCAGGCTCCCCGAGGCAATGGAAGCGGCGCGCGCGA
>DATMLF010000073.1:0-24410 GCA_035570595.1 Allostellaceae bacterium
GTCGTCGACAGGCTGGCATGGCCGAGCAGTTCCTGGATCGCGCGCAGGTCGCCGCCGGCGGCGAGAAGGTGGGTGGCAAAGCTGTGGCGCAGCGCATGCGGCGTCGCCGTCGCCGGCAGCCCGAGAGCACGGCGCACCCCCTCCATCTGGCGCTGCACCATCCGCGGATGCAGCGGCCCGCCGCGGGCGCCGACAAATAGCGGCCCGTCGGCGCCGACCGGGTAGGGGCACGCGGCGAGGTAGGCGGCGAGCGCCTCGCGCACCGCCGGCAACACCGGCAGTTGCCGCGTCTTGCGGCCCTTGCCGACGACGGTCAGCAGGTCGCCGCTCGGCGCCTCGCCGCGGCTCAGCCCCAGCGCCTCCGACAGCCGCAAGCCGCAGCCGTAAAGCAGCGCCAGCAGCGCCGCGTCGCGCCTTTTTTGCCATTCCGCCCGCGCCGGCTCGCCGGCCGTCGCGACCGCGGCGAGCGCGTCGTCGACGGTCAGCGGCTTGGGCACGGCGACCGGCAATTTTGGTGCGCGCAACGCCGCGAGCGCCGTTGTCACGGCAAACCCGCGACGCTGCAAAAATCGCACAAAGCCGCGCAGCACCGACAGGTTTCGCGCCAGCGAGCGGCGCTCGACCCCGTCGCCGGCGCGGCGCGCCAGATAGGCGCGGAAATCGGCGGTGCGCAGCGCATCGACCGCGGCGAGGCCCGGCACCTCGCCGAGATGAGCGGTCAGAAAATCGAGAAACGCGGCCAAGTCGCGGCCATAGGCGGCGACGGTGTGCGGCGAAGCCCGCCGCTCGCCCGACAACCACGCGAACCACAAGCCGATCGCCGCGCGCAAATCGTCGGCCGCCGAAAACCGCGCCAGCGGCACCGGCTCGGGCACGGCGGGGAAATTCGGGGTTCGGTCGGCCGGCCCGCCCCGCCGCCTCGCTGCCCCGTCGGCGGCGGGCGGCGGCGCGCTCACCGGCCGCGTTCGAGCCACTGCGCGATCGTGATCTCGACGGCGCGCGCGAGGAACCCCAGTAGCTCGGTGCCGAGCCCGGGATGAAAGGTGCCGGGCTTGCGGGTGCCGATGCACATCAGCCCGGCCGGCCCCGAGCGGCCGAACGACAGCCGCAGCAGCGCCTGCGAGCGGACGAGCCCGGCGGCCGCGCCAAACAAGGTCGGGTCGCCCTTGATGTCGGTGCACAGCAACACGTCGCGGTCGGGGCCGAGCTGGTGGTCGACCATCCCGGCGCGCAGCAGGTGGATGCCGGGCAGCGGCAGCCGCGTCGTGCGCGCCGCCGTGCTTTCGATGCCGAGCGTGACGATGTCGACATCGATCAGGACGGCGAGGTCGGTCGTGACGATCTGTAAGAGATGCTCAAAGCTGGTCGCCTTCAGCATCGTCAGCGCCGCCTTGTGCACTCGGCATTGGCTGGCGAGGTTGCCGCGGCTCAGCGCGATCAGGTTTTTTTGCTCGTGGCGTACCCGTTGCAGGTCGCCGCGCAGCCGCTCGAGCATGAAATGCTGAAAGTCGACGATGCCGTCGTTGGCATCGCGGCTGGGTGCCCGCAGCAGATGCAGCGCGTCGGGGTGCTTTTCAAGAAAATTGGGGTGCTCGCGCAAATAGGCGATCACGTCGGCGGCGCGGGTGGCGCCCGGGCCGCCCGGCGCCGGCTCGGCGCCCCCGAGCGGCTTAGGCTGGTCCTGCGGGCGGTCGGCCATCACTGGCTCCGCGCCGCCGCGCGGCGGTGCCGGCGGCCGATCACAACGGAAGCAGCGACAAACCCGATCATCCGAAACCCACCTGCACCCAACCCCGAAATGGCCCGCCGGCATGGTCGCAAGCGCCACTCGGACAGCGCTTGCCGGCGACCCGACCGACAGCGAGTTTAGCCGATGCCCGAGCGCCATGCCAGTTCCGAGGCGGCGGTTTCGCCGGTTAACGCCGATCACGATGTCGAGCCCGGCGCCGCCGGCGCGCGGCGCGTCCGCGTGCTGCTGCCGCTGCCGCTGCCGGACGCGCTCGACTACCGGATCCCTGACGGCGCGCCGGCGCCGGCGCCCGGCAGCCTCGTGCGCGTGCCGCTCGGCAACCGTCGTCTGGTCGGCGTCGTGTGGGACGAAGCCGGAGACGGGGAGGGGGCGGGGAAGGCGGCAGACCTCGCGCCGGAGCGGCTCCGGCCGGTCGCCGAAATCCTGCCGCTGCGGCCGCTGGCGGCGAGCCTGCGCCGGTTCGTCGAGCGCGTCGCGGGCTATACGATGGCGCCCGCGGGTGCGGTGTTGCGCATGGCGATCAGCGTGCCCGAAGCGCTGGAGCCGCCGCGGCCCCACCGGGTTTGCACGATCGCGCCGGCCGGGCTTGCCGCACTCGCCGCCACCGACGCGGGCGGCGCGGCGCTGACCCCGGCGCGCCGCCGGGTGCTCGAAACGCTGTCGCGCGGCCCGGCGCTACCCGTCGCCGAGGCGGCGCGCGAGGCCGGCTGCGGCGCCGGCGTCGTGCGCGACCTCGTTGCCCGCGGGCTCGTCGCTGAACGCGTGCTGCCAGCCGAGCCGCCGATGCCCGCGCCGCCCGACTGGCGCGCCGTGGGGCCGGCGCTGTCCGCCGACCAGGCCGCCGCGGCGCGTCGGCTCGTCGCCCGCGTCGAGGCGGGCGGGTTTGGCGTGACCCTGCTCGACGGCGTTACCGGCTCGGGCAAGACCGAAACCTATTTCGCCGCGGTCGCCGCCGCCCTCGCGGCCGGCCGGCAGGTCCTGGTGCTGCTGCCCGAAATCGCGCTCGGCAGCCAGTGGCTCGAGCGCTTTCGGGCGCGCTTTGGCGTCGCTCCGGCCGCATGGCATTCCGAGGTCGGCCGGGCCGAGCGGCGCGACACCTGGCGCGCGGTCTCCGCCGGCCGGGCATCGGTCGTCGTCGGCGCGCGCTCGGCGCTGTTCCTGCCGTTTGCCGAGCTCGGGCTGATCGTCGTCGACGAGGAGCACGACCCGTCCTACAAGCAGGAGGACGGCGTGTGCTACCAGGCGCGCGACATGGCGGTGCTACGCGGCTCGCTGACCGGCATCCCGGTGGTGCTGGTGTCGGCGACCCCGTCGCTCGAAACCGTCGTCAATGTCGCGCGCGGCCGCTATCAGCGGGTGGCGCTGCCGCGGCGCCACGCCGATGCGGTGCTCCCCGAGGTGCGTCTCGTCGATCTGCGCCGCGAGCGGATCGAAAGCGGTTGCTTTCTGTCGCCGCCGCTCGTCGCGGCACTCGCCGAAACCTTTGCCGCGAGCGAGCAGGCGCTGCTGTTTTTGAACCGCCGCGGCTATGCGCCGCTGACCCTGTGCCGGGCCTGCGGGCACCGCTTTCAATGCCCGAATTGCAGCGCGTGGCTGGTCGAGCACCGCTTTACCCGGCGCCTGCTATGCCATCATTGCGGCCATGCCGAGCCGGTGCCGCCATTATGCCCGGAGTGCATGACGACGGGCACCCTCGCCCCGTGCGGCCCGGGGGTCGAGCGGCTGCTCGAGGAGGTGTCGAAGCGCTTTACGGCGGCGCGGTCGGCGCTGATGGTCAGCGACGTGCTGACCGGGCCGCGCGCCGCGGCCGAGCTGGCGCGGGCCATGGCGGAGCGCCGCTACGATCTCTTGATCGGGACCCAAATTGTTGCCAAGGGCCACCATTTTCCGATGCTGACCCTGGTCGGGGTGGTCGACGCCGACCTCGGACTCGTCGGCGGCGACCTGCGGGCGGCCGAGCGGACCTTTCAGCTGCTGCACCAGGTGGGCGGCCGCGCCGGCCGCGCCGAGCGCAAGGGGCGGGTGCTGGTCCAGACGTTTATGCCGGACCAGCCGGTCATGCAGGCGCTTGCCTCGGGCGACCGCGACCGGTTTCTCGAAGCCGAGGCGGCGGCGCGCCGCGATGCCGGACTCCCGCCGTTTGGCCGGCTCGCCGCGCTGATCGTCAGCGCCGCCGACGCCGAAGCCGCCGACTTCGCCGCGCGCGCGCTCGCCCGCGCCGCACCGCAATTGCCGGGGGTCACCGTCCTCGGGCCGGCGCCGGCGCCGCTGGCGATCCTGCGCGGCCGCCACCGCCGGCGGTTTCTGGTCAAGGCCGAACGCGACGTCAGGGTGCAGGCGCTGGTCCACGACTGGGCGTCGCGCGTCCGGCTTGGCGGCTCGGCGCGGCTCCAGATCGACATCGACCCCTACAGCTTCCTGTAGAATTTCGGGGTCCGGAGTTGCCGCCCGCCCGCTCCGCTATGTCGCGGCGGTTGTGACCCAACTAGGGAATGGTGCAGAAGGCGCGGGTCGGAGCTAGACCTGATGTGCCGAATGCAGAACTTTACGCGATGGCCACCCTCCACCTTGTGCCCACTGATCTTCGGCAGCTCTATCATGTCCATGAGTGGCGAAATGCCGCCGGTATTTTGAAGACAGCCTGTCCGGCAGAGTGGGCGGACATTCTTGCCGTGCTGCGCGAGTTCCGACTACTTGAATCCGAGATACGAGCCCAAGGCGGCAATCGCTCGCTCATCTCGCGCCGCCTGGATAGCGCGTTTTACTCGCGCGGTTGGCAAGAGAAGGGCTTTGCGACCGCGATCCTGATTGACGATCGACGATTTGAAAGCCCGACGCACCGCGTGGATTGCTTTAAGGGCCGCGTTGCACTTGAGGTCGAGTGGAACAATAAAGATCCGTTCTTTGATCGTGATCTCAATAATTTCCGGCTTCTATTTGAGCTACGAGCGATCGATGTCGGCGTAATTGTGACACGCGGTTCTGAGCTCCAAGGAATTTTCAATCGGCTCGGGAAAGGAGCTTCCTACGGGCAGGCAACCACTCACCACGAAAAGCTTGTCCCGCGACTGGACGGTGGGGGCGGCGGGGGTTGCCCTGTGCTCACGTTTGCGATTTCACAGCAACTCTACGTCGAAGATGTCGGGGCTGGCCCAAGGCCGTAGCCGCAGGGTGGCTTCTTTGTTCTTGCTAGGCCCTCAGCAGCCGACGATCTGTTGCCGAGTTATGGTCATAGGTTGACCAAGTTGGCTGATAATCGTCGATAGCTTCGTCGCCCCAAGATTGCCAACCATCTCGCTTGCCCCTTGCAAAAACCTCCAACCAGGGACCTGGACTGCACGCTTCAATAATCTCGTATTGCTCATCTGGCTTACGGGAGTGTTCGCGCTTACGGGTACCCAAATAATTGACCTGGCGTCGCCCCGGCCGCAGCGTCCTCGCATTTTTGCCGCGAATGCCGAACAGGATCAGCTCGGTCACATTGCGGAAATAAAATCCGACCCCGCGTCCGTCCGAACCTCCATCTCGACGAAGCTTGTGCCAGACGATGTTGGTTTTGTACTGGAACCCCCACGCTGACATTACCTGCAAGCCGTCGGGTAGAAGCGCGTTCGGGACCCATAGGTAAAGGTGGGCGGTTTGCGCCGCGACCGCCGAGATCGGAAGCGCGGCGATCTCGCCCATCGTTAGCGTGCCATAGCGCGACAACCGGCGATGCTCCGGGGCCATTTTCCCGGTGCGGTTGGTAAAGCGCCACGGCGGATCGGCGAGTATTGTCCCGAACCGCCGCCCGGACGCGAAATTTTGAAGATCGACAGAGGCAGACACGGGAATCGAGGGCGTTGCTGGTATCGGTGTGTCCGGGACGTCAAGCCATTGGAAAAGGGGCTGCCGGGGACGCGACGGCGTCGGCTGGTTGGTGTTCCGCTGCTTCACGAGAGGCTGCTCCGCTCCGGATTTCGGTTTTGTTCTCATATACGAATACGGGATCGCAAAGGTCAAGCATATACCGATGGGAGATCCCTCTTCAGACGTCTTAAGGCAGGACGCTCGAACCTCCCTTAGCATCTCCAAGATTCAGTTACCAGATTATGTATGTCGAGTACGGCACCTACTCAAAGTATGGCTGTGGTGAAGCAATTGGGTTTGGTCCTCTGCATCCGCTCGCGGTGAGGCACCCGCGGGCGGGCGGATCAAGGTGGTACAGTTTTCCGTCACGACAACCGGCATCGCGCAACGCGATTCGTCAGCGACAGCCGATGGTTGCACGGGGTTCGGGGCTGTGTTAGGGAACCGGCCGGCGGCTTTGCCCGGCGGCGGTGGCCGGGCGCGATCCCAAAACCATGACGGAACGCTGCTGCGGCGTCTCGCCCGGTGCGGCCAACGAGGACTGCTGTACATTGGCTTCCGAAACGACAGGCGTGTCAGCCCTCGCCGCGCGCTACGCGACGGCGCTGTTCGACATCGCCGACGAGCGCCGTGCGCTCGACGAGGTCGCGGGCGACCTGTGTCAGTTGCGCGCGATGCTGGCGGCGAGCGCCGACCTGATGCGCCTCGTGCGCAGCCCGGTCCTGTCGCGGCAGGACCAGGGGCGCGCGGTCGCGGCGTTGGCCGGGCGCGCCGAGTTGTCGCCTCTCGTCCGCGACTTCCTCGCCGTCGTCGCCCGCAACCGGCGTTTGTTCGCGGTGCCGGCGATGATCGACGGGTTTCTCGCGATGCTCGCGGCGCGGCGCGGCGAGGTCACCGCCGAAGTCGTCGCCGCCCGGCCGCTGAGCGAAGCCCAGCTCGGCGCGTTGAGCGAGCATTTGCGCCGCACCGTCGGCCGCCGGGTGTCTGTCGAAGCGCGGGTCGACCCGCGGCTGATCGGCGGCATGATTGTCAAGGTCGGCTCGCGCATGGTCGACGCCTCGGTCGAGAGCAAATTGCGCCGCCTGCAATTGGCGATGAAGGCATAGGCTGGGATCCGTGGGTTGAAGGAATAACGATGGAAATCCGTGCGGCGGAGATTTCGGCGATCCTGAAGCAGCAGATCGCCAATTTCGGCAGCGAGGCCGATGTCGCCGAGGTCGGCCAGGTCCTGTCGATCGGCGACGGCATCGCCCGCATCTATGGGCTCGACCAGGTCCAGGCCGGCGAGATGGTCGAGTTCCCAAACGGCGTGCGCGGCATGGCGCTGAACCTCGAAAGCGACAATGTCGGCGTCGTCGTGTTTGGCGAGGACAGCGGCATCGGCGAGGGCGACACCGTCAAGCGCACCAGCGCGATCGTCGACGTGCCCGTCGGCCGCGGGCTGTTGGGCCGCGTCGTCGACGCGCTCGGCGAGCCGATAGACGGCAAGGGCCCGCTGGTCGACGTCAAGCGCACCCGGGTCGAGGTCAAGGCCCCGGGCATCGTGCCGCGCCGCTCGGTGCACGAGCCGGTGCAGACCGGGTTGAAGGCGATCGACGCGCTGGTGCCGATCGGCCGCGGCCAGCGCGAGTTGATCATCGGCGATCGCCAGACCGGCAAGACCGCCGTCGCGATCGACGCCGTCCTGAACCAAAGGCCGGCCAATGCCGGCACCGACGAGCGGGTCAAGCTCTATTGCATCTATGTCGCGGTCGGGCAAAAGCGCTCGTCGGTCGCGCAGATCGTCAAGACGTTGCAGGATTACGGCGCGCTCGACTACTCGATCGTCGTGGCCGCGACCGCATCCGAGCCGGCGCCGTTGCAGTATCTCGCACCCTATGCCGGGTGTGCGATGGGCGAGTTTTTCCGCGACAACGGCATGCACGCACTGATCATCTACGACGATTTGTCGAAGCACGCGGTCGCCTATCGCCAGATGTCGCTGCTGTTGCGCCGCCCGCCCGGGCGCGAGGCCTATCCGGGCGACGTGTTCTACCTGCATTCGCGGCTGCTCGAACGCGCCGCCAAGATGAACGAGGAGCACGGCGCCGGCTCGCTGACCGCGTTGCCGATCATCGAGACCCAGGCCGGCGACGTGTCGGCCTATATCCCGACGAATGTGATCTCGATCACCGACGGCCAGATTTTTCTCGAGACCGAGCTGTTCTATCGCGGGGTCCGGCCGGCGATCAATGTTGGGCTGTCGGTCAGCCGGGTCGGGTCGGCAGCTCAGATCAGGGCGATGAAACAGGTCGCCGGGCGCATCAAGCTCGAGCTCGCGCAGTATCGCGAAATGGCGTCCTTTGCCCAGTTCGCCTCCGATCTCGACGCCTCGACCCAGCGGCTGCTGGCGCGCGGCGCGCGGTTGACCGAGCTGCTGAAGCAGCCGCAATTCTCGCCGATGCCGGTCGAGGAGCAGGTCATCGTGATCTTTGCCGGAACCCGCGGCTATCTCGACCGGGTCGAGGTTGGTGCGGTGACCCGCTTTGAGCAGGCATTGCTCGGCGAGATCAGAGCGAGCCACCCCGACCTGCTCGAGACGATCCGCAACAAGCAGGAAGTGACGCCCGAGGTCGAGAAGGAGCTCGTCGAGGTCCTCGACGGCTTCGTCAAGACTTTCGTGTGAGTATTGTCACGTAACATGACGATGTCATTGCGAGCCCACGGGTCGGCTCTGCGCGCCGCCCGAGGACAGGCTGCGCGAAGCAATCTCGTGCCGGTCGCGCATACTTGGGTCCAGATTGCCGCGTCGCCTGCGGCTCCTCGCAATGACGGGTTTTGCGATGCCGCGAGGTTTAAAAGCGCGGGGCGCCGATGCCGAGCCTGAAGGATTTGCGGCTGCGCATCCGCAGCGTCCAGTCGACGCAAAAGATCACCGCGGCCATGAAGGTCGTGGCCGCCTCGCGGCTGCGCCGGGCGCAGGAGCAGGCCGAGGCGGCGCGCCCCTACGCCCAGCGCATGGAGCGCGTCCTTGCCTCGCTCGCCGCGCGCATGTCCGGGCTGCCCAACGCCCCGCCGCTGCTGGTCGGCACCGGCAACGACGACACCCACCTGATCGTCGTCGCGACCTCCGACCGCGGCCTCGCCGGCGGGTTCAACGCCTCGATCCTGCGCGAGGCGCGCCGCCGCATCCGCGAGCTCGAGGCCGCCGGCAAGCGGGTCATGATCCTGACCATCGGGCGCAAGGGGCGCGACGGGCTGCGCCGCGACTATGGCCGGATGATCCACGACAGCCTGACCGATGTCGGGCGGCGCCATCTGTCGTTCGACGAGGCGCACGACATCGCCGAGCGCATCCTGGTGCTGTTTCGCGCCGGCTCGTTCGACGCCTGCACGATTGTCTACAACCGCTTTCGTTCGGCAATCACCCAGATCGTCACGGTGCAGCAGCTGATCCCGTTTCCGGTCGAGGCCGAGGGCGAGGCGGCGGCGGTGTCGGCGGCGACCGCCGGGGTGTACGAGTTCGAGCCGTCTGAAGAGGAAATCCTCGGCGAGCTGCTGCCGCAAAACCTCGCCGTGCAGATCTATACCGCACTCCTCGAAAACGCGGCGAGCGAGCAGGGCGCGCGCATGACGGCGATGGACAACGCCACCCGCAACGCCGGCGACATGATCGCCCGGCTGACCCTGAACTACAACCGCACCCGCCAGGCGGCGATCACCAAGGAGCTGATCGAGATCATCTCCGGCGCCGAATCGCTGCGCGCCGCCTGATTTGACAATCGCGATTTGACAACCGTCGAGCCGGATCAGACGAGGGCATTCCTGAACATGGCAAGAAACAGCATCGGCACGATCACGCAGGTCATCGGCCCGGTCGTCGACGTGCATTTCGACGGCGAATTGCCGGCGATCCTGAACGCGCTGCATGTCGACCGCTCCGGCGCCAAGCTGGTCCTCGAAGTGGCGCAACAGATCGGTGAGAACGTCGTGCGCACGGTCGCGATGGACACCACCGACGGGCTCGTGCGCGGGACCCAGGCAATCGACACCGGGGAGCCGATCATGATGCCGGTCGGGCCGGAAACCTTGGGGCGCATCCTCAACGTGATCGGCGAGCCGGTCGACGAGCGCGGCCCCATCGAGACCAAGCTGCGCGCGCCGATCCACCGCTCCGCGCCCGAATTCACCGACCAGTCGACCGAGGCCGAAATCCTCGTCACCGGGATCAAGGTCGTCGATCTGCTGACGCCCTACGCGAAAGGCGGCAAGATCGGGCTGTTTGGCGGCGCCGGGGTCGGCAAGACCGTGATCATCATGGAGCTGATCAACAACATCGCCAAGGCGCATGGCGGCTACTCGGTCTTTGCCGGGGTCGGCGAGCGCACCCGCGAGGGCAACGACCTCTACCACGAGATGATGGAATCGGGCGTCATCAACCCCGACGGGCCGGGCTCGAAGGCGGCGCTCGTCTATGGCCAGATGAACGAGCCGCCCGGGGCGCGGGCGCGCGTCGGCCTGTCGGGGTTGACCGTCGCCGAATATTTCCGCGACGAGGAAGGCCAGGACGTGCTGTTCTTTGTCGACAACATCTTTCGTTTTACCCAGGCGGGGTCCGAGGTGTCGGCGCTGCTCGGGCGGATTCCCTCGGCGGTGGGTTATCAGCCGACTTTGGCAACCGATCTGGGGACCTTGGAAGAGCGCATCACCAGCACGAAAAAGGGGTCGATCACGTCGGTGCAGGCGATCTACGTCCCCGCCGACGATCTGACCGACCCGGCACCCGCCACGACCTTCTCGCATCTCGACGCGACGACGGTCCTGTCGCGCCAGATCGCCGAGCTCGGCATTTACCCGGCGGTCGACCCGCTCGATTCGACCTCGCGCATGCTCGATCCGCGGATCGTCGGCGACGAGCACTACCAGGTCGCCCGCGACGTGCAGCGCGTCCTGCAGACCTACAAATCGTTGCAGGACATCATTGCGATCCTCGGCATGGACGAATTGTCCGAAGAGGACAAGCTGACCGTCGCCCGCGCCCGCAAAATCCAGCGCTTTCTGTCGCAGCCGTTCCACGTCGCCGAAGTGTTTACCGGCACGCCCGGCGTCCTGGTCAGTCTTGAGGACACGATCAAGGGCTTCAAGGGGATCGTCGCCGGGGAGCACGACGACCTGCCCGAGAGCGCCTTTTACATGGTCGGCACGATCGAGGAGGCGGTCGACAAGGCGCGCAAGATGGCGGCGGAAGCCGCGTGACAGCGAAGAAGCGAGGGGGTTCGTGGTGACGACGAGCGGGCGCGCGCATGCCTGACCAGGTCAGCTTTGAGCTGGTGACGCCCGAGCGCATGGTGGTCTCGGAGATGGTCGACATGGTGGTGGTGCCGGGCACCGAAGGCAATTTCGGCGTGCTGCCCGGTCACGCGCTGTTCATCTCGACGATCCGGCCGGGGACGATCGACGTTTACCAAGGGCAGACCGTCACGCGGCGGATTTTTGTCGTCGGCGGCTTTGCCGAGGTGACGTCGGAGCGCTGCACCGTTCTCGCCAACGAAGCGATCGCGCCGGAAGAACTCGACCGCGCCGCCGTCGAGGCGGAGCTGCAGGTCGTCCAGGGTAATCTGCCGAGCCTGCGCGAGCAGGTCGCGCGCGCCGCGGGCACCGATCGCGAGCGCCTGTTGACCGAGCTCAACGGCCTCGAGCGCGACCAGGCCATAGCCCAAGCCAAGCTGCAGGCGCTCGCCGAAACCGCCGGCCGCTAGCGGAGGGATGCCAACGGATGAGTCTCATGCGTTGGCTCAATCGCAACACCAACCTGTTAATAGGGCGGGCGGATTCACGGAACGCTTGGGAAGCAAGCGTTTCGATCGGACCGCTCGCGCGGTTTCCGATCAAACTGCACCGCGCTCACCCTTTCCCAAACCCTTCCCCATCAAGGGGGAAGCCCTCCGTCAGCGCTCCATTTGTACTCCCGCCCCCTCGATGGGGGCGGGCCGGGGTGGGGGTGATGCGTGCCGAGTGCGTCGACCCGGCCGAAAACTGCGCTAGCGGTGGACGATGACCGCGCCGTACATCCACGGGTGGATCGTGCAGATGTAGTAATGGATGCCGGGCTCGGTAAAGGTGATCGTCTTCGACTGGCCCTTGGCGAGCAGCCCGGTGTCCCACTTGCCGGCATCGCCCGCCGCGGCGGTCGCCGTATGCGGCAGGTCGCCGAGATTGGTGAAGGTCACCGCGGTCCCCGCCTTGACCTCGGTGCGCGCCGGAAAATAGGCGTATTCGGCATTGAGGTCGGCGATCTTGACCTTGTCGACGCCGTTGGCGATCGGGCCACCGGGGCCGGCGGTTGTCAATGGCGGCGGCGGCGGATAGAGCGGCGTCAGCTGGCCCTTTAGCGAAAACGCCCAGACCGCGTCGCCGTTGGCGCTGCCCTGGATCGAGTTGCCGCCGGTCACGATCGCCAGGTACTGGTCGCCGTCGACTTGGTAGGCGATCGGCGGCGCGTCGGCCCCAAACCCGGTCTGGAACTTCCACAACACCGCGCCGGTCTTGGCGTCGAGCGCCACGAAATTGCCGTCCGGCTCGCCGCGCAGCAAGAGGCCGCCGGCCGTGACCGACGAGCCTCCGCCGCCGCCCATCCGGTACGGCATCTGCTGCTGCCAGGCGATCTTGTTGGTCGCGCTGTCGATGGCGGTGAAGGTTCCCGCCAATGGCGCCCCGATCGGCGGCGCCTGCGTGCCGCCGACATAGCGCAGGCCCTTTTTGTAGGTGTCGCCATAGCGCACAAAGGTGCTCGCGCGAATGGACCCGGGCACATAGAAATAGCCGGTGTCGGGGTCGTAGGGCATCGGCGACCAGTTTGTCCCGCCTTGCCCGCCGGGCTCGATCAGCACCGGGGTCTCCCAGAACGCGGCAAAGATGCAGCCGGTCTTGTCATAGCCGGGCAATGGCTTGGCGCAGGTCGGCACGGTGTTGTCGCCGACCGGGAAGGGCTGCGTCTTGGCGGTGTGCTGCAACGGCTCCTGCGGCACCGGCTTTTCGTCGATGCCGACCAGCGGCTTGCCGTTGGTGCGGTCGAGAATGTAGACCCAGCCGGTCCGCCCGGCCTCGGCGATGCCCTTGCGCGGCTCTCCGTTGACGACCGTGTCGAACAGGACAACCGGGCTCGCCGCGTCGTAGTCCCAGATGTCGTGGTGCACCTCCTGGAAGTGCCACACGTATTCGCCGGTCTTGGCCTTGAGCGCCATGATCGAGGCGCAGTACAGATTGTCGCCGGCGCGCACCGCCCCGTTGTAGTCGGGGCCGCAATTGCCGGTCGCGAAATAAATCAGCCCGAGCGCGGGGTCGAGCGCTGGCGTGTTCCAGATCGGCGCGCCGCCGCGCATCGACTGCACGCTGTCCTTGGGCCAGGTGTCGCTGCCGGCCTCGCCCGGCGCCGGCAAGGTGTAGGCGCGCCACAGGATCTTGCCGGTCTTGGCGTCGAGCGCCGTCAATCGGCCGCGCGTGCCGAACTCGCCGCCGGAGATGCCGCTGTAGACGATGCCGTCGTAATAGAGCGGCGCGCTGGTGACGACATAGCCGTTCTGCCATTTCTCGATCGGGGTCTTCCACACCTCCTTGCCGGTCTTGATGTCGAGCGCCACGACATTGGTGTCGAGCTGGCCCAGAAACAGCATGCCCTCGCCCATCGCCAGCCCGCGATTGAGCCAGCCGCAGCACACGGTCGTGATCTTCTGGTCGATCCCCGACTTGCGCTCCCATTGAATTTCGCCGGTCTTGGCGTCGAGCGCGAACACGTCGTCGTTGCCGGTGACGACGTACATGATCCCGTCCTTGACGAGCGGCGTCGCCTCGGCCGAGTACTTGCCGCCGATGCCCGATCCGTTGAGGCGGGTCATCCACGCGCCCTTGAGCTCTTTGACGTTGTCGGTGTTGATCTGGTTCAGCGTCGAGTAGCGCTCATTGGTCATGTTGCCGCCGCTGTTCACCCAGTCCTTGCCGACCGGGCTTGTCAGCAGCTTGTCGATCTCGGGATCGGCGGCGAACGCAGGCCCAGCCGCCATGCACCACAAGGACAGCGCCGCCAGCGCCGAAATCATCACGTGACCGCGGTGTCGCATTGGCTTCCCCCCAACGTTTTGTCGGTCTTCCCGTTTCCGGGTCTTGCGCCAGCGATTGTTCCTCGCTTCGCGCTACGTTGACAATAGGGTTGGGCACCGGGGTGGAGGGTTGGGCGCCGGGGCGGTTGGGGAGGGCTGCGCGGCGCGGAGCGCCAGGCATGCCGGCGCGGCGGCGTGTGCTATGGTCGCGGCGACGCACAAACCCAATGGTGGCGGAGGTGAAGATGAAGCTCGGCGTGGCCCTTCCGATCGTCGATATCGGCGGCGAACCGGCGGCCTTGCGGGAGTTCGCACAGGCGGCGGAGGCGATCGGCTATCACGGGATCGCCGCACCCGACCATGTGCTCGGCGCCAATGTCGCAAGCCGCCCCGGCTGGACCCAGCCGCGCGCGCGGTCGACCGATCTCTACCACGATCCCTTCGTGCTGTTCGGTTTCTTGGCCGGCTGCACCGGCATCGGCGATTTCTCGACCCAGGTGCTGATCCTGGCGCAGCGCCAGACCGTGCTGGTCGCCAAGCAGGCCGCCTGTCTCGACGTCTTGTCGGGCGGGCGCTTCCGGCTCGGCATCGGGGTCGGGTGGAACGAGATCGAGTTTGTCGGCCTGAACGAGAACTTCCACAACCGCGGCCGCCGCTCGGAAGAGCAGGTCGAGGTCATGCGCGCCCTGTGGGCCGAGCCGCATGTCGCCTTCAAGGGTCGGTGGCACACGATCGAGGATGCCGGCATCAACCCGCTGCCCGGGGCGCGCAAAATCCCGCTGTGGTATGGCGGGCATGCCGACGTGACGTTGCGGCGCTGTGCGAAATGGGGCGACGGCTGGATGCCGCTCGCCTATCCGCCCGGCGAGGAGGCGCGAACCGCGTTTGCCACCTTGCGCCGCTATGTCGAGGAAGCGGGGCGCGACCCGGCGGCGGTCGGCATCGACACGCGAGTCTCGGCCGGTGCCGGGGCCGAGGCCGAATGGCGCGACGAGGTGCGGTTCTGGAAATCGCTCGGGGTGACCCACCTGACCCTCGCGAATTATTACGAGGGCGGTCACCTGCACCGCATCGCCGGGCGCTCGCTCGGCGACCACATCGCCGCGATCCGCCGCTACTGGGACGCCGTCGCCGACTTGTTATAGCGTCATAATACACGTATGCGGCAGCAGCGTGGAGGTGACGAGCCGAAAACACAACATTCAGACAGACTTTGTCCCCTCCCCCAGCCCCCATTTCCGCATCCGGAACCTGTACCACCCACTTCTATAGACTGTCCCCGGCTCGTCGCGGCAAGAATATTGTCCCAAGGCAATTGTGACCACGTCGGCATTTAGCCCGCGTTGTTCTCATGGGGATTATTCTATCTGCCAAGAATTATACTAACGATTACCGGCCAAAAAACCGGGATGCGGCGGGTTGTGCATACGCGACATTGGTCCTCACCACCTTCGACCTGTTCGCGAAGGCCGGCTCAACTTCGTTTAGGGGCAGATCGTCATCGTGGTTCAGGGGCAGATCGTCGTCGTGGCCGCGCTGCAAATCGCCGCCGTCGTCAAGCTGTTTGTCCATTGAACCGGCGCGCGCCTGGAATGGGCGCCGCTGCGGTCGGGATGGCGAAGCCGCTGCAACGCGCTTATATTCAACCATAGGAAGCCCCGAGCCGAAGGAGCATGACGATGGCTGATGGCACCTCTCCGGTCGTACCGACCATTCCCGACGAGGCGGTCACCCCGCGCGGCATCAACCATCTCGTCATCAATGTGCGCGACATCGAGGAGTCGCACAAATTCTGGACCGAGACCCTCGGCTTCAAGCAGGTCGCCTATTCGAAGCGCCGCAACGGCAAGATGCGCTTTTACTCGGGCGACCATGACGGCCGCATGAACCACCACGACATCGCGCTGTGCGAAAACCCGAACCTGCCAAAGCCGCCGGCCGACTGGTCGATGTTCGAGCAGCCGGTCGCGATCAACCACATCGCGATCGCCTTGCCGAACCGCGAGGCGTGGCTGAGGCAGTTGGCGTGGCTGCGCGCCCAGGGCGTCAAGTTCGAGCGCCGCGTCAACCACGGCATGACCCACAGCCTATACATCGTCGACCCCAACGGCTACGGCGTCGAGGTGCTCTATGAATTGCCGCGCGAGGTCTGGGGCGACAACATCCAGGGTGCGATCGACTATGCCGAGGCCGTCCCCACGGAAGGCGACGAGGCGTTTGTCGACGACACCGACTACCCGATGTTCGGCACCGCCCAAACGGCCGCCGAATAATCCGTAACCTCGGCCAATTGAAAGGTTTCGTAGCGGTTCGCCTGATGTCTTGACCACGGGCGACACTCCGACCAACTTCAGACTAGTAGGAGACTGGTCGGAAAACCGGAGATGCCTGAGGACATCGGTGCCTACGAGGCCAAGACGCATTTGCCAGCGCTGCTCGATCGCGTCGCACGGGGCGAAGAGTTCACGATCACAAAGCACGGGCGGCCGGTCGCGCGCCTCGTGCCGGTCGGGCGGGTCGGCCCCGATCGGCGGCGCGAAACAGTCGAGCGCCTCAAGCTGTTCGGCGAGCGTCAAACCTTAGATGTTCCGGTCAAGCAGCTCATCACCGAAGGGCGGCGGTGACGGACCTGGTGCTCGATGCTTCCGTCGCCCTCTCCTGGTGCTTCCGCAACGAAGCGACGGCCGCGACCGACCGGGTGCTGGATCGACTTGCGGACGAGACTGCCTCGGTTCCAGCTATTTGGCATCTCGAAATAGCGAACGTATTGGCTTTGAGCGAGCGTCGCGGGCGGATCACGCCGGCGCGCAGCAGCGAATTCCTTTCTTTGCTGGAAACCCTGGCCATAGAAGTCGACGAAGAGACGCCTTCGCGGGCTCTTGGCCGTGTGCTCGATCTGGCGCGCGCTGAACAGCTGACGGCGTATGACGCGGCTTATCTGGAGCTGGCGATGCGGCTCGGTATTCCGCTCGCGTCCAAAGACACCGATTTATGCGACGCCGCCGAGCGCCTCGGCGTCACCGTGCTCAGCGGCGCCTAACCAATGTGAGCTTTCAGCAGCAGAAGGCGCCCTGGAGTCTGCGAGCGGGCAGCAGTGTCAGCCCGGTGCGTGATCGCGGACGGCGCGCCAGATGCGCTCGGGGGTGGCGGGCATCGGAATGTCGGAGACGCCGAACGGGGCGAGGGCGTCGAGGATGGCGTTGACGACGGTGGGGGTGGAGGCGACGGTCCCGCCTTCGCCGACACCCTTGGCGCCCAAGGGGTTGGTCGTGCTCGGGACCGGGCTGAAGTCGATGTTGACCGCGGGGAGCGTGTCGGCGCGCGGGATGCCGTAATCCATCAAGGTGCCGGTCAGCAGCTGGCCGTTGTCGGCGTCGTAGATTACGTCCTCTAGCAGGGCCTGGCCCGCACCTTGCGCCACCCCGCCCATGATCTGGCCCTTTGCCAAGAGCGGGTTGATCACGGTGCCGCAATCGTCGACGACGGTGTAGCGCTCGATCGTGGCGGCGCCGGTCTCCGGGTCGACCTCGACCTCGCAGATGTGACAGCCATTGGGAAAGCTCGGCAGATCGGAGTTGAAGGCGCCTGCCCCCTGCAACCCCATGCCGAGCTCCGAGGGCAGCCCGACCGGCATGAACGACATCTGCGCCACCTGTGCTATCGGCATCGAGCGGTCGGTGCCGGCGATCGTAAAGGCGCCGTCGGCAAAGGCGATGTCGGCCGTGTCGGCCTCGAGGAAATGCGCGGCGAACCGCTTGCCGCGCTCGACGACCTCGTCGGCCGCGCCGCGCAAGGCGCTGCCGCCGACCATCATGCTGCGGGAGGCGTAGGTGCCGCGGCCGATCGCGACCGTGTCGGTGTCGGCCTGCTCGAGGTGGATCTTGTCTTCCGGCACGCCGAGCCAGTCGGCGGCCATCTGGGCGTAGGTGGTCTCGTGCCCTTGCCCGTGCGACAAGGTGCCGGCAAGGATCGTCAATTCGCCCGACGGGTCGAAGCGCATCTCCATGCGCTCGTTGAAGACGCCGGTGTTGTCGACATAGTAGGTGATGCTGTGGCCGCGGCATTTGCCGGCGGCTTTGCTCTCCGCGAGGCGCGCCGCATAGCCCTCCCAGTCGGCGAGCGCCTGGCATTTCGCCAATGCGGCCGCGTAGTTGCCGGTGTCGTAGGTCCAGCCGGTGCGGGTCTCTAACGGATAAGCGTCGGGCCGGATCAGGTTCCTTTTGCGCAATTCGGCGGGGTCGATCTGCATTTCGCGCGACGCCCGGTCGACAAGCCGCTCCATGATATAAACGGCCTCGGGGCGGCCGGCGCCGCGATAGGGCACGGTCGGCGCGGTGTTGGTGAAGACGAGGCTGCTCGTCACCGACACCGCCGGGATGTCGTAGACGGTCGGCGCGAGCTTTAACGAAAAGATGATCGGGATCGCCCCGGCGCCCTCGATATAGGCGCCGACATTGTGCGAGCCGGTCCAGCGCAGGGCGAGGAACCTGCCGTCGGCGTCGAGCGCCAATTCCGCGGCGACGCGTTGGTCGCGGCCGGCATAGTCGCCGAGCAACGCCTCCGAGCGCGTCGGGATCCATTTGACCGGGCGGCCGACGCGGCGCGCCGCCCAAGCGACGATCGCCTCCTCGGGGTAGACGTTGCCCTTCATGCCAAACCCGCCGCCGACATCGCGCGCGACGACGCGGATGCGGCTCTCGGGGACGTGCAGGATGTGATGCGCCAGGGTCTGGCGCACACCGTGGACGTTCTGCGTGCTGGTGTAGAGCGTCCAGCGGCGGGTGCCCGGGTCGTAGTCGGCGAGGCAGCCGCGCGGCTCCATCGTGACCGCGGTGACGCGGTTGTTGTAGAGCGACAGCCGGGCGACGTGATGCGCCCTCGCAAAGGCGGCGTCGGCCGCGTCGGCGTTGCCGAGGCGCATCGTGAACGAGGTATTGTCGGCGGCCTCGTCATGGACGAGCGGCGCGCCGGGGCGCAGCGCCTGCGCGACACTGACGACGGCCGGCAGCTCCTCGTAGTCGACCGCGACCAGCTCCGCGGCATCGCGCGCCACGGCTTCGCTCGCGGCGACCACGACCGCGACGCGCTCGCCGACATAGCGCGCGCGGCCCTGGGCCAGGGGCGGGCGCTTGGTGCGCACACCCTTGGGGCCGCCCATGTCCTCGGGCATCGCCTCGGGATCGAGCGTGCCGAGCCCGTCGGCGGCCCAATCCTCGCCGGTCAGCACGGCATCGACGCCGGGCAGCGCTTCGGCCGCCGCCGTGTCGATTGCGCGGATGCGCGCGTGCGCGTGCGGCGACACGACAAAGACCGCGTAGGCTTGTCGGGGAAAATCGATGTCGGCCACATAACGCCCGTGCCCGGTCAGAAATCGCGCATCCTCCTTGCGGGTCACCGGCTGCCCGATGCCAAAGCGCATGTCGCCCTCTCGTTTGATCGCGCACGGACCCTACTCCACGGCGGCGCGGATTTCGAGCGATGGAAGCGCGGCTGTGGCCAGCGGCGCGGCCCCGGCGGTAGAGTGGCGGCGGAGCATAAGACTTGCCGAAGGGAGGGGTGCATGGCGCTCGAAGTACGGCGGATCGTCACCGGGCATGACACGGACGGCAAGGCCGTCGTCGCCACCGACGAGCGGCTCGGCGCGGTCCCGCGGCTCAACCGGCCGCACATTTCGGGTGTCGAGATCTGGTCGACCGACAAGATGCCGGCCGACAACTCGGCCGAGGGCGCCGCGGCACAGCGCGCCGGCTTTGTCAAGCGCTACAACTATGTCGGCACCGGCCACGGCACCGTGATCCGGGTCACCGAGTTCGCCCCCGGCGCGCCCAAATTCATGCACCGCACCGAGACCGTCGATTACGCGATCCTGCTGTCGGGCGAATGCGACCTCGAATTCGACAGCGGCGAAGTCGTGCACATGAAGCCGGGCGACATCTGCGTGCAGCGCGGCACGATGCACGCCTGGGTCAACAACGGCGCTGCACCGGCGGTATTCGCCTTTGTGCTGATCGACGCCGAGCCGGCCGAGGCGGGCGGGCAGGCATTGCGCACCCATTACCCGGCGCCGTGACGACGCTCGCGAGACGTGGATGCCCGGAGCGGGCAGGACAAGTTTTGAGCAACGCGGAACAGCGGAGATCGGCCCATGCGCGTCTTTTATTTTTCCGAGATGGCCTACCACCCGGCGTGGGAGGAGGGGCTAAAGCGCGGCTCGTTGCGCGTCGTGCTGCCCAACGGCAATTACGACCCGCAGATCGGCCATCGCTTGCTGAACCGTTATCTCGACGAGTTCGCGCTGTGCGACGAGGTCGGGCTCGACATCATGGTCAACGAGCACCACAGCACCGCGACCTGCCTGACCATCTCGGTGCCGATGGCGCTGGCGATCATCGCCCGCGAGACCAAGCGCGCGCGCCTCCTGTCGCTCGGCACGCCGATCGCCAACCGCCCCGACCCGGTGCGCGTCGCCGAGGAGATGGCGTGGCTCGACGTATTGTCGGGCGGGCGGCTCGAAATGGGGCTCGTCAAGGGTGCCGCCTACGAGATCGCACCCGCCAACAGCAACCCGGCCAATCTGATGCGCCGCTATTGGGAGGCGCACGATCTGATCCTGAAGGCGCTGTCGACGACCGATGGTCCGTTCAACTGGGAAGGCGAGTTCTTCCACTACCGCAACGTCAACGTCTGGCCGCGGCCATTGCAGCAGCCGACCCCGCCGGTGTGGATGACCGGGACCAGCGTCGAGACCGGGCGGATGGCGGCCGAGCGCGGGCATGTCGTCGGCACGTTGCTGTCGGGGGCGGTCGCGGGGCCGTTGTTCGCGGCCTATCGCCAGCGCGCGCAGGAATTGGGCTGGACCGCCGGCCCCGACCGCCTTGCCTATGCCGCGGTGATCGGGGTCGGCGAAACCCGCGAGGAGGGGCGGCGTCGCGCCAACCTTGCCGCCGACTACGTGCGCACCTCGCCGGTCGTGCTCGAACCCTTTACCAACCCGCCCGGCTACAATTCGCTCGGTGCCAATGTCGCGATGCTGAAGGCCGGCGGCAAGCGCCACGGGTTTGTCCGCGACCGGCACGGCAACCCGGTCGACCACACGACCGCGACGCTCGACCAGTTCATGGAAAGCGCCACCTGCTTTGCCGGCACGCCCGACGACGTCTACAACCAGATCAAGGAGCTGAACGACCGCGTCGGGGGCTTTGGCAATTTGCTGTTCTTCGGCCAGGGCGGCTATCTCGACCACGCCGACACGGTCGCCAACATCACCCTCTTCGGCCGGGAGGTCATGCCGCGGCTGCGCGAGTTGAATCCGGAGCCGGCAAAACCCGCCCTGGCAGCCCGCGCGCAAGCCGCCGCCGCGCAATAGGGAACCCGCCGATGCCGAGCCTGCATCCCCAGATCGTGCAAGTCCTCGACGCGATGGCCAAGGCCGAATTGCGGCCGATCGAGGCGATGACGCCGGCCGAGGCGCGCGCCCAGATGGAGGCGACGGCGCGGGCGCGCAAGGCCGAGCCCTTGCCCGTGGCGCGGGTCGAGGAGCGCATGATCCCCGGCCCTGCCGGCGAGATCCGCCTGCGGCTTTACTGGCCCAACGCGCCGGCCCCGGCGCCGGCGATCGTCTATTACCATGGCGGCGGCCATGTCATCGGCAGCCTCGACACCCATGACCTCGTCGCCCGCAATTTGTGCGCCGGTGTCGACGCGGTCGTCGCCTCGGTCGACTACCGGATGGGGCCGGAGCACAAATTCCCGGCGGCGGTCGAGGATTGCGTTGCCGCCCTGAGCTGGGTCCACGCCAATGCCGCGAGCCTCGGCATCGACCCCGGCCGCGTCGGCGTGCATGGCGACAGCGCCGGCGCCAACCTCGCGGCCGTCGTGGCGCTGACGGCGCGCGACGCGGGCGGCCCGAAACTGCGGCTGCAGTCGCTGGTCTATCCGGTCGGCGACTACACGCTGTCCGGCGCCAGCTACAATAAATATGCGCAGGGCTATGGCGTGCTGACGCGGGACGCGATGGCGTGGTTCGCCCGTCATTACCTGCGCTCGCCGGCCGACGCCGAGGATTGGCGCGCCTCGCCGATCAAGGCCGCGAGCCATGAGGGCGTCGCCCCGGCAGTCGTCGTCGTCGCCGAGTTCGACGTGCTTCACGACGACGGCGAGGCCTATGCCGAGGCGTTGCGGCGCGCCGGCGTGCCGGTCGAATACCGCGAGTACCCGGGCATGATCCACGGTTTCTTTGGAATGGTCCCGGTCGTCGACGACGCGATGAACGCGCAGCGCCAAGTGTGGGCCGCGTTTCGCCGTGCCTTCGCCTGATCCCGCATCGGTCCGACGACGCGCTCGGAGGAGAGAAGCCATCGAGCCGACGTTATCGCCTCACCTTGTGTTCATCGACGCGCGTTGCGGTCGCGGGATCGTTCGGGTCGTCGCGCCAGGTGGGGTGTGTAAAATGGAGGACGAAATCGCCATTGTACGACGCGACCGCATTGTCGAACGTCATCCTGCCAATGCGTCGCCAGTGGGCAGAAGTCCGACGCTGAAAAAAGTTGGGGCCGTGCGTCGATCCTTCATCGGTCACCTCGATGTGGAGGGTCAGCCTGCGCCTTGGGTTGGGATCGCCGCGATCAAAAATCTGGGCCATGATTTCGTCGCGAAAATCCAATGCCTCACCGGCGATTCTCGGCTGGTCGGAGGCAACGACGAGGCGCATGTAGGTTGGCGTTCGGGTCGGTTCGCCCTGCGGCTTGCCGAGCTCGGCGACCTGATAGAGCTGCCGGATCGTCGGGTTCTTGTCGACCTGGCCAAACACGATCCCGCTGACCAGCAGAACCGGCGCGCCCAAGCCACGGCGCCAGGCAGTGGTGTTGGGCGCGTTTCGAAGCTCGGCATCGTTGATGTATCCGGTGTGCTCGCCGCCAATGTCCGCCTGGGTGATGAAATTGGCGGTGCGCAGCGTGTCGGCGTGGTTCGGATCCGTCGTTGGAAACAATTTGCCGACGAGCGACAATGAGCGCTCGGGGCCACGCTTGGTCGCGTTGCAACAGGTCGAGTAGCGCGCGACCAGGAGGGCGCGGCTGTCCTCGCGGAAAAAGCCGGAATAGCCGGTTTCCCCTGTGATTTCCCATAAGCCGGTCAGGCAGATGCCGTTGGGGTGCAACAGGCGTCGAAACCCTTTGCGGTCGGGGCCCCAGCGCAAATCGGCTCTGGAATCGACGGCCCGCGCGACCGCCTGCCGGAAGAAGTAAGGCAGCTTCGCGGTCACCGCGCCACGCAGCACACTCGCCAAGGTTACCCTGTAGACCGGCCACGGCGGCTCGTCGGCAGCCCCCCACAGCGGCCGGTAGGGATTGGCGAATACGGCGTCGCGCACCTCCGAAAACAGCGATCCCCGATAGGCGCGGTCTTCTTCGGTCACCCCTTCCGCCCCGAAATAGCGCGGTCCCATGAGCGTGTCCCCGCCATGCGTTTGATTGCTCGACCAGCGACAAGGATAATCGACGCGCCCCCAATCGAGGCTTTAAGTTCGCTTGGCCTCGGCGCTCGCGGATAGCGGGCTAGTCGATCGGCCGAGCGCATCGCGCCCGCAGACGGTAGCATCGCCCCTGGGATTAAATGGATCGCGGTCGCGGGCGGCGGCGTTGACCGAGCGAGGCGGCATCGTCGGGCAGCTTGCGCCTCGGCGCGCCTGTCGCGTGCCGGATCATGCCCCGCATCACCCCGGCCCGAGATGGACCTGCACAAGCTCCAATACCTGCCGTTCGGCCTGCCGCATTTTTCGCTGCTCGCCGTCATCTGGTTTGTCGCGGTCGTATGGATCGAGGTGCGCGCGTTCCGCCTCGCTTCGATGCGGATCGGCCTCGGCTCGACGGCCGCGCTGATTTTCCTGCTGGCATCGCTCGGCGGCAGCTATTTGAACATCCCGGTCGCACGGCTGCCCGCGCATCAGGTCGTTTCCGGCCAGGTCATCTCGTTTTTCGGCATGGATTACGTGATCCCGACCGTGACGAACTGGCCGGGCACGGTCATCGCGGTAAACGTCGGTGGCGCGGTAATACCGACATTGCTGTCGCTTTACCTGTTTGTCAGGCACCGGTTGTGGCTTCGCGGCGTCCTCGCGATTGCCATCGTCGCCGCGGTGTGCCACTGGCTGGCGCAGCCCGTCCCCGGCCTCGGCATCGCCCTGCCGGTGTTTGTGCCGCCGCTGTCGGCGGCCGCCGCCGCGCTGCTGTTGTCGTGGCGCGAGGCCCCCGCACTCGCCTATGTCGCCGGCTCGATGGGCTGCCTGGTCGGGGCCGACCTGCTCAATTTGGGCGAGGTCGAGGGGCTGGGCGCGCCGGTCGCGTCCATCGGCGGCGCCGGCACCTTCGACGGAATTTTTCTGACCGGGATTTTCGCGGTGCTGCTCGCCAGCATTTTCAGCCCCCTCGACAGCCCCGACAGCCGCTTTGGCGGGCGAATACCCCGCCCGGGTCGGTGACGGGCCCGGAACCACCCGCCGCAATCCGATAAAGAAGTTGTGGCATTCCCGCCGTCGAGGGGTCGAGGGTTCGGCCGCTGGTCTGCCGGCGGCCGGCGCGGCCGGGCTAAAAAAACACCTCGGGCGGTTGGCCGAGCAGGATCTGGCCGACGGTTTCGTAATGGGCGTCGCGCGACTGGATCTGCTGGGTGACGGTATGGATGTCGCGAAAGCGTCGCTCGAACGGGCTGCCGGGAAAGATCGCGTCGACGCCGGCCGT
>DATMLF010000074.1:0-4561 GCA_035570595.1 Allostellaceae bacterium
TCGAAGCGCTGGAGCAGGGTGCCGACCTCGCGAGCAAAGAACTGTGGGGGCGCGGGTCATGAGGACCAGCACCGAGCGTATCCTCGCGAGCCATGTCGGCAGCCTGCCGCGACCCGACGATTTGATCGCGGCGAACCGCGCCCGCGAAGCCGGCGAGGCGAATGACGAGGCGGCGTTCGAGGCGACGCTGCGCGGTGCCGTCGCCGATGTCGTGCGCCATCAGAAGGAGCTTGGCATCGACATCCCCGGCGACGGCGAGTTCGGCAAGTCGGTTGGGCACCGGGTCAATTACGGCGCCTGGTGGAACTACGCGTTTTTGCGGCTCGGCGGGCTCGATCTGGGCGGGCTGAGCCTCGACCACATGACCCCGCGGCCGGGCCGACCCGGTGAGATCGTGCTGGTGAACGCCGCGCGGCGGCGCGACCGGGTGCGGTTTGCCGAGGCCTACGCCGACCGCGAATCCGGGGTCTACATGGGCCCGCGGCCCTCGACCGGGCCGGTCTGCGTCGGACCGCTCAGCTACATCGGCCACGACATGGTCCGGGCCGACATCGAGAATTTCAAGGCGGCCTTGACGGCGGCCGGGGTCGAGGAAGGCTTTATGACGTCGGTGGCGCCGGGCAGCGCCTACCGCATCCCCAATACTTATTACCAGACCGACGAAGAGTTCCTCTACGCCTGGGCCGAGGCGATGCGCGAGGAGTACAAGGCGATCGTCGAGGCCGGGTTGATCCTGCAGCTCGATGACCCGGCGACCGCGACCGGCTGGGACATGATCGACCCCGAGCCGTCGCACGAAGACTATCGGAAATTCACGATGATCCGAATCGAGGCGCTGAACCACGCGCTGCGCGGCTTGCCCGAGGACCGCATCCGCTTTCACTTGTGCTGGGGCAGCTGGCACGGGCCGCACACGACCGACATTCCGATGCGCGACATCGTCGAGGTCATGCTGCGGGTCAACGCGCAAGCCTATTCGTTCGAGGCCGGCAATGTCCGCCACGAGCATGAATGGAAGGTGTGGCAGGAGGTGAAATTGCCCGACGGCAAGCTGATCTTGCCGGGGGTGGTCAGCCACGCGACCAACGTCGTCGAGCACCCGGAGCTCGTCGCCGAGCGCATACTGCGGTTTGCCAAGCTGGTCGGGCGCGAGCGGGTCATCGCGTCGACCGATTGCGGGCTCGGCGGCCGCGTCCACCCGCAGATCGCCTGGGCCAAGCTCGAAGCGCTGGCGCAGGGTGCCGCACTCGCGAGCCGCCAGCTCTGGCGCTAGCGGTGGCGCAGCTCGGCGGCGAGGGCGGCGATTTCGGCGGCGGCGGGGCTCGCGGCGGCGGTTTCGAGGACGCCGAGGCCTTGCGCCATCGCCTGGACGAGGGCGACGCGGTTGCCGATGCGGCCGGTGGCGACCGCGACCCCGAGCTGCCCGAGAGCGGCGGCGATGCGCTCGGTGGCGGATGACCGCGGCGGGACGCGGTTCAACACGGCGAGCGCCGGCCGGCGTTCGTTCTTCGCCATCGCGAGGGTCGCCTCGGTTGCCCACAGATCGAGCGGCGAGGGCTGCACCGGGACCAACACGAGGGCGGCCGCGCGGACCGCGATCCGCGCCTCGGTCTCGACCTGCGGCGGGCTGTCGATAATCACGAAATCGGCGGCGCGCGCGTGCTCGCCGATCCATTGCTCGGCGCGCCAGCCGGGCAGCGCAGCAAACTCGAAACCGATATTCGCCGCACCGAGCCGCTCGCGGCGCAACCCGGCCCAGGCGGCGAGGCTGGCCTGCGGGTCGATGTCGAGGAGGGCCACCCGGGCGCCGGTCTTGATCCAGGCGACGGCGAGCTGGGCCGCCAAGGTGGTCTTGCCGGCGCCGCCCTTGCGCTGCGCGATCGTGATGACTTGTCCCGCCATCCCCTGCCCACCCCGCCATCGGCCTCCGCTTTAGCAGAGGTCGCGGCGGGTCGGTAAGCGCATTGCTTCAACTGCCGAGCGATGTCCCGCTATTCGGCGGCCTGCAACCGGGTCGCGAGCCCCACCCGCTCGGCGACGCCGGCGCCATAGGCGGGGTCGGCCTTGGCGAAGTGGGCGACCTGGCGCAGCTGAATATGCTCGGGGACGCCCTGCATCGCGGCGGCGATGTTGTCGAACAGCTGGCGCTTCTGCTCCGCCGACATCAGCCGGAACAAGTTGCCGGGCTGAGTGTAGTCGTCGTTGCCGGCGCGGTGGTCGTAGCGGTCGGCCGGCCCCGAGACCGGCAGCGGCGGCTCCTTGAACGCGTGGTCCTCGACCGGCCCGCCAAAGCTGTTGGGCTCGTAATTGACCGAGCCGCCGCCGTTTTCGTCAAACCGCATGGCACCGTCGCGTTGGTAATTGTGCACCGGCACATGCGGCTTGTTGACCGGCAGGCTCTCGTAATTGACGCCAAGCCGATAGCGGTGCGCGTCGGCATAGGAAAAGATGCGGAATTGCAGCATCTTGTCGGGGCTGTGGCTGATCCCGGGCACGGTGTTGGCGGGTGAGAACGACGCCTGCTCGACCTCGGCGAAATAATTTTCGGGGTTGCGGTTTAATTCGACGATGCCGACCTCGATCAGCGGGTAGTCCTGGTGCGGCCACACCTTGGTCAGGTCGAACGGGTTGTACGGGGTCTTGTCGGCGTCGGCTTCGGGCATGATCTGGACGCAGAACCGCCATTTCGGAAACTCGCCGCGTTCGATCGCGCCGAACAGGTCGCGCTGATGGGTCTCGCGATCGTTGGCGACAAGGGCAGCAGCCTCGGAATTGGTCAGGTTGGCGATGCCCTGCATCGACTTCAGGTGAAACTTGACCCAGGAGCGCTCGCCGGCGGCGTTGACAAAGCTGTAGGTGTGGCTGCCGAAGCCGTGCATCTGCCGGTAGCTGTTGGGCAGGCCGCGGTCGGAGAACAGGATCGTGACCTGATGCAGGCTCTCGGGCGACAGCGACCAGAAATCCCACATCGCGGTCGGGCTGCGCATGTTGGTCTTGGGGTCGCGCTTTTGGGTGCGGATGAAATCGGGGAATTTGTAAGGGTCGCGGACAAAGAAGACCGGGGTGTTGTTGCCGACCAGGTCCCAATTGCCCTCTTCGGTATAGTATTTCATCGCAAAGCCGCGCACGTCGCGCTCGGCGTCGGCGGCACCCCGTTCGCCGGCCACGGTCGAGAAGCGCCAGAAGCACTCGGTTTGTTTACCGATTTCGCTGAAGAGTTTGGCCTTGGTCCAGCGGGTGATGTCGCCGGTGACGGTGAACGTTCCGTAGGCGCCCGAGCCCTTGGCATGGACCACCCGTTCGGGGATCCGCTCGCGGTTGAAATGGGCGTGCTTCTCGAAGAGCTGCCAGTCCTGCACCAGCAACGGCCCGCGCGGGCCCGCGGTCAGGCTGTTCTGGTTGTCGCCGACCGGGATGCCGGCCTCTGTCGTCAGCTTGGTTTTCGAATCCATCCTACCCTCCAAGGCTCCGAGCGCGATGTTGTTCTTAGAATAGTTCTAAACTAATGCGGGTCTGAGGAATGTCAATGCCGTCGATTCCGGCTCCGCAGCCGGACGCGAGGTGCCGTGCCCGCGGCGCTCGCCCCGGCTGACCGGGACGCGATCGAACGCGCGGCGCGGCTGCTGCGCGCCGGGGAGCTTGTCGCGTTCCCGACCGAGACCGTTTACGGGCTCGGCGCCGACGCCACCGACGAGCGGGCCGTCGCGGCAATCTTTGCCGCCAAGCGCCGGCCGCGGTTCAACCCGTTGATCGTGCATGTGCCGGGTCTCGCCGAGGCGGAGCTTTTGGCGGAATTCGACGCGCGGGCGCGGCGCCTGGCCACGCAGTTTTGGCCGGGGCCGCTATCGCTGGTGCTGCCTCGCCGCGGCGACAGCGGGCTGTCGCTGCTGGCGAGCGCCGGGCTCGACACGGTGGCGCTCCGCGTCCCGGCGCATCCGGTGGCGCAACAGCTGTTGCATGCCGCCGGCCGCCCGATCGCCGCCCCGTCCGCCAACCGCTCGGGCCGGGTCAGCCCGACCGCGGCGGCGCACGTTGCCGTGGAGCTTGGCGAGGATGTCGCGTTGATCCTCGACGCCGGGCGCAGCCCAGTCGGGCTCGAGTCGACCGTGCTCGACATGACGGACGAGGCCCCTGCCCTGCTCCGCCCGGGCGGCGTCACCGTCGAGCAGTTGACCGGGCTGTTAGGCCCGCTGACGCTGCCTGTTGCCGGCCAGCTGCGTTCGCCCGGCATGCTGGCAAGCCACTACGCGCCGGCATTGCCGTTACGCCCCGACGCGCTGGCCGCGCGCCCCGGCGAAGCCCTGCTCGCCTTCGGCCCCGCCATCCCGCCGGGCTTTGCCGAGGTGGCCTGGCTCAGCCGTTCGGGCGACCTCGCCGAAGCCGCCGCCAACCTGTTCGCGATGCTGCGCCAGCTCGACCGCCCGATGTTTTCGGGGATCGCGGTAATGCCGATCCCCGAGCGCGGCCTAGGTCGTGCGATCAACGACCGCCTGCGCCGCGCCGCCGCGCCCCGGCCCGCAGCTTAAGGCTGGGGGATTGCCTCCTCACGGAGAAGCGGGAC
>DATMLF010000075.1:0-6933 GCA_035570595.1 Allostellaceae bacterium
GCGCGAGGCGCAGGCTCGGCGTTCGCGGATCGGCCGTGCGACGGCGCGATTGCGCGGCGGTGAGGAGTGCGATCTCGGTGTCGGCGCTCGCCAGCACGACGATGTGGCCCGGCGTCTGCGCGAGATCGACCGCCGCCGACCCGTCGGCGATGATGCCGGGCTCGGTGGCGAGGAGGTGCATCTATCCTCCGAGCGCGGCGACAACCGCCGCGCGGTCGAGGCCTTTCTTGCCGATCACCACAAGCCGGGTCGCGCGTTCTTCGCCCGCTTCCCATGGGCGGTCGAAATAATGCTGCACCCGGTCGCCGACCGCCTGAACGATCTGCCGCCGGTCGCGCCCCGGCACCGCGACAAAGCCTTTGACGCGCAGGATGTCATGCGCCCGGATCGCCGCGCCGAGCCGCGGGAGCAGCGCATCGTCCGCCGTGGCCCCAAGCGTCACCACAAAGCTGTCGAAGTCGTCATGGTCGTGCTCGCCTTCGAGCTCGTGCACCGAGGGCCGTGCGGCGAGATCGTCCTCGGCCGCCGCGTCGATGCCGAGCGCGATTCCCGGCGGCACCGCCCCGTCGCGCGCGGTGACAATGCGCACGCCGGGCCGCAGCCGCGCCGCGATCTCTTGCGTGAGCCGCGCCAGCGCGTCCGGCGCGACAAGGTCGGTCTTGTTGAGGATCACCAGATCGGCGCAGGCGAGCTGGTCGCCAAACACTTCTTCGAGCGGGTTGTCGTGTTCGATGGTCGGGTCGGCCGCACGTTGTGCGGCGACCGCGACGGGATCGTCGGCAAAGCGTCCGGCGGCGAGCGCCGCCGCATCGATCACCGTCAGCACGCCGTCGACCGTCGTCGCGGTGCGAATTTCCGGCCAGGCGAACGCCTGCACCAGCGGCTTCGGCAGGGCCAGCCCCGATGTCTCGATCAGGATGTGGTCGGGCGGCTCCGGGCGGTCGATGAGCTTTGTCAGTGTCGGCAGGAAATCATCGGCGACGGTGCAGCACAGGCAGCCATTCGCCAGCTCCACAATATCGTCATCCGTGCAGCTCTCATCTCCGCAGCCGAGCAGCAGCTCCCGGTCGATGCCCAATTCGCCGAACTCGTTGACGATGATCGCCAGCCGATAGCCGGTCGCTGCGCCGATCAAATGGCGCACCAGGCTGGTCTTCCCGGCGCCGAGGAAGCCGGTGACGATCGTCGCGGGGATGCGCCTCATACTGCCACCCCTTTCAGCACCAGCGGCAATCCCGCGGCGACAAAGACGACGCGGTCGGCGAGCGCCGCGATCCGCTGGTTGAGCCGCCCGGCTTCATCGCGGAATTCGCGGCCGAGCGGCGTCTCGGGCACGAGGCCCATGCCGACCTCGTTGGCGACCAGCACCACTGGCCCGCCCGCCTCGCGCAGCGCCGTGCTCAGAATTTCGCTCTCGTGCTCGATGATGCGGCCGGCCAGCATCAGGTTCGACAGCCACAAGGTCAGGCAATCGACCAGGATCGGCCGGCCCGGCTCGGCGTTCGCGCGGATCGCGCCGGCGAGGTCGAGCGGCTCTTCGACCGTGTGCCAGAAAGGGCCCCGCCGCTGCCGGTGCTCGGCGATGCGCGCCGCCATCTCGGCGTCGCCCGCCTCGGCGGTGGCGATATAGGTCGCAGACAGCGCCGCGCCCATGACAAGATTCTCGCCATAACGGCTCTTGCCCGAGCGCGCGCCGCCGAGAATGAGGGTAACCGCAGGCAATCCGCCCGCAGGCGTTGATGACAAAGGCTCCTCCTCCGCCCGAGGAATTAGGCCGTTACGACGGCGGTGCGGAGGTCTCCTGGCTCGGGGTCGTCGCCCGCGGCGCCTTCCCGGGAATGACCCCAGTGGCGCATGCCGCGGAACTCGCCCTTACAGTTGCGGGGGCAGCGCCGGTCTCGCACCGGACTTCCCTGTCGCATCGCGGCCGGCACGCTAGCACGGTCACGTCACGGAGCCGCAAAAAATCTGTTATAGGGTTTGCCCTTCGACAGGAGGATGGGATGAAAATCGAAGGCGGCTGCCTTTGCGGCAAGGTGCGTTATTCGGGTGAGGCCGAGCCGATCTTCGCCGGCCTGTGTCACTGCACGACCTGTCAGAAGGGCACGGGATCGGCGTTCAATGCCGTCGTCGCGGTGCCAAAGCCGGCGGTCGCGGTGACCGGTGCGTTCACCACCTATGAGGGCAAGGGCGATACTGGCAGCGCCACCTATCGCCGGTTCTGCCCGGCTTGCGGCTCGCCGGTGCAGGTCGAGGCGGCGATCATGGCCGATGTCGTGATGATCCCGGTCGGCACGCTCGACGACCCGAGCCAGGTCAAGCCGGCGATGCAGATCTATTGCGACAGCGCGCAGTCCTGGGCGCTGCTCGAAGGCGGCATCCAGCGTTTCCCGAAAATGCCCGGCCCCGGCTAGGCTGGACTAAGCTCGGCGACCGCGCTTAGGCGACCGCGCCGCCATTGTCTTTCGGCGAACGGTTGACGGTGATGACCCGCCAGTTGTGACCCATCCCCGGCCCTTCGATGTGGTCGATGCGCGTGAGGGAACAGTTTTCCATCGTAAACGCGAGGCAATGCTCGGGTTCGAGGCCGAGCGCCAGCCCCAGCGCGCAGCGGATCGTGCCGCCATGCGCGACCGCGATAATGTTGCGGCCGCGATGCTCCTCGACGAGCTGCAGGATCGTCCACGACACCCGCGCCATCATGTCGACAAAACTCTCACCGCCCGGCACACGCTGATGCGCCGGCGCGTGCCAGAAACGGTGGAACGCGCCGCCGCGCGAATGGCGCAGCTCCTCATAGGTCATGCCCTGCCAGTCGCCGAAATTCTGCTCGGCGAGGTCGGGGATGGCCTCGGCCTGCGGGCCGGGGATTTCGGCCGGGCCGGGCAGCCCGGCGGCGACGATCGCCCGCGCCGTCTCGTGCGTGCGCCGCAGGTTGCTCGTCACCCACGCCGCCTTCTTCGGCAGTTGCCGGGCGAGCCCGGCGAACACCGCCGCGTCGCTGCAGTCGCACGGCTTGTCTTCCCGGCCGTAGATGCGCCCGTCATGCGCGACCGGCGCGTGGCGCACCCACCAGAATGACGTGGTCACCGCATCCAGGCCCGCGTCGCCGGCGCCGATTTGGCCGGGGTTGAAGGGCGAGTTGGGGTTGGGTTGGCCACTCATCGGGCCGCCGCGACGAGCAGCATGACGATCTCTCCAATTTGCTGAAAGGCACCGAGGACGTCGCCGGTGTAGCCGCCGATCTGACGTCGCGCAAGCGTCGCCGTCGCCGCCACAGCCATACCGGAAACGACAAGGGCGACCGCGCCGCGCACCGGCCCCAGCATCCCCAGCGCGATAAACCCTCCGATCGCGAGCGCAATCAGCGCCGTGATCCGGCCGGGTGTGCCGGCCGTCGCGCCGAGCCCGTCTTCACGCGCCGGTGTCAGCCACCACATCGCCGGCGCGAGAAACGCGCGCGACGCGGCGTGCGCCGCGATCAGCGCCAGGCCGCCTTCGATCGGCCCTGGTATCGCGGCGAGCGCCACGGCGCGCAGCCCGATGCTGAGGATGAGTGCGATGATGCCGTAAGTGCCCTGCCGGCTGTCGCGCATGATCGCCAGCTTTTCCTCGGCCGTGCGGCCGCCGCCAAACCCGTCGGCGGTGTCGGCGAGCCCATCCTCGTGCAAGGCGCCGGTGACAAGTCCGGCGGCGACCAGCGCCAGTAGCGCCGCCGGCGCCTGGCCGAGCCCGAAAGCTGAAGCCAAAAACATGACCAGCGCGGCGATCATGCCGACCCCCGCGCCGACCGCCGGAAACGCCCAGCTCGCCACCGCGACCGAGCCTTCCGCCGCCGCGCCCCCTTCAACCGTATTGGCACCGCGCGGCGCGACCGGCAGTCGCGTCAATACCGCTGTCGCCAAGAGGAATTGTCCGAAGATGCCGGTGCGCATCGCCATCGCCGCGACCATAACGGGTTTTGCTGCTAGATGTACGCTCTCCCTCTCCCCGCACGCGGGGAGAGGGTTGGGGTGAGGGGCAGCCGACCCCCTTCGTGAGAAAGGAGCGCTATAGATGCCGGACATACCGGCGAATTTGCCAGGGAGTTTGGACGAAATCCGGGCGCTGTTCGCGCATCTGCCCGGCCCCGATCTTGAATCCGGCACGGCAGCGGCGCTGTGCGAGCGGCAGCTCACCAAGCCGGCCGGCGCGCTCGGCCGGCTCGAGGAGTTGTCGTCCTGGCTCGCCACCTGGCAGGGCCGCCATCCGCCGCGGATCGACCACCCGCGAACCTGCGTCTTTGCCGGCAATCACGGCGTCGCGGCGCGCGGCGTCTCGGCCTACCCCGCCGCGGTGACGGCGCAGATGGTGCAGAATTTTGTCACCGGCGGCGCCGCGGTGAACCAGCTCTGCAAGGTCGTCGACGCCGATCTCCGCGTCTACGAGATGAACCTCGAACAGCCCACCGCCGATTTTGTCGACGGCCCGGCGATGAGCGAAGAAGACTGCGCGCGGGCGCTCGCCTACGGGATGATGGCGGTCGAGCCGGGGATCGATGTCTTGGCGCTGGGCGAGATGGGCATCGCCAACACGACCTCGGCCGCCGCACTCTGCCTGGCGCTGTTCGGCGGCAGCGCCGAGGACTGGACCGGCCCGGGCACCGGTGTTGCCGGGGCCGCGTTCGACCGGAAGCGCAAGGTTGTCGCCGCGGCCGTGGCGCGGCATCGCGAGGCCGTGGGCAACCCGCTCGAACTCCTGCGCCGCCTTGGCGGCAACGAACTGGCGGCGATCGCCGGCGCGGTGCTGGCCGCGCGCATGGGCCGGGTGCCGGTGCTGCTCGACGGCTTTACCGCGACCGCCGCCGCCGCCGTGCTTTACGCGCTCGACCCGCGCGCGCTCGACCATTGCGTCGTCGCGCATGTCTCGGCCGAGCCGGGGCATTTGCGGCTGCTCGACAAGATCGGCAAGCGTGCGCTGTTCGATTTCGGCATGCGATTGGGCGAGGCGTCGGGCGCGACGCTGGCGATCGCGATCCTCAAGGCCGCGATCGCCTGCCACAACGGCATGGCGACCTTTGCCGGCGCCGGGGTCAGCGGGCCGGCTTAGGGCGCTGCCTACTCGCCCATCTGCCTACTCGCCCATCTGAATCAGCGCGCCACGCCGGCGGGCGTCGCGGAACGCGTAGAAGAAGATGCCGATGCCGACCGCCATGTAGACGGCGTCGAGCGCCACCGCGTCGAGCAGATAGTCGGTGCGGACGACGTGCTCGAAGAGCACCGCGCGCATGCCTTCGAAGACATAGGTCTGCGGCATGGTCCAGGCGATCATCTGCAGCCAATGCGGCAGGATCGTCACCGGGTAATAGACGCAGCTGACCGGCGCCAGCGAAAAGATCACAGTCCAGGCCAGGCTTTCCGCCCCGACGCCGTGCCGCAGGATGAGTCCGCAGATCGCCAGCCCGATCGCCCAGCCCATGGTCATCAGCACGAGGGCGAAGACGATGAGCGGCAGGCCCATCGCGAAGATCGAATAGTTGTAAAGCAGCATCGCCAGGAGCGCCGCCGGCAGCATGCCCATCAGCGCCCGCATCGCGCTCATCGCCAACAGCGATGCGACCCACTCATAGGCGCGCAACGGCGTAACGAACAAATTGCTCAGATTGCGCGACCACATCTCCTCGAGAAACGAGATCGCCAGGCCGAGCTGGCTGCGGAACATCAGATCCCACAGCATGATCGCGCCTAGCAGCACCCCGAATGCGCGCGCGATGTAGGAGCTGTTTTGCATGAAGAACTGGCTCATGTAGCCCCAGATCAGCACCTGCAGGGTCGGCCAATAGAGCAGCTCCAGGGTACGCGGCCACGAGCTCTTGAGGATGTAGAGATAACGCAGCAGCATCGCCCACACGCGGCCGAACGAGAACACGACGTCGTTGCTCACGATACCGGCTCCGGCTCGGCGTCGGCGCGCCGGGCGATATGCAGGAACACTTCTTCGAGATTGGTGCGGCCATAGCGGTTGATCAGCTCGTGCGGGCTGCCGCGATCGACGATCAGGCCGGATTTCATCATCATCACCTGCGAGCACAGCCGCTCGACCTCTATCATGTTGTGCGAGGCGAGCAGCAGCGTCGCGCCGGTGCGCGCGCGATAGTTTTCGAGATAGGAGCGCACCCAGTCGCCGGTATCGGGGTCGAGCGACGCGGTCGGCTCGTCGAGCAGCAGCAATTCCGGCTCGTTGAGGAGCGCCTTGGCGAGCACGACGCGGGTCTTCTGTCCCGACGACAATTTGCCCGCCGGCCGATCGAGAAACTGCGTGATCTGCAGGTCCTGCGCCAGAAGCTCAATGCGCTCGCGCCGGCGCGGCAGCCCGTAGAGCCGGGCATAGACCGTGAGATTCTGGCGTACTGTTAGACGATGCGGCAGATCGGCATAGGGCGACGAGAAATTGATCCGCGGGAGCACACGGTGACGATGGCGCAGCACGTCTTCGCCGAGCACCCGCACGCTGCCTTCGGTCGGCAGCAAAAGGCCGAGCAGCATCGACAGGGTCGTCGTCTTGCCGGCGCCGTTGCCGCCAAGCAAAGCCGCGGTCGTGCCGCGCTCGACGGTAAAGCTGATGCCGCCGACCGCCGCAGTCTTGCCGTAACGTTTGACGAGATTGTCGACGGCGATGACGGGTTCGAGCATCGGCTGTATATGGCGAATTTTCGCGGGATGAGCCAGCATAGGATCGGGATCGTGGACAAAGGAGGCCTGCGGTGAGGGCCACGGGGACGATCGCGCCGGCCGAGTTGCGCACCTCCTTTGACCGGATCAGCCTGCGCCGGCTAGTGCTGATTCGCTCGGTCGCGGTCAGCGGTCAGGCGGTGACGCTCCTGACGGTGCATTTCCTGTTGGGCTTTCGGCTGCCGCTACTGCCGGCGCTGGTTGTGGTCGGCTGCTCGGTGCT
>DATMLF010000076.1:0-32876 GCA_035570595.1 Allostellaceae bacterium
GCGCGCGCCGGGGGTCTCGACGTGATCCGGCTGGCGACGCCGACCAGCGACGACGCCCGTCTGCCGGTGATCGTCGACCGTGCGGGCGGCTTTATCTATTACGTCGCGATCGCCGGCATTACCGGTACCCGTTCGGCCGACGCGGCCGAAGTGGCGGCGGCGGTGACGCGGTTGCGGCGGTTCACCCGCCTGCCGGTCGCGGTCGGCTTTGGCATCAAGAACCCGGAGCAGGCCGCCGCTGTCGCCCGCGCCGCCGACGCCGCGGTCGTCGGCTCGTCCCTTGTCCAGCGGCTGGCGATGAACCTCGATGCCGACGGGCGCGCCAATCCCGGCCTCGTCGAAGCCGTGCTCGCCGATGTCGGCGCGCTGGCGGAGGGTGTCAGACGCTCCCGATCATCGGGCAAAACGCGCTAGCCGAGCACGACCAGCGCCGAGAGCACCACGAGGCCGGCGATTGCCAAGCCGGCATGGGCCCCGACCAGCGCGCCGGCCGCACGCCGGCCGCGCAACGTCCGCCAGGCCATGGCGAGACCGAGCACGAGGGCGAACCCCAAGATCGCCGCGCTCGCGGCGCCAAACCCGGCCGTCCCCATCGTGCTGGGCATCCGCGCCCGGTCGAGCGCCACGAGCAGAATAGCGAGGCCGGCGGCGCCTAGCGCGCCGTGAAATGCCGCCACGATTTGTCGCGACGGTCTTGCAGCTGGGCTTCCGGCCAGCCGGCGGTAAGCGAGGCCGAGCCCCGGCACTGCTGCCGCGCACAAAATGCCGAATGCCAGCTCGACCATATCGCCCCTGAACGGTTTGCGAGGCGTCTCGCGGCGCATCATAGGCGCCGCAGAACCCGTAACGGCGACGACCGAACGCCGCAACCGTCGCCATACGGCTGCTCCGCTTCCGAGCTCCAGCGGGACCGCGCGCTCCGGCCAGGTTGCCGCGGGGGTCGTCACTCAACCGGGCCCTCCTCGAGGGTGGCGGGGCGCCCGGAGGCCGCTCTGCGGGGTTCGGCGGGACAAACCAACCCGACAAAATGCCGCTCGGCCAGGGGCAGCCTGCGCCCCTCACAATCCAATTGATCTTCGATCGATAGGATTTCGCGACCTCTACATTCGCGCGAGGGGCGAGGCAGTATTCGAACCTGCTTTCCCCAAACGCGAAGCATTCAATGCCGATTTTGCCAAGCCAGTCACCCATCCTGGCGAGTAATGGTTAAATTAACCATGAACTCAGAAAAATTAATGATCAAAATCGTAGGAGATCCCGTTCCTCCGGAGTAATTCACAGGACGACGGAACGTAACGGTTATTCCGCAGGCCGACAATGGCGCCGCGATCACTAAGGCGGTCGTCCGGCGGAAGCCGCGGAGACGGCAAGTTCTGCCGCCAACGCCATCCGGTCGAGAGCACAAAACGCTATGGGTCTGTACGCACATGGAGTCTCGTTTTATTTCCGAGGGGCGGGCCGCGGGAATTTCGGGTTTGGCGATCGGGGGATCACCGGGCCAGCCCCCCGTGGCTGAAACCCCGCCGCCGCGCGGCGAATTGCCGCCACCCAACGTCAAGCGCTGGACGGTCCGGCGCAAGGCTGCGGTCGTCGTTGCCGTCGCCAACGCAGTGCTGACGCGCGAGGAAGCCTGCCGGCGCTACCAGCTTTCGGAAGAGGAGCTCGCGAGCTGGCAACAGGCGTTTGAGGCGCACGGCCTACCCGGTCTGCGCTCGACCCGGCTGCAGCAATACCGGGGCCGCGCGCCGCGGGAATGACACGAGCCGCGACCGAAACCGGGCCGCGGCAGGTCCGGCGTCGCCGCGCGGCGGCACCGCGCCGCGCAGTGCCACGACAGCGCTCAAGGCCGCGAGCGCCAGTGCAACGACCGAACCGATCGGCACGTGCCAAGCGCCAGCGATCCCGCGCGGGTTGACGCACAGCACATAAAGCGCCGCCAGCGTCGCCTTGCCCCATTCGGGCAGGCGATATTTGCCGTCGGCGCGCAGCAGCCAGGCGCCGGCGACCCCGGCCAGGGTCAGGTCGTAGAAGAGCGCCACCGGCACCGCGACCAGGGTCGCCGAGACGAGGCTTGCAGCGCGCACCGGCAGCGGCAGATCGCGACCCCAGACGAACGCGACAAAGCCGGTCGCGGCCGCCGTGACGCAGGCCTGAACGATTGCAGCCGTGGCCGGGGCCGCGCCCAGCAGCATCGCCGCGCCGAAGGGAGTGACAAACCCGCCGAACGCGATGCGGCCCGAGGCGTAAACGTCCCCCGCGCCGGCGGCTACGCGAAAAAAGTCCTGCCATGTCCGCAAACCGAACAGCGCCGCGGACAAGAGGCCGAGAGCGCCGGCGAAGACCAGGCTCGCGCACAACACCCGCCAGCGCCGGCCCGCGGCAAGCGCCACCGGGACCAGGACTGCGAAATGCGGCTTGCCGCAAAGAACGCCGAACGCCAACCCCGCGGCGAGCGGGCGGCGATCGACAAGAAGCGTCGCCGTTCCGAGTGTGGCGGCGGTCAACAACCCGTTCTGTCCAAAGCCGAGCGTCCATAGAACCGGCGGGAACGCCAGGATCGGAATCACGACTGCCCAGCCGCGCTCCCGCAAAATGCGTCTGATGACCGCAACATAGAAAACGAGGGTGAGCGCCTCGAACACGACAAAGGCCGCAAGATAAGGCAGTCGGGCAAGCGCCGCGCACAGCAGCAGGGAGACTGGCGGGTAATAAAAAAAATTGTAGACGATCCCAGGCTGGGTCGCCTGCTGCTCGGCGGTGTAATGCGCGCCGCGATCATAGGCAAGCTGTGGGGTTCCGGCGTCCGCCAAGCTCCCAGCCGCGTAAAAGCTGACAAAATCCGTGCTTGTCGGGCGCTTCAGCGGCACGATAAGGCCGTGGGTCCCGGCCATCATGAACAGGAACAAGCCGATCTCGACGGCGAGCAGCACGCCCGACATAGCAAAGACTGCAGGCCGCGACAGTCGTCGAAACCTCATCGCGGCCTTGCCCGACGCCGCCGGCAGGCGATGCGGCGCGGCGCCGCCGCTGAGGCGCCGGCGCTCGCCTGCCGAGCGGACGAACTGTCCGCCCGCGAGCGCATTGCGGCGCCGCGGCTATACGCTGCCCGCGATACCGTTGAACTCGCTGCTGAGATTGGTGCCGAGCAATTGCCAAGCCGCGATGCAGACGATTGCGACGAGCGCCGCAATCAGGCCGTACTCGATCGCCGTGACGCCGGCATCGTCCTTCAGCATCCGCAACGCCAATTGTAGGATCATTCCGCGCATCGCGATCCTCCTGTCCGGTGGGGTCGCGACCAGGGTCGGCGCAAAAGCTTGACGATCGATGAACGGTCACAAGATCAGGCACCAGTGCCGGACGGCCGGGAACCGCGCGGCGCTGCGCGCAAGCGTCTGCGCGAGAGATCGGCAGTTCCGAATGGCCACAGGAGAACGATCGATGAGCAAGGCCTTTGTCAAGGAACCCGACGGCGACGCCGACACCCCGGACGAGCCGCCGAGCTACCCGGCCGGCTTCAAAAATTACATGACCCCAGACGGCCATCGGCGGATGCGCGACGAGCTGCGGCAGCTGCTGCGCATTGAACGGCCACAGGTGGTGGAAACCGTCGCCTGGGCGGCGGGCAACGGCGACCGCTCGGAGAACGGCGACTACATCTATGGCAAGCGCCGCCTGCGCGAAATCGACCGGCGCATCCGATTTCTGACAAAGCGGCTCGAAATCGCCGAAGTGGTCGACCCGGCGCGTCAGACGCGGCGCGACCAGGTGTTTTTCGGCGCCACCGTCACCTACGCCGCCGAGGACGGGAGCGAGACCGCGGTTACGATCGTCGGCGTCGACGAAGCCGATTTTTCTCGCGGCCAGGTCAGCTGGGTGTCGCCGATCGCCCGCGCTTTGCTCAAGGCGTACGCGGGCGACGTCGTCGAGCTGCGCGCCCCGGCAGGGGTTGAGCAGATCGAGGTGCTGAGCATCCGCTATCCCGCCTCGGGAGGCGAAACCGGCTGATCCCGGGCGACAGGTCCGCGCGAAAATTCGCGCCGCGACGGAAGTCGCCGCGGCGCCTGTCCGACCATCCCGATGGTCGCCGGCGGCGATGCCTTGCCACCGCCCGAGGCCGAGGATTCGTTAACGGCTGCCGCTTGTTTTTTGTCGGGCAATCGGTAACGGTTCGGCCATCAAAGCGCGGGAGGCGGAACATGGCCAAGACCAAGATCGGCGTCGTCGGGTGCGGCGGCCGAATGGGCAGGATGCTGGTCACCGAAATCGCCGCGACCGAGGGCTGCACCGTCGCCGGCGGCAGCGAGGCGCCGAACAGCGGCTACATCAACCAGGACATCGGCGAGCTCGCCGGGATCGGGCGCATCGGGATCCCGATCGGCGAGGCCGTCGACAAGCTGATCCGCATCAGCGACGTGGTGCTGGAGTTCACCTCGCCGGCCGCGACCGTGGAGCACGCGGCGCTGGCCGCCGAGCTCGGCAAGGCGATGGTCATCGGCACCACCGGGCTCTCGCCGGAGCAGGCCGACGTCGTGCGTCAAGCAGCGCTCAGCATCCCGATCGTGTGGGCGCCCAACATGAGCCTCGGGATCAACGTGCTCCTGAACCTCGTCGAGCAGGTGGCGCACCGGCTCGGCACGGATTGGGACATCGAGATCGTGGAAATGCACCATCGCGGCAAGGTCGACGCGCCGTCGGGCACGGCGCTGGCGCTCGGCCAGGCCGCCGCGGCGGGCCGCGAGGTGGTGCTCGAAGAGGTCGAGCAGCGCGCCCGCGACGGCATTACCGGCCCGCGACGGCGCGGCGACATCGGCTTTGCGGCGCTGCGCGGCGGCGACACGACGGGCGACCATCACGTGATCTTCGCGGGCGCGGGCGAACGGCTCGAGTTGAGCCACCGCGCGACGACCCGCGCGATCTACGCCAAAGGTGCGGTGCGCGCCGCCCGCTGGGTGGTCGGGCGCCCGGCGGGGCTCTACGGGCTCAAGGAGGTGCTCGGGCTGTGACGCCTGCGGGCAGCGGCGCTTCCGGGGCGATCTAGTGGTCCGATCGAAACGCTTGGTCCCCAGGCGTTCCGTGAATCGGCCCGCCAGATCAATAGGTTGGTGTGCGATTCAGCCAACGGATGGGAAGCATCCGCTGGCATAGCACCACTAAGCCAACAGAGCGGCCAGCACCGCGTTGAGGCGCTGGCGTCCGGACGGGGTCGCGGCGAGGCGGTCCTGGTCTAGGGTCAGAAAGCCGCCTTTGACGAGCGGCGGCAAGGTATCGGCGAACCGCGCCTCGAGCGCCTCTCCGGCCGCGTTTTCGAGACGCGGGCGGGCGACCCCCTCGGTCAGCCGCAAGCCCATCATCAGCATCTCCTCGAGGGCGCCGGCGCGGTCGACGGGTGTCATCTCTTCGAGACCGGCGCCAGCGGTTTCGACGGCGGCGAGCCACGCCTCGGGCGCGCGTCGCTCGCGGGTCGCATATTTGATCCCAGCGCGGGTCAGCCGGCCATGCGCGCCGGGTCCGACCCCGACATAATCCAGGTAGCGCCAATAGGCGAGGTTGTGCCGGCATTCGCCGCCGGGACGGGCATGGTTCGAGATTTCGTAGCCCGGCAGGCCAGCGGCGGCGAGGCGGTCCTGGGTCGCCTCATACAACGCCGCCGCCGTGTCCTCCTCGGGCACGCGCAGGTCGCCGCGCCGGGCCAATGTCGCAAAGGCGGTGCCGGGCTCGACCGTCAGCTGGTAGAGCGACAGGTGGTCGCCGGCGAGCGCCAGCGCCTCGTCGAGCTCGCGGCCCCAGTCGGCGACCGTCTGGCCGGGTCGGGCGTAGATCAGGTCGAACGAGAACCGCGCGAAGCTGTTGCGGGCGTGCTCGATCGCGGCGATCGCCTCGGCGCGGCCGTGCGCGCGGCCGAGAAAGCGCAGCGCCGCGGGGTCGAGCGCCTGGACGCCCAATGACAGGCGGTTGACGCCGGCCGCGGCAAAGGCGCGGAAGCGCCCGGCCTCCGCCGAATTGGGGTTGGCCTCGAGGGTGACCTCGGCATCGGCGGCGACCCGCCACCGCGCCCGCACCCGGTCGAGCACCGCCGCGACCGTCTCGGGCGGCATCAACGACGGCGTGCCGCCGCCGAAAAAAACCGAGCCGACCATGCGGCCCGGCGCGAGGGCGGCATGGTGGTCGAGATCGGCCAGCAATGCGCGCGTCCAGCGCGCTTCGTCGACGCCGTCTCGGACGTGGCTGTTAAAGTCGCAATACGGGCATTTCGACCGGCAGAACGGCCAGTGCACATAGACCGCAATCGGCTCCAGCTCGACCATTCAACCGCCGGCGAAGCAGGCCGCGACGAGCTTGGCGAAGGCGCGGGCGCGATGGCTGACCTCATGCTTCCCGCCGGGTTCCATCTCGCCAAAGGTCTGGCTGCCGCCCTTGGGCACGAACATCGGGTCGTAGCCGAAGCCGCGCGTCCCACGCGGCGGCCAGACGAGTTGGCCTCGCACCTCGCCGCGGGAGAGTTCGGCATGCCCGTCCGGCCAGGCCAATGCCAGCACCGCGACAAAGGCGGCGCCGCGGTCCTTGCCGCCGAGCTCGCGCTCGACCCGCGCCATCGCCGCCGCGAAATCCTTGGCCGGCCCCGCCCAGCGCGCCGAGTAGATGCCGGGGGCGCCGCCCAACGCCGGCACCACCAGCCCCGAGTCGTCGGCAAGCGCCGGCAGGCCGCTACGCTCGGCGGCGGCATGCGCCTTCAGCGCGGCGTTCGCCTCAAAGCTGTCGCCGGTCTCCTCGGGCTCGGGCAGGCCGAGCGACGCGGCCGCGACCGTCTCGACGCCGAACGGCGCCAGCAATGCCGCGATTTCCTCCACTTTGCCCGGATTGTGGCTGGCGATGACCAGCCGGCGGCCGTCGAAGCGCCGCGCCATCAGCCGCTCCCGAGCCCGAGCGCCCCCCACTGGCGCCGGGTCAGCTCGCGGGTGCCGGCGCGGGCAAGGCGCAGCATCTCGGCAAACAGCGCCTCGTCGAACGGCGCGCCCTCGGCGGTTGCCTGGATCTCGACGATGCCGCCCCGTCCGGTCAGCACAAAGTTGGCGTCGGTCAGGGCCTCGGAGTCTTCGGCGTAGTCGAGATCAAGCACGGCCCCCGCCCCGGTGACGCCGCACGACACCGCCGCGACGCTGTCGGTCAGCGGCAGCGCAGCAAGCTGGCCCGCCGCCACAAGCCGCTGCAAGGCCTGGTGCAGGGCGACATAGCTGCCGGTCACGGCGGCGGTTCGGGTCCCGCCGTCGGCTTGCAGCACGTCGCAGTCAATGCGGATCTGCCGCTCGCCGAGCGCCACCAGGTTGGTGATCGCGCGCAGGCTGCGGCCGATCAACCGCTGGATTTCCTGGGTGCGCCCGCTCTGCCGGCCGCGCGCCGCCTCGCGGTCGGTACGGGTCAGGGTCGAGCGCGGCAGCATGCCATACTCGGCGGTTACCCAGCCCTTGCCCGAATTGCGCAAAAACGGCGGCACGCGCTCCTCGACGGTAGCGGCGCACAAGACGTGGGTGTCGCCGAACTTGGCCAGACACGAGCCCTCGGCATATTTGGCAACGCCGGGCTCGAGACTGACGGGCCGCATCTTGTCGGGGGTGCGTCCCGAGGGTCGCATTCTTCTCTCCGCCTTCTCGTTTCGTCCGGAATTGGGGCCGCGACGCTACTCGCCGGCATCGCCCGCGTCCACCCTCGCCGTAAGGCTGCCAGAGCGTGCTTTGACAGGGCGAGCGGATCGGCCGCCCTTGCCCCAACCGGGCTAGCCGCTATCTTCAACGCATGAACGGCACCGCCTCCGCTCCCCCGGCCTCCTCGCTCCCCGCGCCGCGGGACCCGAAACTCCGACACATGGCCGACGCGCTGCGCGCGCTCGCGATGGATGCGGTCGAAAAGGCCAAATCCGGTCATCCCGGCATGCCGATGGGCATGGCCGACATCGCGACGGTCTTGTGCACGAAATACCTGCGCTTTGACCCGCGGGCGCCAGACTGGCCGGACCGCGACCGCTTTGTCGTGTCGAACGGGCACGGCTCGATGCTGCTCTACGGCCTCCTTTATCTGACCGGCTATCCGGACATGACGATCGCCGAGATCGAGCGCTTCCGGCAGCTCGGCAGCCGCACCGCCGGCCATCCCGAACGCGGGCACGCGAGCGGCATCGAGACGACGACCGGGCCGCTGGGACAAGGGCTCGGCAACTCGGTCGGGATGGCGCTCGCCGAGCGCATGCTCGCGGCGCAGTTCGGCCCCGAAATCGTCGACCACTACACCTACGTCTTTTGCGGCGACGGCGACCTGATGGAGGGGATCAGCCACGAAGCGCTGTCCCTCGCCGGCCATCTGCGCCTCTCGAAGCTGATCGTCTTCTACGACGACAATTCGATCTCGATCGACGGGCCGACCAGTCTGGCCGTCTCGGACGACCAGGTTTTGCGCTTCCGCGCGCATGGCTGGAACGCCGAGCGGATCGACGGCCACGACACCGACGCGATCGCGGCGGCGATCGAGCGCGCGCACAAATCCGACCGGCCGAACCTGATCGACTGCCGCACGGTGATCGCCTTTGGCGCGCCGACCAAGGCCGGCACCGCCGCGGCGCATGGCAGCCCGCTTGGTGAGGCCGAGATCGCCGCCGCACGCGAGCGGCTCGGCTGGAACTATCCGCCATTCGTAATCCCCGACGACATGCTGTCGGCGTGGCGCGCGGCGGGCGGGCGCGGCGTCGAAACGCGCAAGACGTGGGAGGCGCGGCTGCAGGCATTGCCCGACGATAGACGGGCCGAATTCCAGCGTCGCCAGCGCCGCGAATTGCCGCCAGGCTTTGACAAGGCGGTGGCAGAAGTTTGCGACGAGTTCCGCAAATCGAACGCCAAGATCGCGACCCGCCAAGCCTCGGGCACGGTGCTCGATCGGCTGACCGCGGTCCTCCCCGAGCTGGTCGGCGGCTCGGCCGATTTGACGCCGTCGAACAACACGCGGGCGAAGGATCTGAAGGAGGTGCGGCCGGGCGACTATTCCGGCCGCTACATCCATTGGGGGGTGCGCGAGCACGGCATGGCGGCGGCGATGAACGGCATCGCCGTCCATGGCGGGCTGATCCCCTATGGCGGGACGTTTCTGACGTTTTCCGACTATTGCCGGCCGTCGATCCGCCTCGCGGCGTTTATGGGGGTCCGCGTCGTCTACGTGATGACCCATGATTCGATCGGGCTCGGCGAGGACGGGCCGACCCACCAGCCGGTCGAGCAGCTCGCGGCGTTGCGCGCGATCCCCGGCCTCTATGTCTATCGCCCGGCCGACCCGGTCGAGACCGCCGAATGCTGGGCGCTGGCGTTGCCCCGCCGCGACGCGCCGTCATTGTTGGCGTTGACCCGCCAGTCCTTGCCGTTGCTGCGGCACGAGCCGTCGCCGGAGAACCGTTCGGCGCAGGGCGGCTATGTCTTGGCCGAGGCCGACGGCGGTCGGCAGGTCACCCTGCTCGCGACCGGCTCGGAAGTGTCGATCGCGATGGCGGCGCGCGACGCGCTGGCCAAGGACGCGATCCGCGCCGCGGTCGTGTCGATGCCGTGCTGGGAATTGTTCGAGGCCGAGCCGCAGCAGTACCGCGACGAAGTCCTCGGGACGGCGCCCAGGGTCGGGGTCGAGGCCGCGGTCCGCTTCGGCTGGGACCGCTGGCTGGGCCCTGGCGGCGCGTTCGTCGGCATGCACGGCTATGGCGCCTCGGCCCCCGGCGAGGCGGTCTACCAGCATTTCGGGATCACGCCCGAAAAGGTTGCCGAGGCCGCCCGCTCGCTTCTATAGATTGGCGAAACCCTTCGGGAGGAGCGGGCCATGACGGTACGGGTTGCGATCAACGGTTTCGGCCGCATCGGCCGGCTGGTCCTGCGCGCGGCGTTCGAGCACAGGCACACCGAAATCCAGGTCGTCGGCATCAACGACCTCGGGCCGGTCGAGACCAACGCTCATCTGTTGCGCTACGACAGCGTGCACGGCCGATTTCCGGGTGAGATCACGACCGGCGACAACTGGATGGACATCGGCCGCGGCAAAATCCGCGTTACCGCGGAGCGCGACCCGGCGAAGCTGCCGTGGCGTGAGCTCGGCGTCGACGTGGCGCTCGAATGCACCGGGATCTTCACCAAGCGCGAGGCCGCGGCAAAGCATCTCGAAGCCGGCGCCAAGCGCGTCATCGTCTCCGCCCCGGCGGACGGCGCCGACATGACCGTCGTGATGGGCGTCAACCACGACGAGCTGAGCACGGCGCACCGCGTGATTTCGAATGCCTCGTGCACGACCAACTGCCTCGCCCCGGTTGCCTATGTGCTGCATCAGGGGATCGGCATCGAGCGCGGCTACATGACGACGATCCATTCCTACACCGGCGACCAGAGCCTGCAGGATACATTGCATTCCGACCTGCGGCGCGCGCGCGCCGCGAATTTGTCATTGATCCCGACCTCGACCGGAGCGGCGAAAGCGGTGGGGCTGGTATTGCCGGCATTGAAGGGCAAGCTCGACGGCACCGCGATCCGAGTACCGACCGTCAACGTGTCATTGATCGACTTCAAGTTCGACGCGGCGCGCGAAACCTCGGCCGACGAGGTCAACGGGCTGATGGAAGACGCCGCAAAGTCGAACCGCCTCCAGGGCATCATCGGCATCAACAAGGCGCCCACCGTGTCGGTCGACTTCAACCACGACTCGCACAGCTCGACATTCGACGTGACCCAGAGCCAGGTGCTCGACAAGACTTTCGTCCGCGTTCTCTCCTGGTACGACAACGAATGGGGCTTCTCCAATCGCATGGTCGAGGTCGCTTCCCTCTTCGGCCAGATGAACTGATTCCGAGCTCGAAGATCATCGCACCGCCAGCTCCCCCGCCCCGTTTGCTGGGAGAGGGCCGGGGTGCGGGGCAACCGCCCTCTGATGCCGCCGTTGTCGTCGTTCACACTCTCGCGCACGCAGTCGGCGTGCTCAAAGGCGGGGCGCGTCTCGGCCAGCCCGTGATCCTTGCGAGCGCACCCGATGCCGGAATTTACGCCGGCCCGGGATGGTGGAGCGCGCTCGTCGCCGCCGCGCGGGAGGCTGTTCCCGACACCTGCTTCGCGACATTGCTCGATTGCGGCGACCGTGCGAGCGCGGCGCTCGCGGCGATCCGCGCCGGGGTCGAGCAAGTGGTCTTTACCGGCCGCGCCGACGTCGCCTGCCGCCTCGCCGAAATCGCGGCGCAGCACGGCGTGCGCCTCCTCACCGAGCGCCCCACCGCCGCCCTCGACCTCGATGACGCGTTCTTCGCGTCGGAAACCGAGAGCGAACGGCGCTGCGCCGATTTTCTCGCGTCGTGGAGCACGTTTAGGCGGGGCGACCCCGGTTAGCCGCTCCCTCGCGGGGCGACCCGTGATCCGCGCGTCTAGGCGACGCGCTCGTACGGGAAGCGCTGCACCTTTTCCATGTTCTGGCCTTCGATGCGGATCAAGCGGGTGGTGCCCTCGCGCCGCGGCGAATGCAGGTCGCCCTCGTTGTAGAGGTAGGCCATGCCGGGGATCAGCGTATAATCCTTGACCGGTCGCGCCTTGCCGGGCTTGCCTTCGCCTGGGCGGGCGACCGGCTCATAGTCGGTCATCACCGTCTCGCCGCGCGCCTGGCCGTAGATCGCCCAGGACGGGCCATGGTCGTGCGGCTTGCTCTCGTTCGCGCCGTGATTGACATGCCCGAGGATGCAAAAGCCGAGTTCGGGGTCCTCGTACAGCACCTTGCGCGCCGGCACGTCGTCGCCAAGGTTGGCGGCGACAAAGCTGTCGTCCTTCAACACCTCGCGGACCAGCGCGCAGACCTGCTTGCGCCCTTCGACCCCCGGATCCTGTTTCAGGATGCGGCAGCATTCCGCCGAGAACTGCTCGAGGCTGTATCCCATTTCCCTTACCTCCTTCACGGGTCCAGCAAGGCGACAGCCGTCGCCGCCACGCAAGCCGGCTTCAATCGCGTCATGAACCGATCACGATTTACCAGGGATCGGAACCCGCGAACAGCAGAAGTTTGGCTCGCCAAATCAACGGCATGCCGTGTCAAAGCGGCTATTTTCACCTGATTTATATGCGGAATATCTTCGCCGGCTGCGCGCCACGCAACGTCAACGGTGAGGCCAACCCTGGCGGGTGGCGTAATCGGTGAAGCTCAGGCCATAGAGAAACAACAGCCAGAAAAAGCCGCTGCCGGCGAATACCCATTTGAGCGAGGGCGGCCCCTTCAGCCGCATGAACAGGATAAACAGGATCGCAGCCTGGGTCGCGGCAATGCCGAACTGCACTGCCGGCGCAAACACGCCGAGGCCGAGGAAGGCAGTCCAAATGCTGATGCCTGTCAGCAGCACCAACACTAGCCAGGCCACGACAAAGAGCAAGGCGGGGTCACGGCCGGCGGCGCGCTTCATGACCGCCCAACCAGATAGATCGCTGGAAACAGAAAGAGCCAGACCGTGTCGACAAAGCTCCAATAGAGGCCGACAACCTCGAGTGGGGCATAATAAACGGAGGTGATCTCCCCTCGCCGCACCCGCCACAGCAGAATGTAAAGGACAAGCCCAACCCCGATCGTCAGATGAATCGCATGCAAACCGGTCGCGACGAAATAGAATACCCAAAACAGCTCCCCTGCCGGCGCTTCTCCGGGTTTTGCGATGAAATTCACCGCCGGAACGACATGGTCGCCATAGTCGAGATAGTATTCGAACCCCTTGACGGCGAGAAAGCAGACGCCGAGAAACGCGGTCGCGAGGAGCCAATTGGCAAGCGCGCGCCGCCGCCCGTCGGCCGCGGCGTTGATCGCCAGCACCATCGTCAGGCTGCTGGTCATGATCAGTCCGATATTGACGCTGCCGCACCACAAGACCGCGTCCCTGGCGGCCAACGCGAATTGGTGGGGATAGGCATTGCGGTACAGGAAGTAGGTGAACAGCAGCGCCCCGAAAAACAGCGTCTCGGTCGTGATGAACACCCACATCCCGAGCTGCGCGGTGTCGCCCTGCTGGGCGAGGTCGGCATATTGCAGCTCCGGCGCGATGGTCCGGCTAGGCATGCCTGACCCCGTCCTGGGTGATGTAGCTGCCGCGCTCGGGGTCGTACGAATAAGGGCCAAGCTTGACGACCGGGGTGCGCTCAAAATTCTCCTTGGGCGGCGGCGACGAGGTGGTCCATTCGAGCCCGGTCGCCCCCCAGGGGTTGGGTCCGGCCCGCCGACCCCAGACGAGCGACCAGCCGAGATAAAACAACGGCAGCAAATAGGCGACGGCGAGGATCGAGGCGCCGGCCGAAGACAGCACATTCCAGGCCTGCCATTCGGGCGGGTAGGTGTACGACCGCCGCGGCATGCCGAGATATCCAAGGATGAATTGCGGGAAAAACGTCAAGTTGAAGCCGACAAAGGTCAGGATCGCGGCAAACCGCGCCCACATTTCCGGGTAGAACCGGCCGGTCATCTTCGGCCACCAGTAGTGCAGCCCGCCAAAGAAGGCGCTGACCGTGGCGCCCACCATGATGTAGTGGAAATGCGCAATGACGAAATAGGTGGCGTGCACGTCGACGTCGATTGCCAACGTCGCCAGCATCAACCCAGTCAAGCCGCCGATCGTAAATAACAGGACAAAGCCGAGGGCGTAGATCATCGGCGCGTCAAAAATGATCCGACCCTTATGCAGGCTCACCGTCCAGTTGAACACTTTGATCGCCGAGGGCACCGCGACAAAATACGTCATCAGCGAAAACACCACCGCCGAATAGATTGAAATCCCGGCGACAAACATGTGGTGCGCCCAGACAAAAAAGCTGAGGATCGCGATCGACATCATTGCGATTGTCATGCCGGCGTAGCCGAAGATCGGCCGACGGGCATAGCAGGCGATCAGCTCGCTGACGACACCCATCGCGGGCAGGATCATGATGTAGACTGCGGGATGCGAGTAGAACCAGAACATGTGCTGCCACAGCAGCGGGTCGCCGCCGCGCCTCGGGTCGAACAATCCGACGCCGATAAACCGCTCGACCGCCAACAGAACCGTGTCCATCGCCAGCACCGGCGTCGCCGTCAGCATGACGAGGCTGACCGAGTAAATCCCCCAGACGAACAGCGGCAGCCGAACCCAGGTCATGCCGGGGGCGCGCAAGCGGTGAATGGTCACGACGAAATTGAGCCCGGTCATGATCGACGAAAAACCGTTGATGAACACCGCCATCGCCGCCGCGAACACATAGCTGTTCGAATAAAGAGTGGAAAAAGGCGTGTAAAAGGTCCATCCCGTGTCGACCCCGCCCATCACCAGCGCATACAGCAACACGAGACCCGACAGGTTGAAGACGTACCAGCTGGCGAGATTGATCCTGGGGAAGGCGAGGTCGTGCGCCCCGATCATCATCGGGATAAAGAAATTTCCGAGCGTCGTCGGGATCGACGGGATCAGAAAAAACCACACCATGACGACGCCGTGCATCGTGAACATGCGGTTGTACACCGAGGGCTGCAAAAGGCCCTGCGGCGTCGCCAAATGCAGCCGCATCAGGGTCGCGGCAAACCCGCCGACGAAAAAGAAGACTGTTATCGAGGCGAAAAACAACAGCGCGATGCGCTTGTGGTCCCGCGTCAGCAGCCAGGAGCCGATCGTGTGTTCTTCGTTCGCGTAGTTGGGCGGCAGTTCGACGGCGACCGAGCTCATCGCGATACCCTCTGGCTGCCGATGGACTGGATGTAGGCGACCAGCTTCATCAAGTCGTCCTCGCCGATCTGGCCGGAAAAATCCGGCATGACTGGCGGGTAGCCGGCGACCGTGAAGGTCCGCGGCGCGAGTATGCAGTCGCGGATGTAGCGCTCGTCCGCCCGCCGCACCGAGCCGTCCTGCAAATGCACGAGGCTGCCGTAAAGGCCGTCGAGGGTCGGCGCGTGCACCGTGCTGTTCAAGCCATGGCAGCCGCTGCAGCCATGCTCGCGGAACAGCGCCTCGCCCTGTTGCGCCAGCGACTGGTTGACGCCCTGCGCGCTGAGCCAACCGGCGTAATCCGGCGGCGTCATGACGACGACCTCGCCCTTCATCGTCGCGTGCTGCAGACCGCAATATTGGGTGCATTCGAGCTTGTAGGTGCCGGGCTCGGTCGCCTTGAACCACAGGGTCTCGTATGTGCCGGGCACCACGTCGTGCTTGATGCGGAAGGCCGGGACAAAAAAGCTGTGGATCACGTCCTGCGAGGCCATGACGAGGCGGATCGTCTTGTCGACTGGAACGTGCAGCGCGTTGATCTCGCGCTGGCCCCCGGGGTGTTGGATTTTCCACATCCATTGCTTGGCGACGACGTAAACCTCGATGTCGCCCGGCGGCGACTTGTAGAGCCAGATGTAGATCGACGCGCCCCAGACGAAGAGCACGAGAAAGGCGACCAAGGTGGCGGTCGTCCAGCCGATTTCGAAGTGCCACGTCTTCTGCGCCAAGCCGGCGCGCGAGGCGGCGCTGCCGTTGCGATAGCGGATGCAGAAGGTCACCATCATGCCGACGACCATCGCCATGATCAGGCCGCAGACGCCGAGCTCGGCAATATAGAGGTTGTTGACGACGACGGCGTTGAGCGCGGCGGTGCGCGGCCAGAACGGAACCCATTGATACATTGCCGCTCAGCCGTGACGGCGGCGCCGGATGCCGGCGAAAATGAGGATCAGAGCTGCGCCCGCCGAAATATTGCCGATCATCAAGGCGCCCATTACCGGCACCGTATAGCGGCCGAGCGGCGCTCCTTCGATATGGCACAGCAAAAAGAGCCGGGTCAGCGGGCCCGCGGCCTCGCCGTGCGCCGCCGCGACAAGCCCGGCCCGTAGCTCGGCGGAGTTTTCGCCGATGCCGAAGACATAGCGGCTGATCCGGCCGTCGGGGGCGGCGATAATAAAGCCGGCCGGGTGGACGTATTGGCCGGTGTCGGCGTCGTATTGGTAGAGAAAACCGATCGTGTCGGCGATCCGGCGCACCGAGGCGGCCGTGCCGGCCAAAAAATGGATGCCGCGGCCGCCCCCTTGATGGCGGTAGCCGGCAAGGTATTTCTCCTTGGCGCGCGCAATGTCGGCCGGCGTGTCGCGCGGGTCGATGCTGATCGCCAGCATCTCGAAATCGCGCCCGGCCGCGAGCGGCAACGCGTCGAGCGCCGCGACGACGTTCTCGAGGGTCAGCCCGCATAGCGACTTGCAGCGCAAATATTCGAGGACCAGCACGACCGGCTTGCCGACAAAGAAGTCGCCGAGCGCCACCGCCCTGCCCTCTTCGTCGACGAGCACCGCCGAAAGCGGCAGCCGCGCGCCCGGATGCGGCCGAAACGCGAACGCCGAGAGCCCGGACGTCGCCCAGGCCGACACCCCCGCCACCGGCAGGGCGAGCATGACAGCGGCGAGCGCGAGCGCGGCCCGCCTCATGGCTGGGCCTTCGGGAAGCCGGCGATGCCTTGCTTGGCGAGCTTCTTCATCGCCTGCTCGATCGGGATGTGAACGATCCCTTTCTGCTTGTCGACCCAGTAATAGCTGTTGAGGCGCTGGTCCTCGCCGGCGCAGAACTTCGCGAGATCCTGCGCCGGGTCGACCTGCAGCCGTGGCGCCGGCGGCTCGACCGCGAGCCGGCGGCTGACGTCCGACAAGGTGCTCGGATAGGCCCACATCAGAACCAGCGGCGCCGTCACCAGAAAGATGAAGGTCCCGGCGTAAACGAGGCCAACCGTCGCGATCCGCCAATCCTCGCGCTCGTAGGCGGTTTTGGGATTGTCCTCGCGGACCTTGGCCGCCTCAGCCATGGTCGGCCGCCTTGCGGGCCGGCCACACGCCGGGGTTCGACAGATGGCCGCGGCGCACCGCCCAGCCGAACAGCAGCACCATCGGCCCGCCCAAGGCCAGGATCGCCGCGGCGTCGAGCCAGAACCCGCCGGCACCGGGAAATTCCGGCAACACCAGCCACCATTTGTCGGCCACCCGGCTCAGCGCGATCAGCAGACAGACGGCGGCGACCACCCCGCGGTTGCGCTTGCTCGGACGCCACAGCAGCACAAAGAACGGCACGACAAAGCCAAACCCGATCGAGACGTAAAGCGCCGCTTGCCAGACGCCGCCGATCCGCAAGAGGTACCAAGGGATCTCCGATTTGAGGTTTTCCTCCCAGATGATCAGGAACTGCATGAACTCGACATAGGCCCAGAAGATCGTCGTCGCGAGCAGGATCGCGGCGAGATCGGCCATGTGGTCGCGGCGCTGGGCGACTGCCGGCCCGCCGACGGCAATGACGAAGAGGACGATTGCCAAACCGGTGTTGAACCAGCCGGCGCCCACCGAATACGAAAAAATCGACGACCAGAAGGTGGGTTCCAGCGACATAATCCAGTCGATCGAGGCAAACCCGACGGAAAAGGCCAGCACGATAAGCCCCAACCCGCTGAGCCAGGACAGGCTGGGCGGGATCGGGGCAGCCTCGCCGCGCGGCGCCCACAGCGCGAACGCGGCGAGCCCGTTCCACAGCACAACGTCGAGCGCGTAGCGCAGGTAGAACCCGGCGCTGTTCAAATAGAACGTGTTGCCGAGGCTCGCCGCCGGATGGGTCCAGCTGTAGAGCGAATGGATACCGAGAAAAGCCGGGATGCCGGCCAAGGTGGCGAGCGGCATCGTCATGATCGCGCCGTCGAGCACCGGGCGGGCAGTCGCCATCCAATTGCCGCCGCTCAAATCGTGCACCATCACCAGGCTCACGCCGGCAAGCGGCAGGCCGAGCCAGAAGAGATAGGTGCACAGCCACGCACGGAAAAAGCCAGCCGGGTCGGCCGCAGCGCCGACGGCGCAGCCAATGACCCCGAGCAACAACGCGGCAACTGCCGCGAGGTTGGCGCGGGCCCAGGCCTGGCTCTCGGTCATTGCAGCGATTTCTGCCGGTCGGGCGGCACGTCGGCGAGCCGCGCCGTCTCGCTGGCTTGCAATGCCCGGATGTACGCGATAATCGCCCAGCGGTCGGCCGGGGTCACCCGCGCCGCGTAGGGGAACATCGCGCCGTAGCCGTGGGTGATCACGTCGTAGAAATGCTGGTTCGGGGCTTTGACCAGGTAGTCGGCGAAATAGGAGGGCGGATGCGGAAACCCGCGCTCTACGATCATGCCGTTGCCGTCGCCTACCCGGCTGTGGCAGGGCGAGCAATAAATGTCGAACCGTTGCCGGCCGCGTTCGAGCAATGCCAAGGTGACCGGCGGCGGTGCGGGCTGCGCAAAGTGCTGGTCGCGCGCGACGACGCCGGGCGGCGGCAGCGCCGGCCAATTCGCTTTGGCGCCGTAGGGCAGCTCGTAAGGCAACCGCTTTGGCTGGTTCGCCATGTTGTCGCAGCCCGCCGCGGCGAGACAGAACGCTGCTGTCGCCATCAGCGCTCGCAGTCTCACGCCGCCGGCACCTCGGCGACCTGCTCGGCGCCGAACCGCTCGAAGATGCGGCGCAGGTGGTCCACCTCAAAGCTCGGATCGCGCGCCTCGACGCACAGCACAAAGCGGTCGATCGACGCCCGGTCGAACTCCACCGCATTGAACAGCGGATGGTAAAGGCGCGGCAGGCGGCACGACGCCAATAACGCGAACAAGCCGGCGGCAACCGCTACCAGCAGCATGAACTCGACGGTCCCGACAATAAAGGCCGGCCAGCTGTTGTGCGGTCGCCCGCCCACATTGATCGGATAATCGAGCGCCTCGTCCCAGTATTGGATGAAATAGCCCCAAGCGCCGCCGAGCACCGCACCGGCAAACATGATCAAAGGCAGCGCCACCTGGCGCCGCGCTGGGCGCAGCAACTGATCGAGCCCGTCGATCGGGTAAGGGGTATGGGCTTCGACGGCGCGAAACCCTAGCGACCGCAGCTGCCGTGCCGCGTCCTTGAGCGCATCCGGCGTCGTAAACACACCGATGATGCCAAAAGGCGGGCTCACTTCGATCTCTCGTTCTCGACGATCGCGCGCACTTCCGCCATCGCGACGATCGGCACCAGCCGCAGGAACAAAAAGAACAACGTCAGGAACAGCCCGATTGTGCCCGCCAGTATCGCCCAGTCCCAAAAGGTCGGAAAATAGACCCCCCAGTAGGACGGCATGTAATTGTGGCTAAGGCTCGGGATGACGATGACGAAGCGCTCGAACCACATGCCGACGATGACGCCGGCCGAGATCAAGAACAGTAGAGTCTCGCTGCGCCGCACCACCGGCAGCCACAGCAATTGGGGGATTACGACGTTGAGAGCAATCTTTGCCCAGTAGGCCGCGCCGTAGAAACCGAAGATGCGGTAGAGAAATGCGCCGCGTTCGGCGGAATCGCTGCCGTAGAGCGGGCCGAAAGCCTCCCATAAATAGGCATAGCCGAGCATCACGCTGCCGACCAGCATGATTTTGGCCATCGCATTCAAATGGTATCCGGTGATGACGTCTTGCAGGCGATAGCCGTGGCGCACGACGATCGTCAGCATGATGATCAGCGCAGTCCCGGAAATCACCGCGCCGAAAAAGAAATACGGCGGGAACTGGGTCGAGTGCCAGCCGAGGGTAAGCCCGGCGGCAAAATCCAGCCCGACAACGCTGTGCACCGAGATCACCATCGGCGCCATGATCGCCGACATGATCGCGTAGACGGTCTGCTGGTTGCGCCAGTGCCGGGCCGAGCCGCGCCAGCCGAGCGCCAGAATTCCGTAGAAGATCTGCTTGGAGCGGGTCGTCGCCAGATCGCGCACCGTCGCGAGATCAGGCAGCAGCCCCGCGTAATAGTACATGACCGACATCAGGATGTAGCAAAGCAGGCAGATGAAGTCCCACCATAGCGGGCTGCGCACCTGCGGCCACACCCCCATGACAGTCGAATACGGGAACAGCCAATAAAACAAGCCCTGGCGGCCGAGATGCATGACCGGCATCAGCCCGGCGCAGGGCGCCGCCGACAGCAGCATCGACTCGGCAATTCGGTTGGTCGCCGAGCGCCACGGCGAGCGGGTCAAAAAAAACAGCGCCGAGACGATCGTGCCGCCGCTCGCCAGCGCGATCCACCACACGTATTCGGCGATCGCGAGGCCCCAGGCAACCGGGATGTCGACCCCCCAGACGCCGATGCCGTTGATGAACAGCCATGCCATCGCGACGACGAGCGTCAGCAGCAGCGCGAGCGAGACCCCGAAGCCGATCCACCACCACGGCGGCGCACCCGGGCGTAGGACGCGATTGGACACTTCCTCGCTGAGCGAGCGGAGGGTGACGCCCGGTGCCACGACCGGCGCATGCGGGGGCAGGTCGACGAGGACGCTCACGAGCGTTCGTCCCCGATTTTCGGATTGGGGTTGCGGATCAGCGCGGCATAGCTGGTGCGTGGTCGCGTGTTCAACTCGTCGAGCAGCACATAGTCGAGCGCGCTGGCCTTGCGCCGGGCGACGGCGCTCCCGCGGTCGTTGCGGTTGCCAAAGACGATCGCCTGCGTCGGGCAGCTCTGCTGACAGGCGGTGACGATTTCGCCGTCATGAACCAGGCGGTTGTCGCGGTCGGCGTCGATTTCCGCCTGGCGGATCCGCTGGATGCAATAGGTGCATTTCTCCATGACGCCGCGGCCGCGCACCGTCACCTCGGGGTTCCACGACTGTGGCGGGCGCTCGTCGGCGTCGGCGTAGTCGAAGAAGTTGAACCGCCGGACCTTGTACGGGCAGTTGTTGGAGCAAAAGCGGGTGCCGACGCAGCGGTTGTAGACCATGACATTGAGGCCGGAATGGTCGTGCACCGTCGCATGCACCGGGCAGACGACCTCGCAGGGTGCGTTCTCGCAGTGCATGCACGGCATCGGCTCAAAGGCGATGCGCGGCTCGTCAGGCGAGCCCGCGTAATACCGGTCGATGCGCAGCCAGTGCATGACGCGCCCGTCGAGCACCTGGTCCTTGCCGACCACCGGCACGTTGTTCTCCGCCTGGCAGGCCGCGACACAGGCCTGGCAGCCGATGCAGGAGTTCAGGTCGACCGTCATCGCCCAGGCGTAACGCGGGTATTTGTATGGCGGGTAGAGCGACGCGTTGTCCTCTTCCGCGTGCAGGAAATGCGGGTTTTCCTGGTATTGGGCGAGCGTCCCCTCGTGGATCAAACCGCGCCCGGCGACGCGGTCGTGACCTTGCGTCGTGGCGAGCCTCAGCGTCTCGCCGGTCTTGGCGACGGTGGCCGCCGTGCCGAGCCACGGGTCGGCCGCTGTGCGCAGCCGGTAGGCGTCAAAGCCGACGCCGACGGCGAGCCCGCCGGCGCTGCGGCCAAAGCCGAGCGGCAGGGTGACGCAGTCGGGCGCCTGCCCCGGCAGGACAAATACCGGCGCCCTGACCTTGCGGCCGGCAACCGCGATCTCGACGACATCCTCCGTGTCGACGCCGAGCCGCTTCGCCGTCGCCGGCGCGATCAACGCCGCGTTGTCCCAGGTGAGCCGGGTGAACGGGCGCGGCATCTCCAACAGCCACGGATTGTCGACGTAGCGCCCGTCGGCGACGAGCGGGTCGGGCCGGAAGAGCACGTCGATGCCGGCGCTCTGGCCGGCCGCTGGAATGGACGGGTTGACCGAAGGATTGGGGCGCGGCGTCGCCGCGATAGGCGGTGCCGCGGTGTTTTCGACAACCCCGGCACGCAGCGATTCGTGCCAGAAATGCTCGAAGTCGGCGGTGCCTTGCTGCTGCGCTCGGCCCTGCCAGAAGGCGCGCAGCAGAGCGTAGTCCTGCGGCAATGTGTTCCCTTGCAGCAGCGCCAGCAGCTCCTGCGCCGAGTGGCCGTCATAGAGGCGCCGGACCTGCGGCTGCTGGATCGTGACCGTGCCGTCAAAGGCGCGGGCGTCGCTCCAGGCCTCGAATTCGTGGGTCGCCGGAACATGCCAGCTGGTGGCGAGCGCGGTTTCATCGGCGTAGAGCGCGATGCTGACCGACAGCGGCACGCGGTGCAGCGCGCCGGCAAAGTCGAGATCGGCGGGTGCGGTGTAAACCGGGTTAACGTCGAGCATCAGCAAGGTGTCGACCTTGCCAGCCGCCATGTCGCCGACCAGTTCTTGCAGCGACTGGCGCTGCGGCTGCGGCGAAGCCGCGATCGGCTCGATCAGCCGAATCGTCGCGCCGAACGCGCCGAGGGCGCCGTTGACCGCGTCGGCGAGCAGATGGATTTCGACCGGCTGCTCGCGGCCGGCATGGACCAGAACCCGCCCCTTATGCTCGGCCAGGTCCTGCGCCGCCGCGTCGAGCCAGGCCTTGTCCTTGACCGATGCCGCTTTCCAGCCCTGCGGGCCGGCGCCGGTGGCCGCGGCGAGGTAGCGCATCGCGGCGACGAGTTCGGCCGGGTGCCGCGGCAAGCGATGGTCGGCCTTGGCGCCGATCAGGGTCGGCGTGCTTTCGATCGCGTAGACCCGGCTCATCCGGCCGCCGGTCTCGTCGGGGCGGCGCCGGCCGGCGAAATGGCGGGCGTTCGCGAGCCATCCCGGCGCCGCCGAGATCAAGTCGCTTTCGACGGCGAATATGATGTCGGCGGCGGCGAGATCGAACGTCCGGTCGAGCGGCCGTCCGAACGACTGCTCGCCGGCGGCCCGCTCGTTGTCGCGGTGCAGCGGCTCCCACTGGTGCCAGCGCATCTCTGGGAACTGCTGTTGCAATGCCGCGATTTGCGCGGCGAGCGACGGCGAGGTCACTGTCCCGGTCAACAGCCGCAACCCCGCCCCGTGCTTTGGCAACAGCCGCTCGCGGCGCGCGAACATCGCGGTGGTGAAGCTCTCCCAGGTGTCGATCTGGCCGCGGCCGAGGATGCTCTGGGCGCGCCGCGGGTCGTAGAGCCCGAGGATGCTCGCCTGCATCGCGGCGCTCGCGGCACCAAGGCTCGCCGGGTGGTCGGGGTTGCCCTCGACCTTGACCGGGCGGGCCATCTGATGCGCCACCATGACGCCGGTCGCGTAGCCCTCGGTGGTCGTCGCGGTGGCGTAATATTGCGAGCGCCCGGGCACGATGCCGGGCGGCTGGACGACATAGGGCAAAAGCTGGCGCGGGTTGGTCTCGGGGCCGCAGGCGGAGAGCCCGCCGAGCGCCATCGACGCCGCCATCAGCCGCAGAAAGTTGCGGCGGTCGAGGGGCCCCAGCATCTCGCGGAAGCGCGGCGCCTCCTGCTCGACGAGCTCGGCAAAGCCCGGCTCCTCCGCCAGCTCCTGAAGGCTGCGCCAATAATCGCGCGGCGCGGCGCTCATCGGTGGCACACCGAGCAGTCGTCCAGGGTTTCGGGATGAATGTGGTAGGCCGCCATCAACTCTTTGCCGGAAGGCGTGTCCGGGGTCCGCTGCCAGTGCGGGTTGAACACCTGGTCGAGCGGCCGCAGATGCGGTGCTGGATCGCGATGGCAGGACAGGCACCAGCCCATGTAAAGCGTCGTCGCCTTCCAGGTCATCGCCATGTCGCCGATCGGGCCGTGGCACTCGGTGCAGCCGACCCCCTTCGCGATGTGGATGCTGTGGTCGAAATAGACGTAGTCGGGCAGCCGGTAGACCTCGGTCCAGCGTAACGGCCGGTTGTCGGCGAAGCTTTCCCGGACCGGCGCCAGGATTCCCGCATTCGTCCAAATCTGCGAGTGGCAGGTCATGCAGGTCTCGGTCGGCGGGATGCCCGCGTTCTGGGAAATCTCGACGGTCGTGTGGCAATAGCGGCAGTCGAGACCGAGCCCGCTGACGTGGTGCTTATGGCTGAACGGGACCGGTTGCGGCGGACTGTAGCGGTCCTCTGTGTTGTACCCCATCACCGGCACCACCCAGATCGCCAGCAGCAAGGCTGCGAACAAACCCGCCGTCGAGAGCAGCGCCACGTTCATAAGCAGGTTGGCTCTCGGTCCGAAGATCGCCACCCGAGACCTCCGCGGCGCGGCCTTGTCGACCGCGGAGCTTAAACGAAGGGGTCCGGTGTCGGTTCCCGCTGCGCGTTACTCTATTTGCCGCGCCAGGGGTTTTGCCCCGACCAGCATGGTCGCGACGACCCCGGCTGCGGTCAGGGCGGCGGCGATCAGCGCCCCGCGATGCTCTGTCGCCCACAATTGCGGGCAGACGCTCGCCGCACGGCTGTCGAACCGGCCGTGGGTGTCGGGGTCGCCCGGCACCGGATCGAAGAGATTGTCCGGCTGGCCGGGCTCGGCCGGTTCCTCGGTGAGCTGGCTCGTGTAGCCGCTCTTGGCGAGATAGCGGTCGAGCAACCCGGGAAAGAACTTGTTCGCGACGATCGCCTGCACGCTGGAGCGTCCGACCCAAACCTCCCGGCGCCGCGAACCGGCGGCATAGACGATCGCCTGAGCGGCAACCTCGGGCTGAAAGATTGGCGGCACCGGCTGCGGCCGGCGGCTCATCTTGTTGCGCGCCCAGTTGAATTGCGGCGTGTTCAGCGCCGGCATCTGAACCATGACGAGCCGCACGTCGACCCCGTCGTGCAGCAATTCGGTGCGCACGCTGTCGGTAAAGCCGCGGATCGCGAACTTGGCGCCGCAATAGGCCGACTGCAGCGGTATTGCGCGGTAGGCGAGGGCGGAGCCGACTTGGACGATGGCGCCGCGGTTGCGCGGCCGCATTCGCTTCAAAGCCGCCATCGTGCCGTAGACAAAACCGAGATAGGTCACCTCGGTGGCACGGCGATACTCCTCCGGCGAAATCCGGTGAAACGGGGCAAAGATCGTCGCCATCGCGCAATTGACCCAGATGTCGATCGCGCCGAACTGGTCTTCGACGCGCTGGGCCGCGGCCTCGACGGCATCCGGGTCAGCCATGTCAAGCGGCAGGGCCAGCGCCTTCGCCCCACGCTCCTCGACTTCCGCCGCGGCGGCCTGCAGCCCCTGGGTTCCGCGGGCGATCAGCCCGACCCGCGCGCCGCGCTCGGCAAAGGCATGCGCCGTGGCGCGCCCGACCCCGGCCGATGCCCCGGTAATAACGACGGTTTGCGGCATGCTGATCTCCTGAAAGCGAGGCCGAGGCAAAACGGCGGCGATTGCCGATTGTTCCGCGGGCGGCGCGTGGCAACTGCCCGTGGGCAACTCGCGGCGAGCCCTGTTGTTAGAAGGACAGCGAAGGAGCGCCAGGCGACGGCCGGGCCGAGGTAACAGCTTTGCGTCTGGACAATACGGATTGCGCCACCCGTTATGGCGGCGAGGTTATCGAAGCGCGACGCGGCTAGTCATGGCGCCTTCTTCAAAGTCGCGCTTTGCCGCGCCGGCCGCGATGCCGACCGCCTCCAAACGACAGATCTGGCGCCCCGACATGCGCCGGCTGGCGCCGGAGGCGAGCGTCGCGCGGGCGCTGACCAACCTCGCCCTCGTGGCGCTCGCCGTCTTGTTCCTGTGGCTGACGGTCAAGGTCGACCTGGTGATCTTCGCCGGGGTGCTGTTCGGCATCTGCCTGCGGCGCGCCGCTGACGGGCTGAGCCGCCTCACCCGGCTCCCGGCCGGCTGGGCGTTGCTCGTCGTGGTGCTGCTGATCGTAGGGTTTTTCGCCAGCGGCGGCTGGTTCTTTTCGCAGTCGATCGTCGAGCAGATCAACCAGCTCTCGGTGCAGTTGCCGGCCGCCGCGGTCAAGGTCGGGCATATGATCACCGGGTCGCACCTCGGCCGCACCGTGCTGCAGCACATCGACGCCGGGCGCTTGCAGACGTCTCCCGCGAGCATGCTGCAAAGCGTGTTCGGCGTGGCGGCCAACCTGGTGGAGGTCGTCGGCGGGTTTGTGGTCGTCGTCTTTGTCGCGCTCTATGTGGCGGCGGAAACCGGCCGTTACGCCCGCGGGCTGCTCTCGCTGGTGGCCCCCGCGCGCCGGCCGCGCGCCGCCGAGATCCTGCACGAGGCCGCGAGTGCCATGTGCTACTGGATGCTGGGCCGGCTGTTTTCGATGACCGTGCTCGGCATGATGGTGGCGCTCGGGCTGTGGCTGCTCGGCGTGCCATTGCCATTGGCCCTCGGATTTCTTGCCGGGATCATGATCTTTGTCCCGTACATCGGGAGCATCGCCGCCGCGATCCCGACCGTCGTGATTGCCGCCTCGTTAGACCTGATGCTGGCGGTCTACGTAGTGGCGCTCTACATCGGCGTTCACCTGGTCGAGGGATATATTCTTGTGCCGCTGGTGCAGCGGCGCGTCGTCCATCTGCCGCCGGCCCTGACCTTGTCGGCGCAGATCATCCTGATGGTTCTGGCCGGGTTTCTTGGGTTGTTGTTCGCGACCCCCCTCGTCGCCGCCGCGCTGGTCATGATCCGGATGATCTATGTCGAGGACGTGCTCGGGGACCGCGGCAGCGCGCCGGCCGCACCGTTCGAATAGACGGTTCCCGGCCCAATATTACCTTGAGTGTATTTGTCTTATTCGGCGGAACTATTTAATTTGATTGCCGTTGGAACCGCAAACTTACCTGCGGAATCGGCCGGCGGCGGCGCCGCGAGGCAGAGCCGAAGCGGCCGCGGGAGGACATGCGATGAGCAGGGCGCCGGAGCCTCGGCTCGACGGGCTTGTCATGGTTGCGCGATGACGGCGGACGCAACCACCTCCGCAATGGGCTTTGCCGCCGCGCTGCGCAGCGCCTCGGCTGCTTGGCCAGACGAGTTCTGGACCGGATCGGTCGGGTGGGCCGATTCGCTGCTGCGCTCTTATTACGGGATATATGAGTTCAGCGACGATCCCGGCTGCGTTTTGCGCGTCGGGCTCGACCAGGCGCGCGCTCCGACATTGCTCGCCGACGGGACTCGCATCGAGGCGGGGGAGCTGGTCGGGACACTGCACTTCTGGAACGAGCACCTGCCCCGCTATTCGGCGAAGGGGCCCGACCTCGCCTGGGCTTGCGCGGTGCGGGACCGTGTCACCAGCTCGCTGCGGGCATTGTCGGAATATGTCGAGCGCGAGCCGAACTGGCGAACGGTGCGAGCGGTGCGCGCCGAGACGGCGTTGCCGGCGCGCCGCGGCGCGGCGCAGGTCGGCCGCGTCTTTCAACGCTACGGCTTTGAGCGGGTGCCGACGGATGAGACGTTTCTCGTCCGGCTTCACGCCCTCGGCGAGTGCTTCGTGCTGTGGGGCCTGACGCGCGCCTTCAATCCCGCGGCGCTGCCCCGCCAACCTTTCCTCAGGGATCGCCACGAGCTGTGGATCTCCCGCGCGACCTTGCTGGCGCGCTATGCCGCACATCGCACGCGGGCGGCCGCAGGAAAGCGCGCCGTCGCCGGGGCCGAATGCCCGTTCTGATCTGGGGCGCGGCGTGGGCGGTCCTGGTCACCGGCCTGCTCGCGCGGGTGCTGCGACAATTCCGCAGCTACCGGCAGGCCGCGGTCGCGGCGGCCAACGCTTCGGATGCCTTACCCTCGGTCTCGGTCATCGTGCCGGTCAGGAACGAGATCGCCAACATCGAGCGCTGCCTCGCGGGGCTGTCGGGGCAGACCGGCCTGTCGGCCGGGTCCGCAATCATTGTCGTCGACGACGGCTCCGAAGACGGCGGCCCGGCGGCGGCCCGGCGGTGCGCCGTGGGCGACCCCAGGATCAGGCTGATCGAGGCCGGTCCGCTGCCCGACGGATGGGCCGGCAAGCCGCACGCGTGCTGGCGCGGCGCGGCACTCGCCGAAGGGAAATGGCTCTGCTTTGTCGATGCCGACGTCCGCGCCGCACCAGGGCTGGTCGCCGCCGCGCTTGCCACCGCCGAGGCGCAGCAGATCGACATGCTCTCCTTGCAGCCGCGGCAGGAGTTCGGCAGCTTCTGGGAACGAGTCGTGATCCCGGCCGGCCTCCTCGTGCTGGCATGCGCGAAACGCTTCGAGGCGGGATCACATGATGTCGTGAACGGGCAGTTCCTGCTGATCCGGCGCGAGGCGTACTTTCACGTGGGCGGGCATGCGGCGGTCCGCGCCGAGATTTGCGAGGACAAGGCGCTTGCTTTGCGGATCAGAGAGGGCGGGTTCGCGTTGCGCGTCCTTGCCGCCGAGAACCTCGCCAGCACCCGGATGTATCGCGGCCTCGGCTCGCTGTGGGAGGGTTTCTCGAAAAACGCGACCGAAATTCTCGACAGCATCGGCGCGACCCTGGTCGCGGCGGCTTGCGCATGCATCTTTGGCTGGGCGGCGCTGGCGCTGCCGGCGGCGTGCCTGACGGCGGCGCTGCGCGAGCCTTCCTCAGCGGCGGACGTTGGCTTCGGCCTTAGTGTTGTCGGAACCGGCATCGTTGTCGGCATTCATTGCGCCACCGCGCGACACTTCCGGGTCCCGGCCCTGTTCGGCCTCGCCTTCGCGCTCGGCTACACCGCCGTTGCGTGCCTTGCCTCGTCCAGTGTGATCGCCCAGCTCCGCGGACGGGTCCGATGGAAGGGACGCACATATCGGGTGACCAAGAGCTCGCCGGGCGGCGCGTGACATCCGGGCCGGGTGCTCCACGGCGGCGCTCATTTGTCGGAGGATGGGCGATCGCGGCGGTCCTGGCCGTCATCGCCGTTCTCCTCTACGAGATCCGCATCGCGCTGTTGCCGTTTGTCTTTGCGGTAGCCGCGGCCTTTGTGACCGACCCGTGGATCAAATCTGTCCAGCGGCGTCTCGGATGCCCGCGCTGGCCCGTGGCGACGGCCGCCTACCTGGTGCTTCTCGCCATCCTGGGGGGAGCAGGTTATTGGATCGGCGCAACCGCATCTGGCGACTTGATGCGCGTCCTGGCGCGGGCTCCCGAGATCTTCCGCCACTTTCTGAACGAAATGATGGGCAGCCGCGGCATTACCGCGTTCGGCGAGACCTACACGCCGGACAAATTGGTGCAAGCCGCTGGCGCGGAGATAAAGGGGGCGGTCGGGCTGACCGCCGTCGAGGGCGCGGCGAGTTTGGCCGGCTCGCTTGTCTTTGGCACCGTGCTGACCCTGGTGCTGATGCCCTATTTCATGATATCGGCGCCGCGCCTCGCCGCGGGAGCGATCTGGCTGCTGCCGCCCGAGCGGCGTCCCTCGGTAGAGCAATTGCTGCCCAAGATCATCCCGATCCTGCGCCGCTATTTGATCGGGCTTTGTGTTGTCGTTTTCTACACGACAAGCGTCGCTTGGATCGGATTTGGCCCGATATTCCACCTGCCTCACGCAATATTGCTGGCGATCACGGTTGGTGTGCTTGAGCTCATTCCGGTCATCGGGCCGTTCGCTTCGGCCGCGATCGTCGGGATGATCGCCGTGCAGCAAAGCGGGATCGCGGAGGCGGCGCTGCTGTTCGCCTTCGCGATGGGGCTGCGGCTGTCGATCGACAACGCGGTCGGGCCGCTCGTCCTCGGCGAGGCGGCAAGAATTCACCCGGTCGTGGTGATCATTTCATTTGTTTGCGGGGCGATCCTTTTTGGCGTCGTCGGCCTCTTACTGGCGGTGCCGGCGGTGGTGTGCGTCAAGATCACGCTCGAGCACTATTATGCCGAACCGGTCGCCCGCGGACCGGGCTGAGCGGCAACCCGCCCGTCCGTGTGCCGCCGTCGCCATTTTCAGAGCTCGCCGCGGGCGGCAAGCGCGCGGATGCGGTCGGCGGTGCGGCAGGCGATCGCCTGGATGGTCAGGGACGGGTTGACCCCGCCCACGGTCGGAAACACCGAGCCGTCGCAAATCCACAAATTGGGAATGTCCCAGCTGCGGCAATCCGCATTGACGACGCTGGAGGTCGGGTCGGCGCCCATGCGCGCGGTGCCGTTCAGGTGGGCGGTGTCGTCGTTCTCGTCCCACAACTCGCGCGCGCCGGCGAGTTCGAGGCATTGCCGCATCGAGCCCATGGCGTGGCGGATCAGCCTCTTGTCGTTTTCACCGTACGAGAACGTCACACGCGCTATCGGCAGCCCGAAACGGTCTTTTTCTTCGGCAAGGGTGACCCGGTTGCTTTCGCTTGGCATGACCTCGCCGACGATCTTCAGGCCGGCCTGATGGTTGTACTTCTCCATCTCGCGGCGTAGCGGCTCGCCCCATAAACCGCGGGCGCCGGCAACCAGCCCCGCCCAGGCAACCGGCAACGGGCCCTGGCTCATAAAGCAATAGCCGCCGGCAAAATCCTTGCCCTCTTCGCTGTAGTTCCAATGCTCGGTAAGCGCCAGCGACGGCGGCCCCTTGTACCAGCGCACCTCCTGTTCCATCGTTCCGTAGACGGCCTGGTTCGCCTGCACCATCAGGTTCTTGCCGACGAGGCCCGAGCTGTTGGCGAGCCCGTCGGGATAGCGGTCGGTGGCCGAGTTCAGCAGCAATCTCGGGGTCTCGATCGCATAGCCCGCGACAACGACGTTGCTGGCGCGCTGAAAGCGCCAGCGCCCTTCACGGCAGTAATGGACGCCGGTGACCCGCCCGTTGCCGGCGTCGGTTTCGATGCGGCCGACCATCGCGAGATCGCGGATCTCGGCGCCGGCTGTGACCGCGCGCGGGATCCAGGTCACAAGCGCGCTCTGCTTGGCGTTGGTCGAGCACCCCGAGACACAGAACCCGCGGTAGACGCAAGGATGGGCCCGGCCGCGCGGCGCGGAGATCGTCGCGAGCGGCGTCGGCGCCCAGGCGATCCCCATAGCTTCCGCGCCGATCGCCAAGACGAGGCCGGCGGCATTCAGCTCGTGCGGACGATAGGGATAGCGGGGGCGCCTTGGACCCCACGGATAATTCACCGGGCCGGAGATTTTCAGCGCCTGCTCGACCTCGGTGTAGTAACGCCACATCTCGCGCCAGTCGATCGGCCAGTCCGCACCGTAGCCCAACAGCGAGCGCGACTTGAGCCGGTGCGGCCCGAAGCGCAGCGACACCATCGCGAAATGCACCGTGCTGCCGCCGACCGACTGGCCGCTGTTGTTGGCTCCCAGAGTCAGCGGGTCGGCGCCGTCGCAGATGCGCTCGTCGGTCCAATAGAGCTTTTGCTGATGGGTTTCGTCCGACGCGAAATCTTCGAGCGGCCGCCACCATGGCCCGACATCAAAGGCAACGACGGAAAATCCCGCCTCCGCCAGCCGGCAGGCCAGGGTGCCGCCGCCCGCCCCGGTGCCGACGATCGCGAAATCGACGGCTTCGCTCTCGTCATGCTGGCGCATCGGCATCCAGCCGCCGACGCTGAACACGTCGGGCGCGCGGCCGTCCTTGCCGCGCGGCTCGTGCTGCGGGTCATCCGACACGGGCGTTCCTTTTAGCCGCTTCAACTTCCTGGCCGGGCTTGGCCTCGGTGGCCTCCCACGGGTCGCGGCGGTCGAAATTCATCCGCACATAGCCGCGCGGGCTCGCCGGCCCGCCAAATCCGATCTCGCTCCATGCGGTCGGGTGGCCGTAATAGGCGGTCACAATGTCGGCCAGCAGGCGCTTGGCGAAAAACACGGCGCAGTCCATCCCCTCCCAGGCTGCATCCACGAGCCGGCCGTCCTGCGCCGCTCTCAGCAGCGCGTCCTGCTCGTCCTTGTCGATCGCGTCGAAGCCGACCCCGTGCCGCCGGCGCGCCTCGGCGTCGAGCGCCGCCAGACCGCGCCGCCAGGCGTCGCGCAGCGGCGGCAGGCGGTAGTCGCGGTAGCCGTCGCCGCGGTTTTCGAACAGCTTGTCGTCAACCATCGCGGCGATCGGCACCGGCTCGCGGCCGTGAGGCTGCGGCACGATTCGACCGCACACCGCTTCGAGCGTCCGCCATTCCCCCTCCGACAGGAAGCGCGGCTCGCGCGGCAGCGCCAGCCGGCGATCGATGACCCGCCGCGTCTGCTCGTTCCATGACGGCGTGCGGCGTTTCGCCAGAACGTCGTAGCCTGGAAACCGCTCGGTCATGCCCGCTGCTCCCGGATCAGCCGGAGCGCCGCCAGCCCGGCGATCGAGAGCGCGGTAAAGGCGGGCGGGGCCGGCAGCGGCGGCCCGTTGAGCAGGTTTTGCGACCAGTTCCGCCAGCCGCCCATGTTTCGGTGGACGCCGTACGCGTGGAACCCCGCTCCAACAAAGCCGACCGCTGTCAGCAAGCGCAACGACCAGCGGGCCGCAACCGGCTCCTGGCTTGGCGTGGACGCCGCTCGCGCCAACAGGGCCGCGGCCACGGGCCCCGCGGTAACCGGGATCAGCATGGCCGGATTGTGATAGGCGCCGCGGAAATGCAGCAGCGCCGCCTCGGCGACGGTGCCGAGCAGGGCCGCCGACACGAGGCGAGCCAGCCCTACGCCGGCGATGCCGCCGTCGCGCGCGCGGTCCGCCGCCTCGCCGAGCAGGCCGGCGAGCGACAACGCCACCGGCGCGCCAAACGGTGCGGCGTAGAACAGGTTGAGCCAGCACAGCCCGCCCGGCCGTTTGCTGATGTTGTAGACATGAAACCCGGTGCCGGCGACCCCGGCGGCGATGGCGGCGAGGTTCACCGTCGAGCGCGCCGGCTGCAGATCGACCGCGCTGCCCGCCGCGCCGCGCAGAGCGAGCGTCAGCGTCGACACGGCGAGCGGGGCATACATCGCCTTGTTGTGAAACGAGCCGCGATAGTGCTCGACGGCACTGTCGGTCAAAGCCGACGCGGCGAGCAGCGCTGCCGCCTGGTCGAGCCGCCGCGCCGCGTCCTGGCCGCCGGGCGCCCGCGGCGTCCCTCCGCTGCATGGGGCGGGCGGGCGGTATTCGAGCCGGGACCGCGCCGCGGCGACCGCAACTCCCGCCGCGGCGACGGCGGCTGAAGCAATCACGACGGCGATTTTGCGCCTCGCCTCGGGCCTGGCCCGGGGGCTCCATCGGCGCCAGCGCCAACGCCCGCGCGAGGGCGCCGGCCGGGCCGAGCGGACCGGCGCCTCTACGGCCGCCGCCATCGCTCAGTCCTTGCCGCCCGGAAGAACCGAGGCGAGGACTTCGCGGGCCGTGCCGATGATCACGTTGCGCTCATTGGGGTC
>DATMLF010000077.1:0-14208 GCA_035570595.1 Allostellaceae bacterium
CCCAAATCGAGCGCCAGCCGAGCCAAGCCGGCTGCGGCTTTGGCTTGGCGTTGGTCAAGAGCCTCGTCGAGCTGCATGGCGGCGCCGTCGAGATCGAAGCGGCCCCCGGCCGAGGGAACCGCGTCGTATGCCGTCTGCCGGTCGGACGGCCCGGTGAGGCGGGCGCGCGGCCGGAGCCCGGCCCGAGTGCCGACGAGCCGGAGCGCGGGCATGCCGATTCGCCGTGCGAGGCCGCGGCCTAGCTAGTGCGGTTGCGCGCCGCCGCCGCCGCGAGGCTTGGCCGGCGCGGCATGATCGGCGGCGGCGAGACGACAGGAAGCCGATGTTGCGGGTAATGACGGCGGTGATATACAACGCTTAGGTGATTGCCACCGTCGATCTGCCGGATGAAGCCGCCACCGCGGGGCTCGCCGCCCGCCTCGCGGCAATCGTCAGCCCCGGCGACGTGATCGCGCTTTCGGGCGATCTCGGCGCCGGCAAAACCACCTTCGCGCGGGCGTTCATCCGCGCCCGGGGCGCCCCCGACCGCGACATCCCGAGCCCGACCTTCACTCTTCTGCAGGTCTACGAGGCCCCAGGTGCGGCGATCTGGCATTTCGACTGCTACCGCCTGGCTGCACCCGAGGAAGCCTGGGAGCTCGGCATCGAGGAGGCGTTTGCGTCGGGGATTTCGCTGGTCGAATGGCCCGACCGGCTCGGCCCGCTGCTGCCGCGCCGCCGTCTCCGCGTGACCCTCGACTTTGCCGACCGGCCGGACGCGCGGCGCGCCGTTGTCGACGGCGACGCCGCCTGGCGTCGCAGGCTGAGCGACATCCCCGCCGATGCCTGATCCGGCCGCTTCCACCGCGCCCGTGCTCGGCGCGGGCATCGGCCGCGCTGCGGCAGCGCCGCTTTGTACGCCGCGGCAACAGGCGATGGCCGCCTTTATCGAGGCCAGCGGCTGGGGTGACGCGGCCCCGGCGCCGCTCGCCGGAGACGCGTCGTTTCGCTCGTATGTCCGGCTCTGGCGCGGGCGGGAGAGCGTCGTCGTCATGGATGCGCCGCCGCCGCAAGAGGATGTCGGCCCCTATGTCGCGGTCGCGGCAATCCTGCGCCGGCTGGGCTTCAGCGCCCCCGCGGTCATGGCCGAGGACCGCGCCCAGGGGTTTCTGCTGATCGAGGATTTTGGCGACGACACCTACACCCGCCTGTTGCAGCGCGGCGCCGACGAGCCCGCGCTCTATGCCCTCGCGATCGACGTGCTGGCGGCGGTGCAGCGCCGGGCGGCGGCCGCGGGCATGCCCGGCCTGCCGGCATACGACGATGCGCGCCTGCTCGCCGAGGCGGTTTTGCTGGTCGACTGGTACTATCCGGCGGTGACCGGCGCACCCGCCCCGACTGCGCTGCGCGAGGAGTATCTGGCGCTGTGGCGCGGGGTTCTGCCGCTTGCGCGCGCGCCGGCCGACCCGACCCTGGTTTTGCGCGACTACCACATCGACAATCTGATGCTGCTGCCCGCGCGCTCGGGAGTGCGGCGCTGCGGGCTCCTCGACTTTCAGGACGCGGTCGTCGGGCCGCCCGCCTACGACCTTGTCTCATTGCTGGAGGACGCGCGCCGCGACGTGCCCGAGGGGTTGCGCCGGGAGATGACCGAGCGCTATCTCGCCGCCTCCCCGTCGGTCGACCGCGTGGAGCTCGAACGCTCCGCCGCGATCCTCGCCGCCCAGCGCAACTGCAAGATCATCGGCATCTTCACCCGGCTGTGGAAGCGCGACGGCAAGCCGGCCTATCTGCGCCACATCCCGCGGCTGTGGCGGCTGGTGGAGCGGGATCTGCGTCATCCGGCGCTGGGCGGGCTCGCGCGCTGGCTCAACCGCCACCTGCCGTTGGCGGGACGCCGCATCCCCGAGCTGCGGGGCTCGGCGTGACTGCTCCGCCGCGCCGGGCGATGGTGCTGGCGGCTGGGCTGGGGACGCGGCTGCGCCCGCTCACCGACCAATTGCCAAAGCCGCTCGTCGAGCTGAACGGGCGCACCCTGCTCGACCATGCAGTCGACCGGCTGGGATGGGCCGGCGTCGAGCACATCGTCGTCAATACCCATTACATGGCGGACCGGGTCGCCGATCGGCTTGCGCGCCGCGCGGCGCCGCCATGCATCGAGATTTCCGAGGAGCCCGAGCTGCTCGAGACCGGCGGCGGCGTCGCGAACGCGCTGCCGTCACTCGGCGACACTTTTTTTGTCGTCAACGCCGATGTGTTCTGGCTCGACGGCAAGGACCCGGCGCTGCTGCGGCTGGCGCACGCCTTCGACCCCGAGCATATGGACGCGGTGCTGCTGTTGCAGCGCACCGTCAGTGCCGTCGGCTACGACGGCAGCGGCGACTATCTGCTCGACCCGGCGGGCCGACCGCGCCGCCGCCGCGAGCGCGAGATCGCTCCGTTTCTGTTCGCCGGCATCCAGCTGCTGCATCGCCGACTGTTCGACGGCTGGACGCAGCGCGCCTTCTCGCTGGTGCGCCTGTTCGATCGTGCCGAAAAGGCGGGCCGGCTGCACGCGATCGTCCATGATGGCGAGTGGTACCACATCGGCACCCCGGCGGGGCTTGCCGCCACCCGCGGGCGGCTGTCCTCGCACCGGGTCGAGCGCTAGCGGGCGGGTTTCGTTCGCCCCACCAGCGCAGCTGCGCCACACGCGCTGACGCATTTGTGACGGGCCTCGGTCAAAGGTTTTCGCGTGCACCTCAATCTCTATGCCATTGCCCCGGAGAACCCGTTTCTCGCCGCCCTGGCGGACGGGCTGCTGGCGATGGCCGGCGGCGACGCGCTGGCATTGTCGCGGATAACCGTGCTGCTGCCGACGCGCCGCGCCGCGCGCAGCCTGCGCGACGCGTTCCTGCGCACCCAGGGCGACGGAAAGGAGGCCGGTGCGCCGCTGCTGCTGCCGCGGATGCGGCCGGTCGGCGACCTCGACTCAGATGAGCTGGCGCTGGTTGCGGGCAGCGACGACGGCGGCGACCTCGCCGTCCCGCCCGCGATCCCCGAGCTGCGCCGGCTGCTGCTGCTGACCCAGCTCGTCCTGAAATGGGGGCGGCAGGCCGGCCGCGACCAGCTGCTTCCGGGTCAGGCCGCCGCACTCGCCGCGAGCCTCGCCCGCCTGCTCGACACGGTAGCCGCAGAGGGCGCCACCTTCGCCCGGCTGCGCGAGCTGGCGCCGCCCGATCTCGCCGAGCATTGGGAAATCGTCCGCAAATTTCTCGAGATCCTGCCTCACGCGTGGCCCGGCGTGCTCGCCGCCGAGGGTGCGCTCGACCCGGCCGACCGGCGCAACCGGCTGCTTGCCCGCCAGGCCGCGATCTGGCAGCGCATTCCGCCGCGCGACCCGGTCGTCGCTGCCGGGCTGACCGGCGGCATCCCGGCGATGACCGAACTGGTCCGCGTCGTCGCCTCGCTCGACAACGGCGCGGTGATCCTGCACGGCCTCGACCGGCGTTGCGACGCCGCGGAGTGGGCGGCGATCGCGCGCGACGAGACGCATCCGCAATACCTGCTGGCGAGCCTGCTGCGCGCGCTCGATCGTCTGCCCGCGGATGTCCGCGACTGGCCCGCCGATGCCGCGGGCTCGCCCTCCGGGGCGACGACGCTGGCGCGACGGTTGCTGCTGGTCGGCGAGGCGATGCGCCCGGCGGCGACGACCGACGCCTGGCGCGAGCTGCCGTCCTTCCCGCCGGGCGCGCTTAGCGGCGTCAGCCGCTACGACTGCGCTGGCGCGCACGAGGAAGCACTGACGATCGCGCTACTACTGCGCCGCAAGCTCGAGGTCCCGGGCGCCACCGCGGCGCTCGTGACACCCGACCGCGAGCTTGCCCGGCGGGTCGCAGCGGAGTTGGCGAGATGGGGTGTGGCGATCGACGACTCCGCCGGTTTGCCGTTGAACCGCACGCCGCCCGGCATCTTTTTGCGGTTGGTGCTCGACCTTGCCGCGAGCGAGCTGGCGCCGGTGCCGCTGCTGGCGGCGCTCAAGCATCCGCTTGCCGCGGGCGGGGTGGCGCCGGCGGCGTTCCGCGACCTGACCCGGCGGCTCGAGCACGCGATCCGCGGCCCGCGCCCGGCCCCGGGCTTTGCCGGCCTCAGGGCCGCCGTCGCCGGTCGGGACCGGGAAAACCTGCTGGCCTTTGTCGACCGGCTCGAAACCTGCCTCGGCGCCTTTCCCGGTCTGCTCGCGGCCGACGCGGTGCCGCTCGTCCGGCTGGCGAGCGCGCATGTCGAAGCCGCCGAGCGCCTCGCCGCGGCCGCCGGCGAGCCGGGGCCCGCCCGGTTGTGGCGCGACGCCGCCGGCGAGACCGCCGCCGCCCTTCATCACGAACTGATCGCCGCCGCCGGCGATTTTCCACCGCTGAGAGGGCGCCATTACCCGGCGCTGTTCGAGGCGCTTGCCGCCGGGAGCGTCGTCCGGCCGCTCTACGGGCGCCATCCGCGGTTGGCGATTTGGGGCCTCGTCGAAGCCCGCCTGCAGCATGCCGACCTCGTCGTCCTCGGCGGGCTGAACGAGGGGGCGTGGCCCGGACCGCCGGCGCACGACCCGTGGATGTCGCGGCAGATGCGGCGCGAGTTCGGGATCGCGGTGCCGGAGCGGGCGATCGGAATTGCCGCGCACGATTTCACCCAGGCGCTCACGGCCCCCGAAGCGGCATTGACCCGCGCCGCGCGCGCCGAGGGGGCGCCGACGGTGCCGTCGCGCTGGCTGCTGCGGCTCGACGCCGTTCTGCGCGCGGTCGGCCTCGAGACAGCACTCGGCCCCGACCCGGCGATAGCGGCCGCCGCCGACGGGCTCGACGCCGCCCGCTATGAGCCGCTGCCGCCCGCTGCTCCATGCCCGCCGCTCGCTGCCCGGCCGCGTAGCTTGTCGGTCACCCAGATCGAGACCTGGCTCGAAGACCCGTATGCAATCTATGCGCGCCATATCCTAGGTTTGCGGGCGCTCGACGAGCTCGACGCCGACCCCGGGCGCGCCGACCTGGGCATCCGGGTTCACGAGACGCTCGCCGAGTTTGTCCGTCGTTTTCCGCGCGAGCTGCCGGCCGACCCGGTTGCCGAGCTGAACGCGATCGGGCGTCGCCATTTCGGCGCGGTGCTGTCGCGCCCGGGCGCCTGGGCGTTCTGGTGGCCGCGCTTCGAGCGGATCGCGCGCTGGCTGGCGGGCGAGGAAACGGCGCATCGAACGACCACCACCGAAAGCTTCAGCGAGCTCGACGGGCGGCTGATCTTGAGCGGCTTTCCGGGCGGCTCGTTCGAGCTGCGCGCCAAGGCCGACCGCATCGACCGCTTACGCTCGGGCGTGTTCCTGCTGGTCGATTACAAGACCGGCGCCCTGCCGAAAAAGGCGGCGATACGCGCCGGGTTCGCGCCGCAATTGCCGCTCGAAGCGCTGATCCTGCGCGACGGGAGCTTTGGTGAGGTCGCCGGCACTCCGGGGGCGCTCGAATATTGGAAGCTCGGCGGTCGTGCCCCGGCCGGGCAGCGCTGCCCGATCGACGACGGGGCTCCCGAGGCGCTAGCCGACCGGGCGCTCGCCAAGCTGCGCGCATTGGTCGAGCGGTTCGACGATCCCGCGACCCCCTATCTCGCGGTGCCGGTCCCCGCGCGACGGCCGCGCTTTTCCGATTACGAGCACCTCGAACGGATCGCTCACGGCGAGGCCGAGGAGTGGTAGGCGCCGTCGCCCGAGCCGCCCGGACCGGATCGCCGGCGGCCGACCCGCGCGCTTCGGTCTGGGTCGCGGCCTCGGCCGGGACCGGCAAGACGACGGTGCTGACCGACCGGCTGCTGCGGCTGATGCTCGACGGAACCGATCCGACGCGCATCCTGTGCCTGACCTTCACCCGCGCCGCCGCGGCTGAAATGGCGAACCGGCTCGACCGCGAGCTTGCGAAGTGGGCGACCCTGCCCGATGGCGCGCTGGCGCAAACCTTGTACGAGTTGACCGGCGGATTTGCCGACGAGGCGGTGACTGCCCGCGCGCGGCGCTTGTTCGCGCTCGCTCTCGACGCGCCGGGCGGGATCAAGATCGCGACGATCCACGCCTTCTGCCAAACCTTGTTGCGCCGCTTTCCGCTCGAGGCCGGCGTCTCGCCCGAATTCGCCGTAGTCGAGGAACGCGGCGCCGACGAATTGCTCGGCGAGGCGGCGCAGAGTGTGATCGTCGCGGCGCGCGGCGGTCGCGACCGCGAACTCGCCGAGGCGCTGGCGCTCGTCGCCGACTACACCGTCGAGGAGGCTTTCGGGCAGCTGATGCAGGCGCTCGCCCAGGAACGCGGCAAGCTCGCCGCCGCCTTGCGCGACGGCTACCCGGCGCTGCGCGAACGGCTGTCGGCGGCGCTGGGCGTGCCGCAAGCGGCGACGATCGATTTCCTGCTCGATGACTTCTGCGCCGCCGGCGCCGCCGACGAGGATGGGCTGCGCGTCGCCATCGCGGCGCTGATGGCAGGGTCGGGCGCCGACCGCGGCCGCGCGGCAACGATCGCCGACTGGTGCGCCGCCGAGCCGGGCCGGCGGCGCGGCTTGCTGGCCGCGTACGAAGCCTTGTTCCTGACCGAAAAAGGGGAGCTTCGGGACAAGCTGGTCACGGCTCCGGCTGCCCGCAAGGCGAGCTGCAACGTCATCGACATCCTCGGCGCGGAAGCCAGCCGCGTTCTCCGGCTGCGTCAGGAGCGCGCCGCGCTCGTCGTGCGCGAGGCAACGTGCGCGCTGGTGCGGCTCGGCGATACGCTGATGCGCGAGTATGCGACCGCCAAGCGGCTGAAGGACGTGCTCGATTTTGACGATCTGGTGGCGAAGGCGTGCGACCTGCTAGGCCGGCCGGGAGTGGCGCCCTGGGTCCTCTTCAAGCTCGACGGCGGGCTCGACCACATCCTGATCGACGAAGCGCAGGACACGAACCCCGAGCAGTGGGAGATCGTCGCCGCGCTGAGCGAGGAGTTCTTTGCCGGCGAGGGTGTCGGCGCGGCGATCCGCACCGTCTTTGCGGTTGGCGACGCGAAACAGTCGATCTACAGCTTTCAGCGCGCCGACCCGCGGGCTTTTCTGCGCATGCGGCGGCATTTTGCCGACCGCGTCAACGCAGCGCGGCAGGTGTGGCGGGAATTGCCGCTCGCCGTGTCGTTCCGCTCGACGGCGCCGGTGCTGCAGGCGGTCGACGCGATCTTTCGCCATCCCGAGGCGCGGCATGGGGTGGCGCTCGACGGCGGCGACATTCACCACGTTGCCGACCGCGCCGGCCATGCGGGGCTGGTCGAGCTGTGGCCGCCGGTGGCGCCGACGCCCACCGAGGAGCCCGACGCGGAAGACCTGCCGGTCGTCCGGCGGCGCGTGGCCGAGCCATATGCCCGCCTCGCCCGTGCCATCGCCGCGACAATCAAAGAATGGCTCGCCACCGGCGAGCGGCTCGAAGCGCGCGGCCGGCCGGTGCGGCCGGGCGACATCATGGTGCTGGTGCGCCGGCGCAACGAGTTTGTCGGCGAGCTGCTGCGTGCGCTGAAGCTCTCGGACATTCCGGTCGCCGGCGCCGACCGGCTGGTCTTGACCGAGCAATTGGCGGTGCAGGACCTGATGGCGCTCGGCCGGTTTCTGTTGCTGCCGGAGGACGACCTGACCCTCGCCGCGGTGTTGAAGAGCCCGTTGTTCGATGTGGACGAAGAGGCGCTGTTCGATCTTTGCTACGCCCGCGACAAGGAGAGCCTGTGGAGCCGATTGCGGCTGCGCGCCGATGCGAGCCCCGCTTTGCGCCATGCCGCCGACCGGCTCACCGCATGGCTCGCCCGCGCCGACTTTGTGCCGCCGTATGAGCTCTACGGCGAAATCCTTGGCGCCGAGGGCGGGCGCCGCGCGATGCTCCGTCGCCTCGGCCCGGAAGCGGACGACCCGGTCGAGGAGTTCCTCGGCCTGGCGCTCGCCTTCGAGCGTGAGCATGCGCCGTCGTTGCAGGGGTTTCTGCGCTGGCTGACCACCGCCGAGACCGAGGTCAAGCGCGATTTCGCCGCGCGCCCGCGCGACGAGGTGCGCATCCTGACCGTGCATGGCGCCAAGGGCCTCGAAGCGCCGGTCGTCTTCCTGCCGGACACGATGGCGGTCCCCGACCAGAAGCAGACGCTGTTATGGAGCGCCGACGGGCTGCCGCTGTGGAAGCCGCCGGGCGACCATGCCGCCGCCTTTTATGTTGCCGAAAAGTCGGCATGGCGCGACCGCCAGATGCAGGAATACCGCCGGCTATTGTATGTCGGGCTGACCCGCGCGCAGGACCGGCTCTACATCTGCGGCTGGCAAACGCTGAAGGCGCCGACGCAGGCGTGCTGGCATGCGCTCAGCCGTGCCGGGCTGCGCGACTGCGCGCAAGCGTTCGATTTCGACAACCGGCGCCTGATCGGCGACGTTGACGGGTGGTCGGGCGAGGGGTTGCGGATCACCAGCCCGCAGACCGCCCCGCCGCGCCGCGAGCCGGCGGCGGCGTCGACTCCGACGGGCGGGCCGCTGCCCGGCTGGGCGATCCGCCCGCCGCCGCCCGAGCCCAACCCGCCGCGGCCGCTGTTTCCGTCGCGGCCGAGCGGCGCGGAGCCGCCCGCGATGTCGCCGCTGGCGGCGGCCGGGCGCGATCGCTTCAAGCGCGGCCTGATCGTTCACCGGCTGCTGCAAGGCCTGCCTGAACTGCCCGCGGCCGAGCGCGACGCCGCGGCGCGCCGGTTTCTGGCACTGCCGACGCACGCGCTGCCCGAGGACGAACAGGAGGACATCCGCCGCGAGACGCTGGCGGTGCTCGGCCACCCCGATTTCGCCAACCTCTTTGGCCCGAGCTCGCAGGCCGAGGTGCCGCTGGTCGGGCTGATCGGGGGCTACGCTTTGTCGGGCCAGGTCGACCGCCTGGTCGTCGAGGACGACCGGGTATTGATCGTCGATTACAAGACCATGCGCCCGGTGCCGGCGAGCGAGGCTGAGGTGGCGCCGCTCTATCTGCGCCAGCTCGCGATTTACCGCGAGGCGCTGGCACGGATCTATCCCGGCCGCGAGATCCGTGCGGCGCTGTTGTGGACGCAAGGCCCGCTGTTGATGCCGGTCAGCCCCGAGAGGCTGGCGGGGCACGCGCCTTGACGGCGCTTTTTCGCCACCCCTAATTTCAGGCGGATTTCGAGGAGGATTACCGCGATGAAGCCGACCGCCGTGACCGACAGCAATTTCGACACCGAAGTGCTCGGCGCAAAGGGGCCGGTGCTGGTCGATTTTTGGGCCGAATGGTGCGGCCCGTGCAAGATGATCGCACCCTTCCTCGAAGATCTTGCCGGCGACAAGGCCGGCCAGCTGACGGTCGCCAAGGTCAACATCGACGAGAACCCGCGCTCGCCGACCAAATACGGCGTGCGCGGCATCCCGACGATGATCCTGTTCAAGGACGGCCAGGTGGCCGCGACAAAAGTCGGCGCGTTGCCCAAGAGCAAGCTCTACGAGTGGGTCGACTCGGTGCTCTGAGCGGGCGCCGCTTTTCCGGCCGGGTCAACGGGTCAGGTCGCCATCCAAGACAGAATCGCGTCTTTCCCGAAACGGCGGCTCGGGGCCGTGCTAGGATATAGGGTGCGCTCCGCGTTGGGCACCTGCTGCCGACGCTCGGAACGCTGCCTATGAAGGGAGAAGCGCCATGAAGGTCGTCACGCTAAAAGACATTCCGGATGTCCCGGTGGACGGTGCCGCGGAACCGATCGAGGGGTGGACGGGGCCGGTCAAGCGGTCGCGCCAAACCATTATCCAGCCCGGCGACTCGGCGAACTACAATTGCAGCGTCGTGAACTTCAGCCAAGGCTGCACCACAGGGTGGCATACCCATACCTGCGACCAACTCTTGGTCGTCACGTCGGGCTCCGGCATGGTCGCGACCGAGCACGAGCAGCACGAGATCAACGTCGGTGATGTCGTGCACATCAAGGCCGGCGAACGCCATTGGCACGGTGCCAAGGCCGACACGACGATGGGCCACATCACGATCACTGCCGTCGGCGGCCAAGCCAGCTGGGGGTAAGCGCCGGGTCGGAGACCGAGCCTCGCCGCGGCTCCGCCGGGGCCATTCCGCGGGCGGGCCGCCCTGCGGGTCCGCGTCTCTGGCGCTGAATGCGAGAATGCCGGCGCGGCGAAAATCGCTAGAGTTGCCGCTAGGGTGGCGCAGCGGCTAGGGGTGCGAGCATGCAGCACGAAGGTGAGTTCGACTACATCGTCGTCGGCGCCGGGTCGGCCGGTTGCGTCCTGGCCAACCGCCTCAGCGCCGACCGGCGCACCCGCGTCCTGTTGCTCGAAGCCGGCGGCAAGGACACGAACCCGTGGATCCACATCCCGGCCGGGTTCTACCGCAACATCTACCACCCGAAGATCACCTGGCAGTTCGAGACCGAGCCGCAGCCGGAACTGGGCGGCCGCCGGCTGCCGTGGCCGCGCGGCAAGGTCCTCGGCGGGTCGAGCTCGATCAACGGGCTCATCTACATCCGCGGCCAGCGCCACGATTTCGATTTGTGGTGCCAGCTCGGCAACACCGGCTGGTCCCATGACGACGTCTTGCCCTATTTCCGCCGCGCCGAGAACCAGGAGCGCGGCGCCGACGACCACCACGGCTCGGGCGGCCCGCTCGACGTGACCGACCTGCGCGCCGAGCACGAATTGCACGACGCCTTTATCGCTGCGGCGGTCGAGGCCGGCTATCCGCGCAACCGCGATTTCAACGGCCCCGAGCAGGAGGGGGTGGGCCCGTTGCAGGTGACGGTGCGCAACAAGCGCCGGTGCAGCGCCGCCGTCGCCTATCTGCGCCCGGCGCTGAAGCGGCCAAATCTGCGGGTCGAAATCCGCGCCTACGCCCACCGTGTGCTGTTCGAGGGGCGCCGTGCGGCCGGTCTTGAGTACGCGCAAGGCGGCGTCGTCCGCCGGGTGCATGCCCGGCGCGAGGTGATCCTCGCCGGCGGCTCGGTCAACTCGCCGCAATTGCTGCAACTGTCCGGGGTCGGCCCCGGCGAGTTATTGCGCCAGCACGGCATCCCTGTCGTCCACGAGCTGCCCGGGGTCGGCGAGAACTTGCAGGACCATTTGAATTCGCGCGTCGTCTACCGGGTGCGCCGCGCCAACACGTTGAACGAGATTTCGCGCAGCCGGCGGCGGCAGGCGCGCGCCGGGCTCGAATGGGCATTCGGCCGGCGCGGCGCGCTGATGATGGGGGCGGCGCCGATTGGTCTATTCGTGCGCACGCGCCCCGGGCTCGAGTCGCCCGACGTGCAATACCAGTTCCTCGCCGGGAGCTTCGTCAAGCCGGGCGAGGCGATGCACGATTTCCCCGGCTGCCAATTGACCTGCATCCCGTGCCGGCCGGAAAGCCGCGGCTGGCTGCGCATCCGCTCGCCGTTTCCGGCAATCCCGCCGGCGATCCAGCCCAACTACCTGTCGACCCAGGCCGACAGGGACACGTTGGTCGCCGGCCTGCGCGTCGCCCGCAAGGTGTTTCAGAGCCCGGCGATGGCGGCGCTCGTGGCCGGCGAATTCCTGCCGGGGCCGGCGACCGAGACCGACCAGGAATGGCTCGACCACATCAGAGAGACCGCCGGCACGACCTATCACCCGACCTCGACCTGCATGATGGGCACGCGGGACGGCGCCGTCGTCGACACCGAGTTGCGCGTCCACGGCACCGAGGGCTTGCGCGTGATCGACGCCTCGGTCATGCCGGCCGTCGTCTCGGGCAACACCAACGCAACCGTGATCATGATCGCCGAAAAGGGTGCCGACATGATCCTTGCCGCCGCCCGCGAAGTCGCCGCTTCGGGCGGCGCGCCGTCTGCCCGAGCCGCGTGATAAAGGAAGATTAGCTCATTGCGCGAACCGATATCGAAGGAGTCGCGCGGCGTCCGTTCTTGGTAGAGCCAACGCCTCACGGAAAAGGCCATCTCACCAGCAAGAGAGAGGGACGGGACCAAGCGGTCGCCGCGGCCGTGCTTAATAGCCGGCGCCGCGGGCAGTGATCGGCCACAGCGCTTCGACGCGGTCGTGGCGGATGCCGACATACCAGTCGTAGAGGTTGACGGTCGGGTCGCAATGGCCGGGGACAAGGCGGATCTTGTCGCCGACATGGAGCCGGTTGGTGGCTGAGGCGACCGCGAGGCGGCCATGCTCGTCGGAGGCGCGCTCGTAGGTCGCGGCGGGCTCGTCCCAGACCAAAGGCGGGCCGGAGTCAAATGCCAGCGCCTTCAGCCCGGCGTCGACGATCGCGCGCTCTTGCGCGGGGCGGCTCATCACCGTCGCCCAGACAAAGAGGCTCGGTTCGAATGCTTTGGTCGGCATGCCGTCGGTGTCGAGATTGCGGCCGTAATCGGCGTCCATGAAGATGTAGGAGCCGCACTGCAGCTCGGTGTAGACGCCGCTGCCGCTCTCGAACTCGAACGTGCCGGTGCCGGCGCCGGTCACGACCGGGCACGGGATGCCGTTGCGCTCGAGGAGGTCGCGGGTGTGCCCGGCCTTGTCGGCGGCCTGCGCGATCGCCGCCCGTCGCTCCTCCCATTGGCGCAGGTGCTGGGCCGAGCCGTGATACGCCTGAAGCCCGGCAAACGACAAATGGGGCTGGTCGGCGACATTGCCGGCAAGGTTCAGCGCCGGCTCGCCCGGTTCGACGCCGCACCGGTTGCCGCCCATGTTGACCTCGACATAGACCGGCATTGTGACCCCGGCGTCTGCGGCGGCGGCCTCGAGCGCCCCGACCTGGCCCGTATCGTCGACGCACACCCCGACCCGGGCGAGGTGCGCCAGCGCCATCAGCCGCCGCAATTTCTGCCGGCCGACGATCTCGTTGGTGACGAGCACGTCCCGCACGCCGCCATGAACCATCGCCTCGGCCTCGCCGACCTTTTGCACGCAGACGCCGACCGCACCCAGCACCACCTGCTGCAGCGCGATGACCGGGCATTTGTGGGTCTTGGCATGCGGGCGCAGGCGCACGTTGCGGCCCGCGATGCGCTGCGGCAGGCGGGCGAGATTGCGCTCGAACGCGTCGAGGTCGACGATCAGCGCGGGGGTGTCGACCTCGTCGAGCGGCATGCCGATCTCGGCGGGCGGGCGGGTCGTCATGATGGCCTCCTCGATTGCGCGGCGAGGCTTGCGCAGCGCGCGCGAAATTGCAACCCGTCGCCTGCGTCGCTCCCCCTTCCCGCGCGGGTCAGGGTTAGCGCGCGGGCGCCAATTTGGCCAGCAGCGAGCGCGCGTCGACGGGTGCGCGGGCTTTCGCGTCTTTGTTGAAACAGACAACGACAGTCGCGGGAACCTCACTGGGCGGGTCGCAGTCGAGCGCAGCCGCGGATGCCCATATTTTATGCGTTCCAGATGACGCTCAGGGCCGCCTCACAATACAAACCGCTGCTCGATACCCAGCGGCTCCCCGAACCGTAAGGTTTTGTGCTGTAACGTTTTGTGCTGTGACATAGGGGGCGATTTGACCGACCAATCCGCGACCGCGGGTTGGAGGCGCCTCACGATGAGCCAGACCTGTCGTCGCGGAAGGGTTGCGAAATCGGTGAACCATTGACGCGAATGCGGTTGCAAGCTTCAGTAGTGGATGTTATGATATAACATCTCATAACTCCCCTCATGCTGCCGGGCACGGTCCGCGCTCTCCGAAGCGAGGAATCCAACAATGCGCCGTATCCGAGTGGGCGCTCGACCCGCGTCCGCGCTCGCTTCGTTCATCTTCACCGTAGCAGCCGCTGCGGGGAGCGTGTCGGCGCAGGACGGCCCGGTCCTGCTGACCGGCTTGCAGCCGTTGGCAAGCGGAGGTGGCGGAGCCCCGAATACGCCGCTGGTCCTGGCGGCAAACCCGTCCGCCGACAACACCGCTCCATCGGGGTCGGCAAGCGGCGTGTCGCTCGGCGAAATCGAGGTCATCGCTCAACGGCTCAACGAAGCGCGCATCAACATCGAGCCGCAGATCGGCGCCTCGACATATACGATGACCCCAGCCGCCATTCAGAACTTGCCCGAAGCGCAAAACACGCAGTTCGACAATGCGATCCTGCAAATGCCCGGCGTAGACCAGGACAATTTGGCCAATGGCGGGCTTCATATCCGCAACGAGCACCTGAATGTTCAGTATCGCATCGACGGAGTCATCATTCCCGACGGGGTCAGTTTCTTCGGCCAGGATTTAAGTCTTCGTTTCGTTCAATCGACGAC
>DATMLF010000078.1:0-5151 GCA_035570595.1 Allostellaceae bacterium
GACGAGCAGGAAGAAGACCGCCATCAGCCCGTCATTGACCCACAGCAGCAAGGGCTTTTTCAGCACGAGGCCGTCGACCTGGACGGCGAACGGGATGTCGAGAAATCGGGTGTAGAGCGGACCCAGAGGCGAATTGGCGAAGATCAACGCCAACACGGTCGCGGCAAACAACACGATCCCGCCGGCGGATTCGGGCGCGAAAAACCGCTGCAGCCGCGAGCCCTGCGATTGTCCGCGCGCCATGACGACAGCCCCTCAGCTTTCGGGCGGCTCGTCCTCGTCAACGGGCGGCCGCGGGTTGACCGGGATGCCGGGCTCGTCCTTTGACACGCGCAAGGTCAGCGCCGACTTCACGTGGCTGACATTTGGCGCCGAGGTCAGCTTCGCGCTGAGGAACCGCTGGTAGGCGTCCCAGTCCGCGGCGACGATCTTTAAGAGGAAATCGGTCTCCCCGGTCAGCATGTGGGCCTCGCGCACCTCGGGCCAGCTCGCGACAAGCCGTTCGAATGCCTTGAGATCCGCCTCCGCCTGGCTCGCCAGCCCGACCTGGGCGAACACCGTCACCCCATAGCCCAGTGCTTCCGGCGCCAGGTCGGCGTGATAGCCGCGAATGACGCCGGCTTCTTCGAGGGCGCGCACCCGGCGCAGGCAGGGCGGCGCCGAAATGCCGGCCCGGCGCGCCAGCTCGACGTTGGTGATCCGGCCCTCGGCCTGCAGATCGCGCAGGATGCGACGGTCGATACAGTCGAGCTTGATCCGTCGCATCCCAACCAGCCCCCGTAAGCTTCTGGATCATAAAAACGCCGTGGCCGTGCGCGCAATTTTATTGCGTCGTGCCATGGCCCCGCAAACGGATTCCGGGTGACCGCGGTTTTCGGCTGGCGTTGCCAGCGGGAGCAGCGCCCGGTAGGATTTTTCGAGGGTGGACATGACCCAGGATGTCGAGCTTCTGATTGCCGGCGGCGGGCTGAACGGTCTGCTGCTCGGCATCGCCTGCGCCGGGGCCGGCCTCGACTGCGCGGTGGTCGATCGCGAGGACCCGGCGCGGATGCTTTCGCAAGGCTTCGACGGGCGCAGCTCGGCGATCGCCTTCGGCTCGCAGCAGGTGCTGAGCGCGCTCGGGCTGTGGCCGGCGATTGCCGGCGAGGCCGAGCCGATCCTCGAAATCCGCGTCGCCGACGACAACTCACGGCTGTATGTCCATTACGACCGTCGCGAGCTCGGGACCGAGGCACCGCTCGGCTGGATCGTCGAGAACCGGGTTCTGCGCCGCGCGCTGTTCGAGCGTGCCGGCGCCTTGCCGAGCCTCGCGCTGCTCGCTCCGCTCGCTGTCGACATGGTCGAGCGCCTGCCCGCCGCGGCTACCGCCGTGCTCTCCGACGGGCAGCGGATGACCGCGCGCCTGGTCGCCGCCGCCGACGGCGCCGCCTCGCCGCTGCGTCGCGCCGCCGCGATCCGCACCGTCGAGTGGCGCTATCCGCAGACGGCGATTGTCGCGACGGTGCGGCACGAGCGGCCGCATGCCGGCATCGCGGTCGAGCATTTCCTGCCGGCGGGACCGTTCGCCATCCTGCCGATGATCGACGATCCGGCGCCTGTCGACGACGCGCTTCGCGCCGGGCTGCCGGCCGCCCCGAAAGCGCGCTCTTCGGTCGTGTGGACCGAACGGGAGGAGTTGGCGGCGCGGCTGCTGGCGCTTCCCGAGCCGGCCTTTGCCGCCGAGCTCGCGGCGCGGTTCGGCGACTTTCTCGGCCACGTCGAACCGGCGGCGCCGCGCTGGTCTTACCCGGTCGGGCTTATGCTGGCCGAGCGCTATGTCGAGCGGCGGCTGGCGCTGGTCGGCGAGGCGGCCCACGTGATCCATCCGATCGCCGGCCAGGGCCTCAATATCGGGATCCGCGACGTGGCGGCGCTCGCCGAGCTTGTCATCGACGCGCGCCGGCTCGGGCTCGACATCGGCGAGGACGCCCTGCTGCAACGCTACCAGCGCTGGCGGCGGCTCGACGCGCTGCTGCTCGCCGCCGTCACCGACGGCCTCAATCGCCTGTTCTCGAATTCGATTCCCCCGTTGCGCCTCGCCCGCGACCTCGGCCTCGCCGCGGTCGACCGCATTGCGCCGGTCAAGCGCTTTCTGATGCGCGACGCGATGGGTGTTACCGGCGACCTGCCGCGGCTGTTGCGCGGCGAGCCGCTGTAGCCGCGGCGGGTGGCGCCGATGTGGCTTCGCTGTCGGCGCGCGAGCCGGGCCGCGCGGTGATCCAGGCGCGCGCCTCCTGCGTCTCGATCGTGGCAAAGACGTGGATCTCGCCCGGGATCAAAAAGCGGATCGCCTTGACGGTCAGCCGGACCCAGGCGATGTCGGTGACGATCGCGACCCGCTCGCAGCGCGCCGCCTGCTCAAAGCCGATGTCGAGGTCGTCCCAGCCGGAGCCGGGAAAGCGCGAGCCGAGCTCGTAATAGAGCCGGACCGTGTCGCGCCAGCGCAATGACCGGGCGATCGCCGGGGCGAGCACGTCGCGGCATTCCTGCCGCGTGACCCGCCCCCGCACCGCGATGCCGACGACGTTTCGCGGAAAATCCTCGATCAGCTCGATCATCGTCCGCCGCCGCCGGCTGGCACCGACCCGCGCCGCCTAGAAGGCCACGCGGAACTTGTAGATCAGCACGTTCTCGTGGCCCGAGAGGTTGGCGACGACGATGCGCTTGCCGTACATGTACTCGACGCCGGTGGTGATGAACGCGACCGGGTTCCACACCAGATTGACGAACCCGTTCCACAGGATCTTGTTTACCGCTGCGGCCTGCGACGGCCCGATCAGCTGCGAGGAGACATCCTGATTGGCGTAGCCCGCGGCGACCGTCGAGCGCAGGGTTGGCGTCCACCAATGCTGGTAGCCGCCATTCGTGCTGAACGCGAAGATCGGCTTGAACAGGATGTTCGACGCCGCGAACTGGCCGGTGCAGGTCTTCGTGGGTGTCGCGCAGGCGGTGGTCACGGTGTAGTTGCTGGCCAGCGGGTACAAGATGGCCAGACCGCCGCTCGCGTAATTGCCGATCGCGTCGCCGGCGACAAAGCTGAACAGGAAGTCGTCCTTGTTGTAGCCCCACCAACCCGGATGCACGTCCCCCGCGATATGACCGCCAAAGCCGCTGAATTGCTGGCTGATATGGGTGCCGTCGGCGATCTGGTAAAAGCGAGCAAGGCCGGCGAAGTCGACATGCCCCCAGGGCTGCGACCAATAGCTGGCGATGGTCAGGTTGGGGGCTTTGGCTACGGTCGGGTTGGAGAGCGCTGTCCCGCCGACACTCGTTGTCGCCCCGTTTACTCCGGTGCAAACGATCCCATTGCACAGCCCGGTGGCTGCGGCGGTCCCGGGAACCGTCTGCTGCGCCGGGGTGGTCGCGGTCCCGGTGCCGGACAGATTGTAGTCGCTCGACTGGATGCCGCCCGGGGTGATGACGGTCGTCCACGGGTTTTCCGCCGATACCGAGAGGGCGCCGCCATAGGGTAGCGCGTAGGTGTAGCGCACCTGCGGGATGCGCTGGCCGCCGGTAGATCCGATGGCGCCGCCGAATTCCATCGATTCGGTGTCGGCGTCGGCGTCGGAGAAGTTCGACAATGCCTGACCGCCAAGGAACCCGCCCAAGGTGCCGTAGGCGAACCTCAAACGCGGCAGCAGGCTGTTGCCGCCGCTTTGCTGCAGGGTTTGGCAGGTGTAGCTCGAGCCGGACGAGCAACCGGCCCAGTCGAAGGCGAGAAAGGTCCGCGCCTCGCCCCAGCTGGTCGGGGTGCGGGTTTCGATATCAATTCGCGACTGCTGCGGGCTGAAGTCGAGGACGCCATTGTTGCGCGTCGGCGCCCTGTTCGGCGAGGGGGCGACAAAGCCGCCGCCGGGAGCGCCGGGGACGAACCCGCCGCTCAGCGGCAGCGAGGACAATGTCCCGTTTTGCCCGGAGTTGGAGCCGTAATTGCTGCCGTCGACACCACCGCCGCCATTCAGAAAGTCGAGGACGGTTATGTCGACAAAGCCGCCGACGCGGATCGAGGTGTCGGTGCCGGGGATCAGAAACGACCGCGGAAAGCTGCCGCCGCCGACCGGCGCCCCAGGTGCGGCTGCCGTGCCCGGAATCCCGATCGCTGCGCCGCCGCCCGCACCACCGCTTAGTGGGGGTGGCGGACCTTCGGGGGCAATGCCGGGAGGTGGCGCCCCGCCGGGCGCGGTCCCTTGCGCCTGAGCCTGCGCCAGCTGGTCGATGCGCTGCTGCAAGAGCTGCTGGTTGGCGCGCAGGTCCGCCAGCTCGTCGGCGCGCACGGCGGGAAGACCCGTCAGCAAGACGATCGCCGCCGTAATCGCGCTCAACGCTGCCAGTTTACCGAAATTTCCCATGCTGATCATCACGCCCCCGCCCGCCCGTGGTTTCTAAACGACGGGTTGATTTTGGCCGAACGGTGGGAACGCTTACTATCCACCTAATGAATAGAAGTCGGCTTATTGAATGGTTAAGTTTAGTTTTTTGGTCCGTGGGTGGAGAAAGCGCCGCATCCACTCTGGGGCGGAGCCGCTACGCTTTTGCGATGTCGTAACGACGGCAAAAGTTGAAAACTGATGGTTTAAAGAACTCGGTCGAACGATGGATGTTGCGGCTATACGAAAGCCTGAGATCGGCCGGAGATGTCCTCGGGCGCCGCGAGGTCGTACGTTCCCCTGCCGCGGCGAACCGATCGGCTCTTTTGGCCGGGCTCACGGTCTCGCGGCCAGGCATGTGGCCCATCGCATCGAGCGGCGCTGCGCGACGACACCGCTGCTAGCGGCCCGCCCCGCTTGCTTGCGATCAAGGCAACGATCGGCGGTGGCAGCAGCCGCGGGAGGGCAGCCTTCAGGCGCAGGCCCCCAGCTGTCGCGGCCTGGCTAGACTTGCTGTCGGCGGCGGGGTCGCCGGCTTATTCCGCCTCGGCGTAGTCGGGGGCGGGTGGGGCCCATTCGCGCGGCGGGCGCCGTGCTCGGCGCGTGCGGGCGACGCGCGCGGGTGGCGCCGATGTGGCTTCGCTGTCGGCGCGCGAGCCGGGCCGCGCGGTGATCCAGGCGCGCGCCTCCTGCGTCTCGATCGTGGCAAAGACGCGGATCTCGCCCGGGATCAAAAAGCGGATCG
>DATMLF010000079.1:0-5910 GCA_035570595.1 Allostellaceae bacterium
GCGCGCACCGGGGCGGAATAACCGGCGGCGAAGACGATGTCGGAGAACGCCGCGATCGCCGTATCGGTCGCGCATTCGTAGGGCGCGCCGGGCCAGGGATTGAACGGGATCAAATTGACCTTGGCCGGGATGCCGGCAAGGCGCCGCACCAGCTCGCGGGCGTCGGCCGGGCTGTCGTTGACGCCTTTCAGCATGACGTATTCAAAGGTGATGCGGCGCGCGTTCGTGGCGCCCGGATAGTTACGGCAGGCGTCGAGCAGCTCGGCGATCGGGTATTTGCGGTTGAGCGGCACCAGCCGGTCACGGATGTCGTCGCGCACCGCATGCAAGGATATCGCGAGATTGACCGCCAACTCGGCGCCGCAGCGGCGGATCATCGGCACCACCCCGGCGGTCGACAAGGTGATCTTGCGCCGCGAGATCGACAGGCCCTCGGGATCCATGACGATCTTCAGCGCCGCCGCGATGTTTTCGAAATTGTAGAGCGGCTCGCCCATGCCCATTAGGACGATGTTGGTGACCTGCCGGTCGTCCTCGGCTCGATCTGGCGGCGACGGCCACTCGCCGAGCGCGTCGCGCGCGACCATGACCTGCCCGACGATCTCCTCGGCCCCGAGATTGCGCACCAGGAGCTGAGTCCCGGTGTGGCAGAACGTGCAGTTGAGCGTGCAGCCGACCTGAGAGGAGACGCACAGGGTGCCGCGGTCGTCCTCCGGGATGTGGACGGTCTCGACCTCCTGGCCGTCGGCAAAGCGCAGCAGCCATTTGCGAGTGCCGTCGACCGAGGCGAGGCATTGCGAAACATCCGGCCGGCAGAGCGCATAATGCTCGGCGAGGCGGTCGCGAAATGCCTTCGACAGCGAGGTCATCTGCGCGAAATCGACTGCCCCGCGATGGTAGATCCAGTGCCACAGTTGGCGCGCGCGAAACGCTTCGGCCCCGAACCCCGCCATTTCGGCGGCGAGCGCTTCGCGGCCGAGCCCTACGAGGTTGCGGCGTGGATCGTCGGAGCGCGATTCGGTGGGCATTCTCGCCAAATATGGAGGTCCGGGGGCGGCGACGCCATGGGGCTGCACTCAAGCGCTAACGCTTGATGCCGCACGCCTTGTCGATCAGCGCCAACGTCGGGGCAAACCCGGAGAGCGAATAGGTGTCGGTTGTCAGCGACCCTTTCTGCGGGGTGGCTTTGAAAACCGCATGCTGGCCCTTGGCCATCGCCTCGACGATCGTCCGGTCGAGATCGGAAGTGCGCGACCAGGCGGTGTCGCCTTTGGTGAACAGGTCGAAATGCGTGCCGTCCACATCGAGCGAGGCGTCGCTGCCGTCCTTGAGCGGGGCGCCTTCGGCAAAGCTCACGACGTTGGCGACGTTTTCCTCGGGACGGTGGGTAACCATCGCGGTCGGCGACCGGCGCCTGAATTTGGCCGGCTCGCTTTTCTGCGGGCCGCCCGCGAGATAGCAAACCCGCCCCGAGCGCTCCTTGTAGAGATACGCGTTCCAGCTGCCGGCGCCGCCCAGCCGCTGCACGGCGGGCTTGGCGGCGGCGGCGTGCTTCGGGTGCGCCGGCTTTTTTTCCGGTTCCGCCGCGTGACTCGGCAGCGCCAGCAGCCATGCCAACACCACGAACAGGCTGAGACGGGTTAACCAGGTTCTTGTCATAGTCCTTCCATGAAATTGCGGCGGTCCTGACCCGATTCCCGCGATATGGCCGGCACTGTCATCCCCTCAGCCGGCTCCCGCGGCAGGCGCCGCCGCCGCTCACAGGGGTCGCGTTCGGTGATGCGGGCGCACGCGGCGCGTGCCGCCGCGGCCCGCAGCCAAGGTATGGCCGCCGGTTGGCGTCGGCGCCGCGCCGCGCAAAAGCCGCGAAATGACCGCTCGGCATCGGAACGCTCCCCGGCGCAACGCCAACCCTCGGGCGACATTACCAGATTGCGGCCGAAGACGCATAATCCTCCCCTCGCCGGGCAAAACGCGGCACAATATGGCCGATGGACGAAATCACGATCCGCCCGGCAAAATCGACGGACGCGCGCGCCATAGCCCGGCTCGACATCGAGACCTGGCGCGCGACCTATGCGGGCGTGCTTTCGACCGGGTATCTCGTCGGGATGTCGCCGCGCCGGCGCGAGATCGGCTGGCGGATGGCGATCATGCGCGAGCCGCGCGACGTGCGCGTCGCGGTCGACATGTGCGGCATGCTCCGCGGTTTTGGCAGCTGCGGGCCGAGCCGCAGCGAGCGGCACTATCCGGGCGAGGTCTTTACGCTTTACGTCGCGCCCGATTGGCAGGATCGCGGGATCGGCCGGCGGCTGCTGATCGCCCTGTTCCGGCGGCTGGCGGCGTCCGGTCTCGACGCCGCGATCCTATGGGTGCTGCGCGACAATCCGGCTCGCTTTTTCTACGAGCGGCTCGGCGGGCGGCTGGTCAGCCACAAGCCGATCCCGGTCGGCGGCAGCCGGGTCGAGGCGCTCGCCTATGGCTGGCCCGACCTCCCCGCCTATCTCGCGGCTGTGTCGAGCGAGGACCGCGAGCCCGAGAGCTAAGCCCGAAACGCGGGGGCGCTGCTTGGCGCAGCGCCGGCGGCGTGGCCGCTCGCCGGGGTTCTCCTCCGCTTGCCGCGGCGGTTCAACGCGCGGCGATGCCCGCGCGGCAGATCGCGCGCCAGACCTTTTCCGAGGTCGCGGGCGGCGCTACCTTTGGGGCGCCGATCTGCGCCAGCGCTTCGTTGACGGCGTTGATCAACGCGGGGATGGCGCCCAACGTGCCCGCCTCGCCGACGCCCTTGACGCCGAGCGGATTGCGGCCGGTCGGGGTCGCGTTGCTGGCGAGCTCGAAACGGCAGAAATCATCGGCGCGAGGCATTGCGTAATCCTGAAACGAGCCGGTCAAGAGCTGCCCGCTTTGCGGGTCGTAAACCAGGTCTTCCATCAGCGCCTGCCCGATGCCCTGCACGATCCCGCCATGGATCTGCCCCTCGCACAACAGCGGGTTCAGCACCCGCCCGACATCGTCCACCGCGGTGTACCTCGTCAGCGCGACGGCGCCGGTTTCCTCGTCGATCTCGACCTCGCAAACATGCGCGCCGCTCGGGAACGTCGCCGAGCCGGCCGGGCCGAAATTCGCCCGTTCGGTAAAGCCGGGCTCGATGTCGTTCGGCAGGAACGCCGTGTCGAACGATCGGCGCGCGACCTCGGCGAGCCCGACCGACCGGTCGGTGCCGGCGATCGTAAAGCGGCCGCTCTCAAAGGCGATGTCGCCGGTCGCCGCTTCCATGATCTGCCCGGCGATCCGCCGGCCCTTGTCGATCAGCTTGTCGGCGGCGAAGACAATCGCCGAGCCGGCGAGCTGGGCGGAGCGCGAGCCGAACGTCCCGATCCCCATCGTCACCAGGTCGCTGTCGCCATAGCGATAGCGGATCAAATCGGCGTCGATGCCGAGCTTTTCGGACAGCACCTGCTTGAAGGTGGTGCCGTGGCCCTGCCCGTGGTCCATGCTGCCGGTGATCAGCACGACCCCGCCTGAGGCGTCAAAGCGGATCTCGGCGTGCTCGTAATCGCGCCCGCCGGTTGCGGCAACCGCAGTCGCGACGCCGACCCCGAGGAGCTTGCCCTGTCGTTTCGCGGCCTCGCGCCGCGCGGTCGCGCCCGCGTGCTCCGCCAGCCTCAGACTGTCGTCGAGGTTCTTGCCGAAATCCCCGGAATCGTAGGTCTGCTGCAAGGCCGTGGTAAACGGCATCGCGGCGGCGGGGATCGTGTTGCGGCGGCGCAGCTCGGCGGGCTCGACCCCCAATTCGCGCGCCGCCTTGTCGATGATGATCTCGGTGACGTAGATCGGCTCCGGCCGGCCGCCGCCGCGGTAAGGCGCGATCGTCATCGTGTTGGTCAGCGCCGCCGTGACCTGGGCGTGCACCGCCGGGATGCCGTAGGTGTTGACCAGGCAGCCGAGTGCGACCGTCAGCGGAATTGTCGGCCGGTCGGTCGAGTAATAGGCGCCGATCGCCGCCTGCCAGCGCGCCCGCAATGCGAGAAACCGCCCGGTTTTGTCGAGCGCCAGCTCGGCCAAGATGACGCTGCCGCGGCTCTGCTCGTCGCTCGCCAGCCCCTCGCCCCGCTCGGCGATCCAGCGCACCCGGCGCCCGGTCAGTTCCGCCGCCCACAGGCTCAGCGCGTATTCGGGATAGCAGCCGCCCTTCATGCCAAAGCCGCCGCCCATGTTTTCGCACACCACGCGAAACTGGTGTTGCGGCAGCTTGAAGATATGGTCGGCGAGCGCGGCCCGCGTCGCGTGCGCCGACTGGATCGTGCAGCGGATCGTATAGCGGTCGGGGCCCGGGTCGTATTCCGCGATGCAGCCGCGCGGCTCCATCGAATTCGCGGTGACGCGGTTGATGCGGATGTCGTCGCGCACGATGCAGTCGGCGCCGGCAAAGGCCGCGTCTACCGCTCCTTTGTCGCCGACCTCGTGAAAAAACGCTTCGTTGCCGGGGTTGTCGTCCCACACCGCGGGCGCGCCGGGGGCGAGCGCCGCCGCCGCGGTGATCGCGGCCGGCAACGGCTCGTAGTCGATCTCGACAAGCTCGGCCGCGTCCTTGGCCTGGTTCAGCGTGTCGGCCACGATGAACGCGACCGGGTCGCCGACATAGCGTACCCGCTCCAGGGCAAGCAATGGCTGCGGGCAGACAAAGGCCGGCTCGCCGGTGCTGCGGCGGCGGCGGACCGCCGGCGTCAGCGTGCCGAGGCCGCGGCGGCGGAGATCCTCGCCGCTCAGCACCGCAACGATCCCGGGGGCCGCCCTTGCCGCCGTGGCGTCGAGCGCGCGGATCACCGCATGCGCGTGCGGCGAGCGCAGCACATAGCCGCGCGCGTCGTTCGGCTGGCCGGCGTCGTCGACATAGCGGCCGAGCCCGCGCAACAGGCGCAAATCCTCCTCGCGCCGCACCGGCTGCCCGATCGCCTGCACCGCCATCGCCCGGCCCTCGTCGGTTTTGTGCTGTGCGCACAATATCGCCGTCCAGCCCACCCGCGCCACATGCGGCGTCGGTGCGGCGTGACGGCCCGGCCAGCTTTATCAGCCGGGGACGGTGTAGCGGCAGGTGATGGCATCCTTGACGCTGCTACGCCGGGGCGGGGATGGCGCGCTGGTTGTACATGATCTTGCGCATCTGCTCGCGCTCCGCGGCGCTCAAGCTCGCCGGGTCGACCCGCAGGTTGTTGCCGGTCTCCATGCCGCGCTTGACCGCCGGCCGGCCGCCGACCTCGTCGAACCAGCGCTTGAAGTGCTTGAACTCGCCGATGTCCTGGCCTTGCGCCTCCCAGCCGACGGTCCACGGATAGCTGATCATGTCGGCGATCGTGTATTCGTTGCCGGCGAGGTACTTGCGGTCGTAAAGCCGGTTGTTCATGACGCCGTAGAGCCGGTTCGCCTCGTCGGTGAAACGGCGCACCGAATAGGAGAGATCGCCCTGGTCCGTGGTGCGGCGGAAATGGCCGGCCTCGCCGAGCTTCGGTCCCTGGTTCGCCATCTGCCACATGACCCATTGCGTGACCTCGTACTTGCCGCGCACATCCTGGGGCCAGAAGCGGCCGTATTTCTCGGCGAGGTACATCATGATGGCGCCGGACTCGAAGACCGAGATCGGCGCGCCGCCGCCCTTGGGCTCGTGATCCACCATCGCGGGCATGCGGTGGTTGGGGTTGAGCTTCAAAAACTCCTTCTTGAACTGGTCGCCGGCGCCGATCGCGAGCGGCGTGACCTTGTAGGGGACGCCCAGCTCCTCCAATAGGATCGACACTTTCTTGCCGTTGGGCGTGGGCCAGTAATAGAGCTCGATCATCGGACTTCCTTCCCGCGCGGGGGTGGTGACCAAAGAGAAAGGTGGCATTAACATCGCGCCTTGGCGGAAAGCAA
>DATMLF010000080.1:0-20749 GCA_035570595.1 Allostellaceae bacterium
CATGCTGAACGAGCACCACAATGCGCCGTTCTGCATGCAGGCGAAGTGCAACGTCTTTGCCTCGATCCTCGCGGCGGCGACGAAAACGGCGAAGATCATCCTGCTCGGCAACCCGCTGCCGTTGGCCGAGAACCCGGTGCGACTCGCCGAGGAATTGTCGATGATCGACATGATCTCAAATGGCCGGCTGGTCTCGGGGTTTGTCCGCGGCGGCGGCCAGGAGCAGCTCGCTGCCGGCGTCAGCCCGGCCTACAACCGCGAACGCTTCCAGGAAGCGCACGATTTGATCGTCGCCGCCTGGACGCGCGAGGGCCCGTTCCGCTGGGAAGGGACGCACTACCAACACCGCGTCGTGAACCCGTGGGCGGTCCCGTTGCAAAAACCGCACCCGCGCGTGTGGATCCCGGGCGTTATCAGCCCCGAGACGATCGTGTGGGCGGCGCAGCGCGGTTATCCGTATGTCGCGCTCAACACGCCGATCGACCGCACCAAGCAGATCTGGAAAATCTACGACAACGTCGCCGCCGAGGCCGGCTTTACCCCGGGCCCCGACTACCACGGGATGCTGAAGCAAATCCACGTCGCCGAGACCGAGGAAAAGGCGCTCGCGAACGCCGCCCAGTTCAGGTGGATGCAGGGCGAGTTCACCGGTCTTGCGCACCCGGTGTGGAGCACGCCGTCGGGCTACGGCAGCCCGGAAAACCGCCGCGCCTTCGTCGAGTTCGCCTCGGGGCGGTCGAAGAACCCGCGCTACCGGCCGGAGCTCGAAAAACAGCTCGAAGACCTGATGATCATCGCCGGCACGCCGAAGCAGGTGATCGCCAAGCTGCGCATCCTGCTCGAGGAGACGCGGCCGGGCATCCTCGGGATCTGGGGCAACGACGGCAACGTCACGAACGAGGACGCCCGGACCTGCATCCGCCTATTGGGGCAGGAAGTGTTCCCGGCGCTGCGCGAGATGGCCAAGGAATTTGACCTCAAGAGCCCGTTCGAGACGAACCAGCCGGTCAGCGTCGACTACATGCCGGGTCTGCGCCAGCCGGTGCGGGCCGCCGCCGAGTAGCACGGCGCCGCGGGCGAGGCGCCGCGCAAACGCGGCGCCGTTCGATCGGGTAGCTCAACTCTCCGCAAGCGGGTCGACTGCGCCCCGGACCCCCGCTTGCGCGGCGGACGACGGATGGCCAAAGGAAACAGTCGCGTCATCTGATGTTGGGTCGTGAACGGTGCGCACCGAGTTTACCGCCGAGCAGCTTGCCGACCCCGACACCGCGCAGTCGGAAAAAATCCTGCGCACCTGCACCCATTGCGGGTTCTGCACCGCGACCTGCCCGACCTATCTGCTGCTCGGCGACGAACTCGACAGCCCGCGCGGCCGCATCTATTTGATCAAGGATATGCTCGCCCGCGCCGAGGCGCCGAGCCCCGAGACCGTCAAGCACATCGACCGCTGCCTCTCCTGCCTCGCCTGCATGACGACGTGCCCGTCGGGCGTCAACTACATGCACCTCGTCGACCACGCCCGCCGCTGGATCGAGGAGAAATACCGGCGCCCCCGCGGCGAACGGCTGCTGCGGCGGATGCTCGGCACGGTGCTGACGCGGCCCCGGCTGTTTCGCCTGGCATTGCGCGGCGCCGCGTTCGGCCGCCCGTTTACACGGTTTTTACCGAGCCGCCTCGTGCCGATGATCGCGCTGGCGCCGGCGGCGCTCCCCCGACCCGCGCCGACCGGTCGTCGACGGGTGTTCCCCGCAGAGGGCGATCGCCGGATGCGGGTCGCCCTGCTGCCGGGTTGTGCGCAGCGGGTGCTGGCGCCGGAAATCGACGAAGCGACGATCCGCGTGCTGACGCGCCACGGCTGCGAGGTGGTCGTCGCGGCGGGCAGCGGCTGCTGCGGTGCGCTCAATCACCATCTCGGGCAGGAGAGGGCGGCCCTCGCGTTGGCCCGCGCCAATATCGACGCCTGGGAGCGCCAGCGGGTCGCCGGCGGGCTCGACGCGATCGCGGTCAACGCCTCGGGCTGCGGGACCACGGTCAAGGATTACGGGTTCATGCTGCGCGGGGACCCGGCTTACGCCGAGAAGGCGGCGCGGATCGCGGCCCTGGCGCGTGACATAACCGAGATCGTCGAGAGGCTGGGGCTGCGCGCGCCCGCCGCCCCCAGCACGGCGCGCGGGCGGCACGTCGCCTACCATTCGGCATGCTCGATGCAGCACGGCCAGCGCCTTCACGACCTGCCAAAGGCGCTGTTGACCCAAGCCGGGTTTGACGCGGTCGACGTGCCGGAAGGTCACATCTGCTGCGGCTCGGCCGGCACCTACAATCTCTTGCAGCCGGAGCTCGCCGGCAAATTGCGCGACCGCAAGCTCGCCAACATCGCCAAAACGAGGCCCGACCTCGTCGCCACCGGGAACATCGGCTGCATCACCCAGCTCGCGCCCGGATGCGGCGTGCCGGTCGTCCATACGGTTGAGCTTCTCGACTGGGCGACCGGCGGCCCCGAGCCGCGCGCGCTTCGCCCTGGCTATCCCAGCCGCCTGCGGGCAACCACCGGGATCAGCAGCGACAGCCCGAGTGCCGCGGCGCCGATCAATGTCGGCGCGACCCAGCCCGCTCGGCCCAACGCCAACCGCTCGCCGGCGGCACCGAGGTCGACGCAGGCGATCGTCATCGGCAGCTGGCCGACCAGCGAGCCGAACGCGTAGGAGCCGAGCGGCAGCGGCGTCAGCGCGAGCCCGTAATTGGCAAAGCTGTGCGGCACGATCGGGATCAGCCGCAGCAAAGCCACGGCCCGCCAGCCGCCGCGCCGGACGCGCTCGAGGAGCGGCCGGATGCGGGCATAGCCTTCAAGGTCGACCATCCCGGCATTGAGATAGCGCGCGACGCAAAACCCGGCGACCGCGCCGAGGACGCTGCCGGCCGCCGCCCACAGGATGCCCCAAGTCATGCCAAACAGCAGCCCGGCGACGACCGCCAGCACGGCGCGCGGGACAAAGACCAGGCTCGCCGCGACGTGCACGCCGAGAAACACCAGCGGTGCGGCGGGGTATGCCGCGATCGCAGCGCCAAGCGCCCTCGGGTCGAGTGCGCCTCGCCAGCGCCAGACGAGCACGATGCCGGCCGCGAGCAGCACCAGCAGGGCGAGCCGCGCGCCGCGGCGACGGCCGGCGGGGGATGCGGCGGATGCCGCGGCGCTCCCGTCCTTGGCGCTCACTGCACGCCGGACAGCTCGGATGCCGAATGCGCATCGGCGGCCGCGGCGCGCAAATTCTCGTCTGTGAGGCGCGGGCGAGCGATGCGGCGCTGCAGCCACCATACTCCAAACAGGTCGACGATGCCGACGCCGAGGCGGTCGAGCACGCCGTAATTCGAGATCCCGCGGTGGCGCGGCCGGTGGTTGACCGGCACCGAGCGCACGGCCCCGCCGGCGCGCAGCACCAACGCGGGCAAGAACCGGTGCATATGGTCAAAGGCCGGCAAATCCAAGAAGAGCGCGCGCGGGAACAGCTTGAGCCCGCATCCGGTGTCCGGCGTCGCGTCACCAAGAAGCCGCGACCGCAACGCGTTGGCGACCCGCGAGGCGATGCGCTTCGACCGGCTATCCTGCCGATTTGCGCGATGGCCGGCGAGCAGCAGCGGGGGATCGGCGGGTGCGGCGCATGCCTGCCGCCACAGAAGTGGGATGTCGGCCGGGTCGTTCTGGCCGTCGCCGTCGAGGGTCGCGATCCAGGAGCCGCGAGCCGCCTTAACGCCGGTCAGGACCGCCGCGCTTTGACCGCAGCTCCGGAGGTGGCGGAGCAGCCGCAAATGGGGAGCCTCGACGGCGAGGCGCATGATCTCGGCCGCGGTCCCGTCGCTGCTGCCGTCGTCGACATAGATAACCTCATAGGTTGCAAGACCGTCGAGCGCGGCGCTGATCTCGCCCGCCAGCGGCGCGATGTTTTCCGCTTCGTTGCGGACCGGAATGACGATCGAAAGATCCATCGACCCACGATTTGATGTGTTGACTCGCCGGTGCCTGCGGCAAAGCCGACCGACTGCCGTATCGCCTTTGGTGATAGGCGGCCGCTGTAGCATGTTTCCCCAAAGTGGACAAACCGCCCTCGGGAGAACGTCGTTGTCGGACGATATTGACGCCACCGCGCGTAAGGTCGGGTTGCGAGCGCCCCAGGGGCCGCGGCGCGGGATGCGCCCCGCCTGGCGCGCGCTGCCCGGTTGGCGCGTCGGGGCGACGCGGTTCGGCCTCATCCGCATGTCGGGGCTGGCCTTCTCGGTCGGCGTCGTCGCCGGGCTTGGCGCGTTTGTGTTTCGCGAATTGATTGGCATCGTCCACAACGTCCTGTTCCTCGGTCGCTTTGCGTTCGAGTACGACGCGAACCTGTTCACCCCGACGAGCCCGTGGGGGGCGGGGGTCATCCTCGTCCCGGTCGTCGGCGCGATCATCGTCACTTTTCTTGTCGTCAATTTCGCGCCCGAAGCAAAAGGCCACGGCGTCCCGGAAGTGATGGACGCGATTTATTACGGCGAGGGCAGAATCCGCCCGGTGGTGGCACTGGTAAAGTCGCTCGCCTCGGCATTCGCGATCGGCAGCGGCGCCTCCGTCGGGCGCGAGGGGCCGATCGTGCAGATCGGGTCGTCTTTCGGCTCGACCTTGGGCCAGCTGATCCGAATGGACCCGGCGCAGCGGATCGTGCTGATTGCGGCCGGCGCCGGCGCCGGCATCGCGGCGACGTTCAACACGCCGATCGGTGGTGTGCTGTTCGCGATCGAGCTGATGCTTCCGGAGGTCAGCGTCAACACCTTCCTGCCGGTTGCGGTGGCGACCGGCACCGCGACCTTTATCGGCCGCATCTTCTTTGGCACCCACCCCTCGTTTCAGGTGCCGGCGATCCTGGCACTCCCTCCCGACCCGGCATGGGCCGCGCTGATCATCGTCCTTTACATCGTGCTCGGCGGCCTCGTCGGTGTAGCTGCCGCCGGCTATATTCGCGGGCTATACGCGCTCGAAGACTTGTTCGACCGCATCCCCGGAAGCTATCTGCGCCATTGCTTTGGCATGCTGTTGGTCGGCGTGCTGATCTACTGGCTGCATCAAAGCTTCGGACATTACTTTGTCGAGGGCGTCGGCTACGCGACGATACAGGCGATCCTGACCGGCCAGCTCAATGTTGCCGGGCTGCTTGCGCTGCTGTTTGTCTGCAAGCTCGCGGCAACCGGGCTGAGCCTAGGCTCGGGCTCGTCCGGCGGGATTTTCTCGCCGTCGCTGTTTATGGGCGCGACGTTGGGCGCCGCGTTCGCCGGTTTCGTGGCGCTGATCGCCCCGGGGGTCCCGGTAAACCTGCCGGCCTTCGCGATGATCGGCATGGGCGCCATGGTCGGCGGCGCCACGGGTGCCGCGATGACCGCGGTGACGATGATCTTCGAGATGACCCGCGACTACGCGATCGTGCTGCCGATGATCCTCGCGGTCGCGGTGGCGCTCGGCGTGCGCCGGCTGTTGTCGCGCGAGAACATCTACACCCTCAAGCTGACGCGGCGCGGGCACACGATCCCAAAGGCCCTTCAGGCCAACATGTTTCTGGTGCGCAAGGCGAGGGAAGTCATGGAGCAGGACTTTGTGGTAGTGCCCGCCGACCTCGGCCTCAACGCTTTCCTGCTGCGGCCCGACCATCGCGTTGGCATGCGCCATGTCGTCATCGCCAAGGGCGACCGCATCTTTGGCGTCGTGCGAATAAACACCGCGCTGCGGCACGGCATTGCCGAAGCCGGGACGGACATTGCCTTTGGCGACGTCGCGACGCGCGACTTTACCCTTGCGAGAGAGGACGACGTTGCTTTCGACGTGATCCGACGGATGTGGCGCCGCCACGCCGTCATGGCGATCGTCGTGCGCAGCGATGACGGCCAATATCGGTTGCCGCGACCGGCGGACGTTGTCGGCGTCATCAGCAAGGAGCATGTCGCCGACGCGGTCGCGGGCAGCATTCAAGTCTACCCGCGTTGACCGCCAACGCCTGCCACGGCTCATTCCGCAATGCACGCAGCCTTGGAACTTCGGCGGGTCCGGCGGCATTTAGAATTAAGGATGAACAAGCGCAAAATAGACGAATTGGCGGCGATTCTGGTCAACGAATATGGACGCTGGGCGCTCGCCCGCGCCAAAGAACGGCGGTCCGAGCACGCGCATGCCCCGAGTTCCGAGGCGTTCCGTCTATGGAGCTCGATTGCGGCGGCGACCAAGCGGCTGCTGCGCGCCCGCGGAAGAATTCGCGCCTGACACCGGCGGATCAGCGGTCGACCCAGGCGACGCGCAGCACGTTGGTGGAGCCGGGGGTGCCGAACGGGACCCCGGCGGTGACGACGATGCGCTGGCCGGGCTCTGCAATTCCTTCGCGATGGGCGATGCGTGCCGCCTTTTGCACCATGTCGGCAAAGTTTCGGACGTCGCTCGTATGCACGCAATGCGCCCCCCACAAAACCGCGAGCCGGCGGGCGGTGGCGAGCTTTGCGGTCAACACCAGGATCGGCGCCGCCGGCCGCTCGCGCGCCGCGCGCAACGCGGTCGCCCCGGAAGTCGTGTAGGAGACGATCGCCGCCGCGCCGAGCACTCCGGCCACCTGACAGGCGGCGGCGCTGATCGCGTCGGGCGCAGTGTGCTCATGCTCGACCCGCGTCCCTTCGAGCATCGTGCGGTAAAGCGGGTCCTGCTCTACCCGGCGGGCGATCCGGTCCATCATCACCACCGACTCGACCGGGTATCGGCCGGCGGCCGTCTCGGCCGACAGCATCACGGCGTCGGCGCCGTCATAGACCGCGGTCGCGACATCGGACGCCTCGGCGCGGGTCGGCGTCGGCGACGTGATCATCGACTCGAGCATCTGCGTCGCGACGACGACCGGCTTACCGGCAAGGCGGCAGGCATGCACCACCTGCTTTTGCACGCTCGGCACGTCCTCCGGAGGCATTTCGACCCCGAGGTCGCCGCGCGCGACCATCAGCGCGTCGGCCTGCTCGATAATCTCGGCAAGCCGCTGGATTGCCGCCGGCTTTTCGAGCTTGACCAGGACGCCCGCCCGCCCGGCGACGAGCTTGCGGCCTTCGGCCACGTCATCTGGCCGCTGGACAAACGACAGCGCGATCCAATCCGCCCCGTGATCGAGGGCGAAGGCGAGATCGGCGCGGTCCTTCTCGGTGATCGCCGACAACGCAAGCACCGCGTTCGGGACATTCACCCCCTTGCGGTCGGACAAGGTCCCACCGACCCGGCACAACGTCTCGGCGTATTCGGCGCCGCAGGTTTCGGCCTGCAGGCGCACCTTGCCGTCGTCGAGCAGCAGCTCGGTCCCCGGCTCCAGCGCCTCGAAAATCTCGGGGTGCGGCAGCGGAGCGCGCCTCTCGTCGCCGGGACGGCGGTCGAGGTCGAGACGAAAGCGGGCGCCGGGTGCGAGCTCGATCGGACCTTCGGCAAAGGTGCCCAGCCGCAATTTCGGTCCTTGCAGATCGGCGAGGATGCCGATCGGCCGGCCGCTCGAATGTTCGATCTCCCGGATCGCCGCGAAGCGCGCCTCATGGTCCTCGTGCGTGCCGTGGCTGAAATTCAGACGAAATACGTCGACGCCGGCCTCGAACAAGGCGCTGATCCGTTCGCGCGTCGAGCTTGACGGGCCTAGGGTCGCGACGATTTTTGCGTTGCGCCGGCGTCGCATGTCCATCTCCCACCGGATCGTCTCAGGCGGCGACCAGAATTGCCCGAAAATCGTTGACGTTGGTCAAGGTCGGGCCGGTCACGACCAGGTCGCCGAGCGTGGCGAAAAATCCGTACCCGTCATTGTCGGCGAGCGCCGCTGTTGCCCGTATCCCACGGGCGGCGGCTCGCGCGATGCTGTCGGGGTACGAGATCGCGCCGGCATTGTCCTCGGTCCCGTCAATGCCGTCGGTGTCGCACGCGAGCGCCGAGATGCCCTCGGCGCCGTCGAGCGCCACGGCCAGCGCCAGCAGGAATTCGACGTTGCGCCCACCGCGCCCCTTGCCCCTGATGGTGACGGTCGTCTCGCCCCCCGACAGCAGCACCGCCGGCGGCCGGATCCTGCGTTCGCCGATGCGGAACTCGCCGGCGCGCAGTTGCCGGGCAATCGCCGCATGCACCAGCGCGACGTCGCGCGCCTCGCCCTCGACCCGGTCGCTCAGCACGATCGGCGTGACGTTTCGCCGCAGCGCCTCGGCGGCCGACGCGTTCAACGAGTCCTGGGGGCTGGCGACCAGCTCAAATCGCGCACGCCGGAAGATCGGGTCGCCCGGTTTCGGAGTCTCGCCCCGCCCGGCCGCGAGGTGCTCCACGACCGCAGCCGGCTTATCGATGCCGTATTTCGCGAGCACGGCCCGGGCGTCCGCGTAAGTCGTCGGGTCGGGCACCGTGGGTCCGGAGGCGATCACCGCCGGGTCGTCGCCCGGGACGTCGGAGATCGCCAGCGTGACAATGCTCGCCGGGGCCGCCGCGGCGGCAAGCCGCCCTCCCTTGATCGCCGAGAGGTGCTTGCGCACAGTGTTGATCTCGGCAATCGTGGCACCCGACCGCAGCAGCGAGCGCGTCACCGCCTGCTTGTCGGCGAGGGTCAAGCCCGATGCGGGCAGCGCCAGCAGGGCCGAGCCGCCCCCCGAGGCAAGGAACACCAGCTGGTCGTCGGGTCCGAGACTTTCCGCGAGTGCAAGGATGCGCCGTGCGGCGTAGAGGCCCGCGTCATCCGGCACCGGGTGGCTCGCTTCGAGGATTTCGACCCGGTCACGAGGCAGCGCATGCCCGTAGCGGGTCAGCACGAGACCTTCGAGCGGGCCCGGCCAGCATGCTTCAAAGGCGTGCGCCATGGCTGCCGCGGCCTTTCCCGCGCCCGCGAGCACCGTGCGTCCGGCCACCGCGGGCGGGATATGACCCGCCAGCGCGCGCCGCGGGTCGGCGGCGGCGAGCGCCGCGTCGAACAAGGCTCGCAGAAACTCGCCCGGCGGCGTTTGATCGCACCGCGCCACGTTGCTCTTCCGTCTTGCCAAGCCAGGCGGCATTTCATATCGAGCGGCCGGGAAAGGCCAGCGTTAGATCGCGGGTCGCAACGCGGCATCATCGGATTGGACAAGAAAGGCGGGTGTGTGAGGCTGTTCGGCCGCAACGGCGCATTGCGGGCAGCGTTGCTGACCGTGCTTTTGGTCGTGGCTGTGCCGAGCCGAGCCGATCCGCCGAGCTCGGCGACGCCGTTTTCCGAAATCTTTGCGCAGCTGGCAGCCCGGCTTCTCGAGGATGTGGTCAACATCTCGACCACCCAGGCAAACACCGCGCCGGCGGCTAAACCTGGCGCCGACGCCCCGCCGGCAAACCCGGGAACTCAGCTCGACGAATTTTTCCGCGATTTTTTTGGCGATCGCGGCGCGCCGGGCGGCGCGAATGGGCTCGCGCCCCCGGTCGCATCGCTCGGATCGGGGTTTATCATCGACCCGTCGGGGCTGATCGTGACCAACAACCACGTGATCGCCAACGCCGAGCAGATCACGGTGACACTGTCGGACAACACGACGCTCGAGGCGCATGTCGTCGGCCGCGACCCGGTAAGCGATCTCGCCTTGCTGAAGGTCGACGCGAAGACGCCGCTGCCGGCGGCGCGCTGGGGCGATTCGACGAAGGCCCGGGTCGGCGACTGGGTCCTGGCGATCGGCAACCCGTTCGGCCTCGGCGGGACCGTGACCTCGGGCATCATCTCGGCGACGGCGCGCGACATCCATGCCGGCCCCTATGACGACTTCCTGCAGACCGATGCGTCGATCAATCGCGGCAATTCGGGCGGGCCGATGTTCGATTTGAATGGCGACGTGATCGGCATCAACACCGCGATCTATTCGCCATCGGGAGGCTCGATCGGCATCGGGTTCGCCATTCCGTCCGCTTCGGCCCGCCCGATTATCGACCAGCTGCGGGCGACCGGCAAAGTCGAGCGCGGCTGGATCGGCGCCCACATCCAACCGGTCACCGACGACATCGCCGAGGCGATCGGACTCGCCAAAAGCCGCGGCGCGATGATCGCCTCGATCGATCCGGCGAGCCCGGCGGCTCAGGCGAAGCTGCAGCCGGGCGACGTGATCCTGACCTATGACGGCAAGCCGGTCGACCGCAGCCGGCAGCTGCCGCGGCTGGTCGCCGACACCCGGCCCGACAAGGCGGTCAGATTGTCGATCTGGCGCGACGGCAAAGCCCTTGATGTGGAGCTCAAGGTCGCGGCGCTCGACCCCGACCGTCCGGTGCCGCCGCCGCCCGAACCCGAAAAGCCGGCGGCGCCGCCGACGGTCGACGCGCTGGGGCTGAAGCTCGCCAGGTTGACAGAAGACCTGCGCAAGCAGTTCTCGCTCCCGGAAGCGGCAAAGGGGGTCGTCATCGTCGATGTGCCGGCGAACAGCGCGGCGGCGAACCAGGGGCTGCGTCCGGGCGACCTCCTGGTGGCGGTCGGGCAAATCGCTGTTGCTAAACCCGAAGACGTGCAGCAAAAGGCCGCCGCCGCGAAAAAGATTGCCCGCAAGAACCTGCTCGTCCGCGTCGAGCGCGACGGCACGACCCGGTTTGTGGCGCTCCCCGTTGAAGGCGGCTGAGCGGCTCTATTCCGCCGCCGCCAATACCGAAGCGGGCGCAGGCGCGCGCAGCCGGGCGAGAAGCCCGGCCTCCTTCGCCTTGGCGCGCGCGAGGTTTGCCTCCTTGACGTGGCCGAAGCCGCGAATTTCGAGCGGCAGTGCGGCGAGCTCAACCGCGAGGCCATGATTGGCGGGGGTCAGGCGGGTCAGGATTTCCTCGATCACCACTTCGTATTCACCGATCAGGCGGCGCTCGGCGCGGCGCTCCTCGCTGCGAGCGAAGATGTCGAAGCGGGTCCCGCGCAGCCGGCGCAGCTTTGCAAGGACACGGAACACGCGCAACATCCACGACCCGAACTCGCGCTTTTTCAAATGCCCGGTCTGCGGATCGCGGTCGCCGAGGATCGGCGGCGCAAGGTGAAACCGCAGCTCGTAAGGTCCATCGAAATGATCGGCGACGCGCTTTAGAAAATCGCTCTGGGTGTAGAGCCGGGCGACCTCGTACTCGTCCTTGTACGCCATCAGTTTGAACAGGCTGCGCGCGACCGCCTCGGTCAGCACGGAGCTGCCGGGAACACAGGCCGCCTCGGCGTCCCGGACGCGGCGCAGCGTCGCCGCATAGCGCGCCGCGTAAGCACGGTCCTGGTAGTCGGTCAGAAACGCGGTTCGGCGCTCGATAACTTGGTCGACGGTTTCCGAAAGGCGGTGACTGGCCGGAACCGCGGAAGGCGGCGTTGCCCGGGTCTCGACAAGGGCCGGGTCCACGGCCGCGCGCCGACCCCACCGGAAGGCATTGCGGTTGAAGTCGACCGCGACGGCGTTGAGCTCGATCGCGCGCTCGATCGCCGCCGCCGACAGCGGCACCAGCCCGCGCTGATATGCGTAGCCGAGCATGAACAGGTTGCTGGCGATCGAATCGCCGAGCAACCCGGTGGCAAGCCGGGTCGCGTCGAGAAACTCGGCGCTGTCGGGCCCGGTCGCCTCGGCGATGCTGCGCTCCATAGCACCTGTCGGAAACACCAGGTCGGGGTTGCGGGTAAAGTCGCCGGTGATCGTCTCGTGGCGGTTGACGATCGCCTGGCTGTGGCCCGGCCCGAGCTTCGAGAGCGCGTCGGCGCTCGCCGACACCACAAGATCGCAGCCCAGCAGCAGGCGCGCGTTGCCGGACGCGATCCGCACGGCGTGGATCTGGTCGGGCCGCTCGGCGATGCGGACGTGGCTGTAGACCGCGCCGCCTTTCTGGGCGAGGCCGGTCATGTCAAGGACAGTGCAGCCCTTGCTCTCGAGATGCGCCGCCATGCCGAGCAAGGCGCCGATCGTGACGACGCCGGTGCCGCCGACCCCGGTGACGAGGATGCCGTAGGGCTCGGCGAGCGCTGGGCGCGCCGGCTCGAGCAAGGGCGGCAACCCGTCCTCGCCGACATCGCCGGCGGGGCGCTTTTTGAGGCCGCCGCCATGAACCGTCACAAAGCTCGGGCAGAACCCTTCGACACAGGAGTAATCCTTGTTGCAGCTCGACTGGTCGATCGCCCGCTTGCGCCCGAATTCGGTTTCGACGGGCACGACCGAGACGCAATTCGAGGTTTTCGAGCAATCGCCGCAGCCCTCGCAAACCAGATCGTTGATAAAGACCCGCTTCGCCGGATCGGGGAAACGGCCGCGCTTGCGGCGGCGGCGCTTTTCGGCGGCGCAGGTCTGGTCGTAAACCATCGCGGTGACGCCGTGGGTTTCGCGCAACTCGCGCTGCACGGCATCGAGATCGCCGCGGTGGTGAACCGTCGTGCCCGGCGGGAAATCGACATTGGCCGGGTATTTGTCGGGCTCGTCGGTGACGACGACGATGCGCGCGACACCCTCGGCGGCGAGCTGGCGCGTCATCACCGGCACGGTGAGCCCGGCGTCGAGCGGCTGCCCGCCGGTCATCGCGACGGCGTCGTTGAACAAGAGCTTATAGGTGATGTTGACCTTGGCGGCGATCGCAGCGCGGATCGCGAGAATCCCCGAATGGGAGTAGGTGCCGTCGCCGAGATTGGCAAAGACGTGCGGGGTCTCGGTGAACGGCGCCTGGCCGATCCACGGCGCGCCCTCGCCACCCATCTGGGTGAAGGTCGCGGTCGACCGGTCCATGAATTGCGCGAGGTAATGGCACCCGATGCCGGCCAGCGCGCGGCTCCCCTCCGGCACCTTGGTCGAGCTGTTATGCGGGCATCCCGAACAGAAATACGGTGTGCGCACAAACGGCACGACGTTGCCGCCGAGCTGGCGCTCCTTGGCCTCGAGAAAGGCAAGCCGCTCCTCAATGCGCGGCGAGGTGTGAAAGCGGGCGATGCGCTCGGCGATCACCCGCGCGATCATTGCTGGGGTCAGCTCGCCGGTCGACGGCAGGATCCAGCTGCGGTTCTCGTCGAACTTGCCGATGACGCGGGGCCGGACATCCTCGCGCCAATTGTAAAGTTGCTCCTTGAACTGGTTTTCGATCACCGCGCGCTTTTCTTCGACGACAAGGACTTCTTCGAGCCCCTCGGCGAAATGGCGGATGCCCTCGCGTTCGAGCGGCCACGACATGCCGACCTTGTAGAGGCGAAACCCGATCTCGGCGGCATGGGCGTCGTCGATGCCGAGGTCGTCCAATGCCTGGCGCACGTCGAGGTAGGATTTGCCCGAGGCAACGATGCCAAAACGCGGGCGCGGGCTGTCGATGACGATGCGGTCGAGGCGGTTGGCACCGGCGAAGGCGAGCGCCGCATAGAGCTTATATTTGTGAAGACGATATTCCTGTTCGAGCGGCTGATCGGGCCAGCGGATGTTCAGCCCGCCGGGCGGCATCTCAAAATCTTCCGGCAGCACGATGCCGACCCGCTCGGGGTCAAGCTCGACCGAAGCCGAGCTGTCCATCGTCTCGGCGATCGTTTTCAACGCGATCCAGCAGCCCGAATACCGCGACATCGCCCAGCCGTAGAGGCCGAATTCGAGGATTTCCTGCACGCCCGACGGGTTCAGCACCGGGATGCCGGCATCCATAAACGCGTATTCCGATTGATGGGGCAGCGTCGAAGACTTGGCGGTGTGATCGTCGCCCGCCAGCAACAGCACCCCCCCGTGACGGGAAGAGCCGGCGGCATTGCCGTGTTTAAGCGCGTCGCCGCTGCGGTCGATGCCGGGCCCCTTGGCATACCACATCGCGAAGACGCCGTCGTATTTGGCCCCCGGGAAGAGGTTAACCTGTTGACTGCCCCAGACCGCGGTGGCGCCGAGCTCCTCGTTGATCGCCGGCTGAAAGTGGATGCGGTTCTTTTCGATAAAGCGCCGGGCGCTCCACAGCGCTTGGTCGAGCCCACCCAAAGGCGAGCCGCGGTAGCCCGAAATAAAGCAGGCGGTATTGAGCCCGGCGGCGGCATCGCGCTGGCGTTGCACAATCGGCAGGCGGACCAGCGCTTGCGTCCCGGTCAAGTAGACGCGACCCTTGTCGAGCACATACTTGTCGTCGAGTGTGACCGGTGCCAACGCCATCGCGACCTCCCGCAACCCCGCCGCCCTTTGATAAGACGTAGTGTTTTCCAAGTGGTTCCTCAATGCGCGACGCAACCCAATCGGGAAAAGGAAACGATGTGGCCGCTTCAGGCCGAGCCGATGCCCAGGAATGACGCCGCCGGACCCAAATCCGACACGAACAACGTCATAACGACGCCAATGCCGATTGCGGCGACGCCGGCGCGGAGGTAATGGAAACGAAATCAAGCCGTCACTCAATTCGCGGACACCCGACATGCGCCCAATGGCTCTGAAACGCGATCCTCCCGACCAGTCGTTGCTCGCCGCGCTGCAGAACAGGCTTGGCGAGCGGCTGTCGACCTCGGCGGCGATCTGCGCGCAGCACGGCAGGGACGAGTCCTATCACCAGGCGCACGCGCCCGATGCCGTGGTCTTTCCCGACAGCACCGAGGAAGTCGCCGAGATCGTCAAGCTGTGTGCGCTGCACCGCACCCCGGTGATCGCGTTCGGCACGGGCACCTCGCTCGAGGGCCACGTTGCCGCCCTTAGGGGGGGCGTTTCGATCGACATGACCCGGATGAACCGGATTTTGCGCGTCAGTGCCGAGGATCTCGACGCGACTGTCGAAGCCGGGGTGACGCGCAAGAAGCTCAACGAATACCTTCGCGACACCGGTTTATTTTTTCCGATCGACCCGGGCGCCGATGCGTCGCTCGGCGGCATGGCCGCGACGCGCGCCTCGGGCACCAACGCCGTGCGCTACGGGACGATGCGCGAAAACGTCCTGTCGCTGAGCGTCGTGCTGGCGGACGGGCGCGTCATCCGCACCGCGCGGCGCGCGCGCAAATCGGCGGCGGGATATGATTTGACCCGGCTTTTTGTCGGCTCGGAAGGGACGCTCGGCGTGATCACCGAGGTGACGCTGCGGCTCTACGGCATTCCCGAGGCGATCTCGGCGGCGGTTTGCGCGTTTCCGACACTTGAGGCGGCGGTCGACACCGTAATCTTGACGATCCAGGCCGGCGTGCCGGTGGCGCGGATCGAGTTGCTCGACGAAGGTCAAATCGCCGCAATCAACAAGTATTCGAAGCTCGACCATCAAGTCGCGCCGACACTCTTCTTCGAGTTCCACGGCTCCCCCGGCGGGGTGGCCGAACAGGCCGAGATCGTGAAGTCGATCGCCGCCGATAACGGCGCGGCGGATTTCCGCTGGGCGACAACCGCGGAAGAGCGCTCGAAGCTGTGGCAGGCCCGGCACGACGCCTATTACGCCGCGCTCGCGTTGCGGCCCGGGTCGAAAGGTTGGGCGACCGACGTATGCGTGCCGATATCGCGGCTCGCTGAATGTATTTGCGAAACAAAGCAAGACTTGGCTCAGTCGTCGATTCCGTCAGCGATGGTCGGGCATGCCGGCGACGGCAATTTCCATCTGGTCTTTATGATCGACCCTGACAGCCGGCAAGAAATCGCCGAAGCCAGCCGGATCAACGAGCGGATGATCGCTCGCGCGCTGGCGATGGAAGGCACCTGCACCGGTGAGCATGGCGTTGGCTACGGCAAGATCAAGTTCCTGTTGGACGAGCACGGCGAAGCGGTCGAGGTCATGCGCGCGATCAAGCGGGCGCTCGACCCGGACGACATCATGAACCCCGGCAAGATCGTCAGCATGTGATGAAATTTGCGCCGGCGACTGGTCACGGTGGAACTTGACAAACCTGCTTGCTGTATACTTGATGGTCGGTATTGTCAGGCGTTCGAAAAAAACCGGCGCGGGTTACGGTGTTCCCGTTAAGGCTCGGGCAAACCGTTCTATGGGATCGTCGTTTCTGATCCGGATGTTCTGATTTGTGTCAATCCGCAGTCCGGGAACGGCCCCGCGCCCGCAAACATACGACGAGCCGGGCGTCGAAAAAACGAAACCCACGACTTGCAAACGAAGGTCTTTCGTATGGAAAAATCGAGTAAACGAGGGAAAATTCCCCAACAGGATTGGCCATCGATTATTGCGCGGTACGAGGCTGGAGAAACCCTCGCAAGCATCGCCCGGACCTACGACTGCTCGCCGCCGGCGATCAGCTACATTGTGAGCCGGACCCGAGCGCGCAGCGCCGCGGGCGAAGCGGTCGCGTCGCGGGCCGCAGCAGCGTCGGGCGAGCCTCAGCTGATAAAAGCACCCGCCGCGCCGCTGCCGATCAACGGCGCGGCAGCCGAGGAGACCCCGAGCGACGCGTCGTCCGCGCGGCTTGTCGATTCGGGTGCGACCGAGCAGCCGCAGTCGTCCGGGCTATTCGCGGAAAACCGATTGTTTGGACGAGAGCCGCCCTTGCCCAGGCTGGCCGAACCATCGCGCTCGCAAGGGTTCAACGGTCCGGCGCCGCAGCATTTTGGCCAAACCTCGCGCGACCCGGCCGCTGGTGCGCAACCAGCCTCGCCGGGTTCGCCCGGCGGACCTCCGCAAAATGGCGAAGCGCGCCGGACGCTGCATTTGTCGCTGCAAGGAAACGGCACCGGGTCGGGCGGCGACGCGCATTCGCACGCCGATTCGCATTCGCACCACGCGCCGCAGCCTGCCAATCCGGCGCACGGCTCCGACAGCCGTCCGGCCCGTCCGGGTGGTGGGCAACCGGGGGCGCCACAGCCGCCGCGGCAGACGACGGAGCATACCCTGCCGTTCGGAGCGTCGCCGAGCCCGCTTGGTATGATGCGCGGACCGGCGCCAGGCGCGGCCGACGCGCAGAAGGCGAGAGAAGCAGGCGCCTTTATCGACCATGCTTTGCGCGAACGAATCGACGGCGACATCGCGGCGTTTCTCGCGGCCTTCGACGCCGCGCTCGACCATGACACAGTGGAGAGCCGAACCGAGCTGCGGGAGGCGACGGATCGGCTGCTGCGCGCCGGGGCGCGGACGCGAATCGAGCTCGAACGGCTGGAAGCGCGGGTTCCGCTCGCGTCGCGCGACAAGGATGCACCGACGCCGTCGCTGTATCGGGCGCGCTAATTTGCTCGGCGCGGCCGGCGGCGCTGCCGCGGACGGGCAGCGCCGCCAAAGCCTGTCCTGACGGCTAGCCCTGATTGGCGCCCAGCGACATCCCGACGTACTGCGTCACGCCGTGGCGGTTCAGCAGCAGCAGAGCGGTCTTATTCGACGAGTGCGCGACCTCGGTCAGTCTGGCCGCCGCCTCTTGCGGGGTGTGCACCGGCTGCTGGTTGACCGACACGATCACGTCGCCGTCGGCCAAGCCGACATTCTCGGCGGCGCTGCCGTTGTCGACCTTGGCGACGACGACCCCGTCGATGCCCTTGGCGATGTGCAGCTCCTGCCGCAACCGGTTTGTCAGCGGCTCGAAGCGCATGCCCAAGGCCGAAGCCTGCGAGGCGGAGCCCTCCTCCTGGTCTTGCGGGCCGGCGGCTGAGGCAACCTTGCTGTTGTCGGGAAGCTCGCCGAGTTTCGCCTGCAAGTCGGTTTTGCGCCCGTCGCGCCAGACCGTCACCGTGGCTTCGCTGCCGGGCGAGGCAGTCGCGACCAGCCGCGGCAAATCGTGCAGCTGGTCGACCTGACTGCCGTTAAACGCCAGGACGACGTCGCCCTGCTTGAGGCCGGCCTTGGCGGCCGGGCCGTCGGGGTTGACGACCGCCACCAGCGCGCCGTGGTCGCCATGGAGCCCGAGGCTCGCGGCGATCGCCGGGGTGACCTCCTGGATCTGGACCCCGAGCCAGCCGCGGACGATTTTGCCGTGCTCCTCGAGCTGTGCGATGATGTTTTTGGCGACGTTCGAGGGCACCGCAAACCCGATGCCGACGCTGCCGCCGTTGGGCGAATAGATCGCGGTGTTGATGCCGATGACCTGGCCTTCGAGGTTGAAGGTCGGGCCGCCCGAATTGCCGCGGTTGATCGGCGCGTCGATTTGCAGGAAATCGTCGTACGGGCCTTCGTTGATGTCCCGCCCTCGTGCAGAAATAATGCCGGTCGTCACCGTCCCGCCAAGCCCGAACGGATTGCCAACCGCCATGACCCAGTCGCCGACCTGGGCGGCGCTGCTGTCGCCGAAACTGACGTAAGGAAGCGGCTTGTCGGCTTTGATCTTGAGGACGGCAAGATCGGTCTTGGGGTCGCGGCCGACGATCTTCGCCGTGTACTTGGTTTTGTCCTGAAGGATCACCTCGACCTTGCCAGCGTCGCCGACAACATGATTGTTGGTCACGACATAGCCCGACGGATCGACGATAAAGCCGGAGCCGAGTGCTATGCGCTGCGGCTGGCCGCCCGGCATCTGCGGAAAGGCGTGCTCCTCGCCGCCGCCCGGATTTTGCTGCTCAAAAAAGCGGCGCAGCATTTCGTCAAACGGGGAACTGGGGAAGCCCTGGAACGGCGAGCCTTGGAACTGCTCCCGCTCTTCCGACATCTGGTCCGCCCCGGCCTTTTGCGTAACCGAAATGTTGACGACAGCCGGCAACACCTTTTTGACCAGCGGGGCAAAGCTCTGCTGTTGGATCAGCGCAACCGGGGCGGTCATCGGCTGCGGCGCCGCCGGCGTCAAGGGCGCGGGGTTTTCGGCCAGCACCATCGGCGACAGGGCGAGCGTGGCCCCGAGCCCGAACGCGGCGGCGGCGGCGCGGCCCCGAGTTAGCTTCGGGAAGCGGATCTTGTCGGTCGGAGATTGCACCATCCTGTCCTCGTGTTGCGTAACATTGCCCCTGCCCGAAACGCGAATGCGTCGCCGGCGCGAGCGGGATCGGCGGATAATTGGGCGAGGCACGTGACAGCCCGCTTTCGCTGGCATTAATTCGCTGTAACTTCGTAAACTGCCGGTTACGGGTTCGCGCGATGACAGCTGGCCATTTGATTGCTGACTGCACCCGCATGATGCGGACGGGCGGGCACCGGGCTGCGTGATCAGGGGCCAAGCAAGCCATGGATTGCCGCCGCAATTTCGGCGGCATGCGTCTCCAGCGCAAAGTGCCCGGTGTCGAAGAAACGGACGACCGCCGCGGGGATGTCGCGCTTGAACGCCTCGGCACCCTGCGGAAGGAAGAACGGATCGTTCTTGCCCCACGCCGCCAGGAACGGCGGCTTGTAGGTCCGGAAATACTCCTGAAAGGTCGGATACAGCGCGACGTTGCTCTTGTAGTCGCCAAAGAGGTCGAGCTGCAACTCGTCCGCACCAGGCCGGGACAGGTAAAAGTTGTCGAGCGAATAGCCGTCCGGGGAGACCGCCGTCGGATCGGGCACGCCATGGGTGTATTGCCAAACTGTTGTCTCAGGCGCGAGGAAGGGGCGGAGCGCTAGCCGGTTTGCCGGCGATGGATTTTCCCAATAGGCCCGGATTGGACTCCAACCCTCGCTCAGACCTTCCTCATAGGCATTGCCATTCTGCGAAATGATCGCGGCGACCCGGTCGGGGTGCCACGTCGCCAGTCGGAAACCGGTCGGCGCGCCGTAATCGAATACATAAATCGCAAAGCGATCGAACCCGACGACCTCGGTGAAGCGGTCGATGAGCCGCGCGATATTGTCGAATGTGTAGGTAAGCTTGCCGCGCGCCGGCATGTCGGACTGGCCAAACCCGGGAAGATCGGGTGCGATGACATGAAACCGATCCGCGAGCAGCGGGATGAGGTCGCGGAACATATGGCCAGCGCTCGGAAATCCATGTAATAACAACATCTTATGGGCGCCCTCCGATCCTGCCGCGCGGTAGAAGATGTTGAAGCCGTCGACATCGGCCTTGCGAAAGCGGACCTTGACCATGGGGTGCCTCCTGTGTTTCGTAACCGTTTATGATTGTACACTAAGGTTACATATCGTTCGGGCACGCTATTTGATACACGCAGGCACTTCTCTAAGCGTGTTGGTCGGTAAGGGCGCCCCTCCGGCTGATCAGCGCCGTCCCCTTGTGTCGGGCGATGAGCTGATCGGCAACGTCATTCACATTATCGCCGACCATCTGCGGCTGCGGGCCGACCCCCAAAACATCGTTGCCGACCTGCTTGATCAGCGCCGCTCCCCAGCCGACCGCCACGGCGCCGAGCGTGTCCCAGGTATGGCACGCGATCAGGCAGAGCCGGGAGGGCTCAACCCCGAGCTCCCTCTCGACCTAGGCGCAAGCCTGGCGCGACGACTTATGGTGCTTTACGCCGTCCGCGGAGTAGCGCCGTTGGAAAAAATCGACAATGCCGCCGTGTTCGAGCTGACGGGTTTGCACCTCCAACACATTGTCCGTGAGCGTGAACAACCGGAAACCTGCATTGCGCAGCTTGCCCAGCGCTTCCGGCACCTCCCGGTCCGGCGGCATCGTTGAAAACTTCTCCGTAAGCTCTTCCTTATCCGCATCGTCAATTTTGATGCCGTGCGTGTCTGCCCGCATCTTCATCACAGCCGAACCGATATCGTTGAACGGAACGTAGCAGCCGGCAACATTCAGGGCCGCTGAATACATGATGAAATTGGCGAACCAAAGACGCATGGCCCGTTTGTCGTCCAACGCGGGGGCGACGGATAGGAAAGGGTGGATAGGGTAGAAGGCTTATACCTTTGCTTCCGGTGAGATCAACATCTTGTAAGGGAGGGGTGTGTGGGCTGCGGCGATGCCGAGCAGAGAACGGAAGGCGGCATGCCGGGTACGACGGCGGTTGAAGCGGAAGACGAACTCGTCGAGAT
>DATMLF010000081.1:0-39876 GCA_035570595.1 Allostellaceae bacterium
GGAATATCGCGACCGCCAGATAGGGTCTCGCGAAATTGGAGACGACCGGCAGGCAGAAACCGACAACAATGCCGATCACCACGACCCAAGCGCCGTTTTTGCCGGCGAACTGAAGCAGGTTCTTCATTGCCCCTACCCCCGTAAAGTTCAACCAACGATTGCCCCAGTCGCTCGGGCGGCGGCATCATAAGACGGCGCAGCCTAACGAAGTGTGACGAGCCTCACAGGCCGGCAAAATCTCCGCGGGCTTTAATCTCACGCAAGGATCGCGCCACACGTGCGTTATTCCGGGAGTCGCCCACGGCTGCATGCAAGTTAGCCGGGGATTCGTAATACTTACTCCCCCAGAGTTGTCATGGCCGGACTTGTTCCGGCCATCCACGTACCCGGATCGTGGTCGAGAAGGGTGTGGATCCCCGGGACGAGCCCGGTGATGACGACTAAGAGTGGAGCCATCAGGCTCTCGCGCAACCCCGTTTGACTTAACCGGACAGCCGCGGGAGTCGCTCGGGGCCAACCTACTTGCGCAATGCCAGGAGGCAAGCGCGGGCGACGGCGTCGAGGATCGCCTCCTTGTCGATGCCGTAAGCGCGGTAGAGGTCGGGGATGTCGCCCGACTGGCCAAAGCGGTCGACGCCGAGCGCGACGATCGGGTTCTTCCGGACGGCGCCGAGCCACGACAGGGTCGCCGGATGGAAGTCGCCGACCGTGACCAGCGCCGCCCCCGAGCGCAGCCGCCCCAGCAGCCGCTCGGCCGCGCTGACGCGGCCGTCGGCCTGCGCGGCGCGCCAATCGCGGTGCAACCGGTCGGGCGAGGTGACCGCCAACACCCCGGCCTGCGGCGCGTCCTCGGCCAATTCGTCGTGGGCGGCGAGCGCCTCCGGCGCCACCGCGCCGCAGTAGGCGATCGCTAGATCGGCGCCCGGCCCCGGCTGGCGCAGCCAGTAGGCGCCGGCGACGACCGCCTCGGCGAGGTCGGCGTCGAGCGGGCGCTTGGGCTGTTCCACCGGTCGCGTCGACAGCCGGAAATAGACCGATTCGCCGTCGTCGCGCTGGATTTCGGCAAAGGCCCAGCGCAGCAGCACCGCCAGCTCGTCGGCAAAGGCCGGCTCGAAGCTCGTCAACCCGGGCTGCGCCATTCCGATCAGCGGCTCGGCGATCGACTGGTGGGCGCCGCCCTCGGGCGCCAGCGTGATCCCGGACGGCGTCGCGACCAGGATGAAGCGCGCGTCCTGGTAGCAGGCATAGTTCAGCGCGTCGAGACCGCGCTTGATAAACGGGTCGTACAACGTCCCGATCGGCAGCAGCCGCGCGCCGAACAGCGGCCCGGCGAGCCCCAGCGCCGCAAGCTGCAGGAAGAGGTTGCTCTCGGCGATGCCGAGCTCGATGTGCTGCCCGTGCGGCGACATCCCCCAGCGTTGGGCCGAGACGACCTTTTCCTCGCGAAACGTGTCGGCGCGAAGGGCGCGGTCGAAAATGCCGCGGCGGTTGACCCAGGGCCCAAGATTGGTCGACACGGTGACGTCGGGCGAGGTCGTGACGATCCGCTCGGCAAGCAAGCCGTCGCCGGCGGCGATATCGCCGAGCAATCGCCCGAACGCCTCCTGCGTCGACTGGCGCTCGCCGCGCGGCACCGGCAGGCTCGGCGGCACCGGCACCGCTGCTGCTTCGTGCCGCCGGGCGGCGCGTGCGGCGAGCGGCACCCCTTCGAGAAACGCCGAGAGCCGCTCGGGCGTCACGTCGAGACCGGCGAGGAGGTCCCATTCCGCACCCTCGGGCACTGCCATCGCGCGGCGGAACGCGGTCATCTGGTCGCGGTTCATCAGTCCGGCGTGGTTGTCCTTGTGACCGGCGAACGGTAGGCCGAAGCCTTTGATCGTATAGGCGATAAAGCAGGTCGGGCGATCGTCGGCGATGGCGTGAAAAGCGTCGAGCACGGACCCCATGTCGTGCCCGCCGAGATTGGTCATCAGCCGCTGCAATTCGTCGTCGTCGTGGTCGTCGAGGATTGCGCGGATACCCGGATAGCGGTTGAGGTCGCGCTGCAGGTGCTCGCGCCAGCCCTCGCCCCCCTTGTAGACGAGCGCCGAATACAGCGAGTTCGGGCAGGCGTCGATCCATTCGCGCAGGTGATGGCCGTCGGGCCGGGCGAACGCCGCCTCCAGCAGTCGGCCGTATTTCAGGGTGACGACGCGCCAGCCCATCATTTCGAACATCGCGTCGATGCGGCCGAACAGCCGGTCCGACACGACCGCGTCGAGGCTCTGGCGGTTGTAGTCGATGACCCACCAGAGGTTGCGGACATCGTGTTTCCAGCCTTCGAGCAATGCCTCGAAGATGTTGCCTTCGTCGAGCTCGGCATCACCGGCGAGCGCGATCATGCGGCCGGGCGGTTCGTCGGTCGGGACCAAGCCCTTGAGGCGCAGGTAATCCTGCGCGATCGAGCCGAACAACGTCATGCCGACACCGAGCCCGACCGAGCCGGTCGAGAAATCGACGATGTCACCGTCCTTGGTCCGCGACGGATAGGATTGCGCGCCACCGAACGCGCGAAATCGCTCGAGCTTTTCGCGCGACTGATGGCCGAGCAGGTATTGGATCGCGTGGAACACCGGCGAGGCATGCGGCTTGACCGCGACCCGGTCCTGTGGGCGCAGCACGTCGAAATAAAGTGCCGTCATCAACGTCGCGACCGACGCGCTCGACGCCTGATGGCCGCCGACCTTCAAACCGTCGTGAGTGGGCCGCAGGTGGTTGGCGTTGTGGATCATCCAGGTCGACAGCCACAGCACCTTGCGTTCGAGCGCGCTCAGGCAGGCGAGCTTGTCGGCGGCGCCCGCCTGTTGCCGGCCGGCGGGCGCGCTTTCCAGGACCTCAGCCATTTCGAACTCCGGGTTGTGCCATCCGGTGTTGCTGATATAGCGGACGGCGATGAATTTTTCAGCCTCGGCGGGGTTGGCGAGGAGAGCAACACGCCGTTAGCCGCGGCAGGCGTGGGATCGACGGCGCCGGATATTTGACCCCGCTGTTCCGTGTGCCTACATAAGAGCGGCACCGCCGGCGCGCGATGCGGCGAGTATCGGAGCGGCGAGAACATGTCCGAACACGAAGTCGACGGGGAAAAGCGGGTCGTCCTGACCGAAAGCGCGGTCCGACGGATCGCGGTGCTGCGCGACCAGGAGCAGGTCGAAAACGCGCTGCTGCGGATCGCGGTTTCCGGGGGCGGGTGCTCAGGGTTCCAATACGGCTTCAGCTTTGACGACCAGCGGAACGAGGACGACGTCGTTTTTGAGCGCGACGGGGTCGCCGTCGTCGTCGACGAGGTGTCGCTCGAGCTGCTGAACGGCGCCGAGATCGACTTTGTCGAGGATCTGATGGGGGCGGCGTTCCAGATCCGCAACCCCAATGCGGCCTCGTCGTGCGGTTGCGGCAACTCGTTTTCGATCGCCTAATCTGGCGCTGGCGCAGCCTTTCGTCGCCGTGAAAATCGCCAGCTGGAACGTCAATTCGGTCAAGGTTCGCCTGCCGCTGCTGCTTGCATTTCTGCAAGACGCACAGCCCGACGTGGTGTGCCTGCAGGAAACCAAATGCCCGGCCGCTGATTTTCCTCGGCTTGAGCTCGAGGCGCTCGGCTACCACGTCGAGACGATCGGGCAGCGCGCCTATAATGGTGTGGCCCTGCTGTCGAAGCGGCCGGCCGAGGGGCTGGTCTCGGGTCTGCCCGGCATGCCGCAGGACGAGCAGGCGCGCTATCTCGAGGCGTCGTTTGGCGCGGTGCGCGTCGCCTCGATTTATCTCCCGAACGGCAACCCGATCGGCACCGACAAGTTCGCCTACAAGCTCGCGTGGATGGAGCAGCTGGTCGGCCATGCCCGCGATCTGTTGCGCCAGGAAATCCCGTTTGTGCTGGCCGGCGACTACAACATCTGCCCGACCGACGACGATGTTTTCGACCCGGTCGCGCTGCGCGACGACGCGCTCTGCCAACCGGAGTCCCGCGCGCGGTTTCGCGCGCTGATGTATCTCGGCCTGACCGACGCCTACCGCGTCTTTCACCGCGAGCCCCACCGCTACACATTCTGGGACTACCAGGCCGGGCGCTGGAACCGGGACGAGGGGCTGCGCATCGACCATCTGCTGCTGTCGCCGCACGCGGCGGACCGGGTCGTCGCCTGCGAGATCGACAAAAAACCGCGCGCCAAGGACCGCGCCTCGGACCACACCCCGATCTGGTGGGAGCTTGCCGTGTAGGCCCGCCCGGGCCAGTCGCCGCAATCAGGCTTGATCCGCCGCACCGCTGGCGACCGCCTCCTAGCCGTTCGGGTCGTCGCGATCGGCGGGGTAGCGGTGGCAGGCTCCGCTACTGTCTTCGACCAGCCATCCGGAAGAGGCGTCGCCCGGTGTCACCGCGCAAGGAGCGACCGGCACCTTGCCGTGGCCGCCGGGGATGTCGAGGACATAGGTCGGCTGGCACAACCCGGAGACCGGGCCGCGCAACGCGCGCACGAGCCGTTGCCCCTCGGCGATGCCGGTGCGGAAGTGCGCGGTGCCGCGCGCGAGGTCGCCGTGGTGCAGGTAATAGGGCTTGACCCGCATCGCCACCAGCCCGCGAAACAAGGCTTCGAGCACCGCCGCGTCGTCGTTGACGCCGCGCAGCAGCACGGTCTGCGACACGACCGGGATGCCGGCCCGCACGAGCCGGCTGACCGCCTCCTTCGCGGCCGGCGTCAGCTCGCGCGGGTGGTTGACGTGGACCGCGACCCACACCGCCTTGTCCGCGGCGAGTGCCGCGACCAGCGCCGCCGAGACGCGGCGCGGATCGACAATCGGGACGCGCGTGTGAAAGCGGATCACGCCGAGGTGCGCGACCGCGTCGAGCGCGCGCACGATGGCGGCCAGCCGGTGCTGCCCGAGCACAAACGGGTCGCCGCCGGTGACGATGACCTCCCAGATGTCGCGGCGCTGGCGGATATAGTCGTAGGCGCGTTCGAGCGCCGCCGGCGGCAGCATCGCCGGCTTTTTGCCGACGACCTCGCGGCGAAAGCAGAAGCGGCAGTAGACCGGGCACACCAGCGTCGGCTTCAGCAGCACCCGGTCGGGATAGCGATGCACGATCCCCGGCACCGGCGACCAGCGGTCGTCGCCGATCGGGTCGGCCAGTTCCTCGGCAGCGGTCTCGAGCTCGGCGCCGCTCGGCACGAATTGCGCCGCGATCGGGTCACTCGGGTCGTCCCGGTCGATCAGCGCCGCCATGTCCTCGGTGATCGCGACCGCGAATTGCCCGGCCACCCGCCGCACTTCCTCGAGCCGCTCGGGTGCAGCAAGCCCGCGCGCGACGATGTCGTGGGTCCGAATTGCCAACCGCTCAACCTCCTCGCCGGCACTCGATTCCCACTGAGCACACCGGCCATGTCGACGCAAACGCCACGCGGCCAGCCCGGCGGAGGACCGCGCCTCGATGCGTTTAGAGCAGAGCTACCGCGCTTGTAGAGCAGAGCTACCGCGCTTGCGACTTGTCGAGCACGTCCTGCGGGGTCGCCGACACCACTTGGGCATAAGTGGGCACGAAATGGCCGCCTTCGATCAGCCCGACAAACTCCGGCCTGATCTCGCGGGCCACCCGCTCGCGAATGCGCCTGTGCTCCTCGATGTCCCGCCATTCGCCGATCAGGTAGAAGTGGTCGGGATCCTCGGTGTCGCGACACAGCACCCCATCCTTGACCTGCGCCTTCGAGCGGTGGAACGGGTTGTCGTCGCCGTAATCAAACTTGTTGAAGAGTTCGATAAACGCGTTACCGGCGCCGGGCTTGACCCGAAACTCATACACGTGGAAGTAGTTTCCCTTCGCCGCCAGCGGTACGAGCGCCATTCGTTCCTCCTTGAGGCCAGTCGACCATCACGTCGGCTGCAGCCAATTCAAATCAGCCGGCGCGCGCCTCGGCAAGACGCTTGAGGCCCCATCGCGCCGCCGCCCCAGCACCCGGCCCGCCGGCCTATACGCACCCCGACCGCCGCGCAGGACAGGTCGGCGGTGTGGCCCCTCAAAATCGGCGCCCGCCCGTGCTAATAGACCGTGATGCTGACCCTGTCCGGCATCACCTACCGCATCGAAAAGCGGCGGCTCTTCGATCGTGCGACCGCGCAGATCCCGGACGGCGCCAAGGTCGGGCTGGTCGGCCGCAACGGCGTCGGCAAGTCCACCCTCCTAAACCTGATCCGCGGCGTCATTGAGCCGGAGGACGGCACGATCGAATTGCCCGGCAGCCGGCGCATCGGGTTTCTCGCCCAGGAGGCGCCCGGCGGGCCGGCGACCCCGTTCGAAACCGTCCTCGGCGCCGATCGCGAGCGCGCCCGCCTGTTGGCCGAGCGCGATGCCGGCCCGACGCCGTTGCGCGCCGCCGAGATCGAAACGCGGCTGGTTGAGATCGACGCCTACTCGGCGCCGAGCCGGGCGGGCCGCATCCTCGCCGGGCTCGGGCTCGACGATGGGATGCAGCAGCGGCCGCTCAACGACCTTTCCGGGGGCTGGCGGATGCGGGTGGCGCTGGCCGCCGTGCTGGTCACCGAGCCCGATTTGTTGCTGCTCGATGAGCCGACCAACCACCTCGATCTCGAAGCCTCGCTGTGGCTCGAACGATTTTTGCGCGGCTATCGCCGGACACTGATCCTCGTCAGCCACGACCGGCGCGTCCTGAACGCGGTCACGACCACGACCCTGCACCTCGAGCGCGGCAAGCTGACCCTTTATTCGGGCGGGTTCGACGCCTTTGTGCGGGCGCGGCGGGAGAATGCGGCGCGGCTCGCCGTGGTCGCGAAACAGCAGGAGGACCAGCGCCAGCGGCTCCAGGCGTTTGTCGACCGCTTTCGCGCCAAGGCGTCAAAGGCGCGCCAGGCGCAGAGCCGGTTGAAGGCGCTGGCCCGGCTCGACCCGGTCGTGCTCGCCGTGGCCGACCCGCCGCCGCGGATCGCGTTTCCCGACCCGCCCCGGCTGAGCCCGCCGTTGATCTCGCTCGAGCGGGCGAGCGTCGGCTACGCCCCGGGCAAGCCGGTTTTGTCGCGGCTCGACCTGCGGCTCGACCCCGACGAGCGGGTGGCGCTGCTCGGCGCCAACGGCAACGGCAAGACGACCTTCGCGCGCTTGCTCGCGGGGCGGCTGGCGCTGCTCGGCGGGCGGATGTCCCGGTCGCCAAAGCTCGCCTGCGGCTACTTCGCGCAGCACCAGATCGAGGAGATGAGGCCCGGCGAATCGGCCTACGAGCACCTGTCCGCCCTGCTGCCGAACGCCTTGCCCGAGACGCTGCGCGCCCGCCTCGGCGGCTTCGGCTTTGGCGAGGAGAAGGCGTTTGTGCCGGTCGCCGAGTTGTCCGGCGGCGAACGAGCACGGCTCAACCTTGCGCTCGTCACCTACGACGCCCCGTCGCTGCTGATCCTCGACGAGCCGACCAATCATCTCGACCTCGAAGCCCGCGAGGCGCTGGTTCGCGCCATCAACGAGTTTCCCGGCGCTGTCGTCCTGGTCAGCCACGACTGGCATCTGCTCGAATTGACCGCCGACCGGCTGTGGCTCGTCGCCGACGGCACGGTGCAGCCGTTCGACGGCGACCTCGACGACTACCGGCGGCGGGTGCTTGAACCCGTCGAGCCCAGCACCACCAAACGCCCGGCCGAGACCGACGAAAGACGCGCGGCGCGGCGGCGGGCGGCCGAGCAGCGCCGCGCGCTCGACCCGCTGCGCCAGCGCGCGCGGGCGGCCGAGGAGACGATTGTGCGCCTGACCAGGGAGCGCGACACGCTCGACCGTGCCCTTGCGGGTCTCGCCGGCGCCCGCGCGAACGGCGCCGCGGTCGGCGATGCGCTGAAGCGGCGCGCCGAGATTACCCGCCTGATCGCGACGGCCGAATCGGACTGGCTCAACGCCGAGGAAACGCTCGAACGGGAAGCGCGCGAGTAACAACGCCGCGCCCTGCCCGAAGAAACGCATCGTCAATCCCCGCATAACGGCCTTGCGCCGGTCGCGGGGGCGGTGCCGCGCTCGCGGGTTGCCTCGGGTGTCTCGCGGGGTCATTGTGGGTTTGCGTGGCGCCCCGACAGCCAGCCGATCGTGGCGGGCTGCCGGCGCGGCGGGCCCCGCCATCCAAGATTAAGCAAAGTATGCGCCGCGTTAGCGCGGCTGATGGCCGCATCCGGCCAATGACCTTGTGATCTATTTTGACAAGCCTGTCGGGAGCAGATTATTTCAGATCGGCGACAGGGGAACTGTCGACTTAGCTCGGGGAAGCAAAAACGAGGCGCGAACGCCGCCCGGCTCGAAGCCCTCTCGGAGTTGATTTGCCATGGCCGACAGTCCCGCGATCACCGATCGGAATCTTGAGGCGACGACAAACATTTCCCTCAAGCGTGAGCCCGCCTGCTTTGCGTTTCTCTCGGCTCGGTCGGTCTCGTCGCCAATGCCGGTCGATTCGATAAACCTCGATCTTGCGTCGGCCGACTATTTCGGCGGCCGGGCGTCGCTATGGACGACCCTCGAGATGCGGTCTTCGGTCAGCGACGACCGCCCGACGGCGCTTCTCGGCTTTGACGAAACGTTTTTGCGACCGTTCGCCCGGGCGTTGATCGAGGCGGCGACGACCCGCGCCGCTTACCGGATGACGATCCTGCAGGAAACCCGCGACACCGACCGCTGCCGCGTCGTCGAATACGTGACAGGTCCGGGCAAGGCGCTGCACGAGCTCGTGGTGCAGCCGTTCGACAATGTCGTCCTGATCACCGCGGCGACCGCCAAGGACGGGGACGAGACCTTGTTCCAGCTGCCGCGGACCGACAGCTTTCTGCGCGCGTTTGCCAAAATGGCGTACGTCGCCGATCAGGCGTTGCACGACCTCTTGAGCGACCTCGAGCGGGTCGCCCGCCAGCGCAAGCCGGTGGCGGGCTGAGCCGCGGCGGCGCGGTAGGCGCCGCCGCGCCGTTGCCGGCGAAAGGCCTGCTGCTGCTGGGCTGCTCGCTTGACGCTTACTGGTGCGGCGGGATGTAGTTTCCGCTCGATGCCTTGGGGCCGGGCGGCCGTCCGGAGGGCGGCGCTGCCATCGAGCTTTCCGGGGCCGGCGGCGCCGGCGGGTTGCCCAGGTTTCCGGATTGGATGCGGCCCAGTTCTTCGCGGTTGAGCTGGGCAGTTGTGTCGCCCTCCAGCGCCGCCTTACGGGCCATCCGGTGATGGAAATGGTGCATCGCGCGGGCGTGATGCATTGGAGGCATCGCCGAGTTCGCCGCCGGAGCAGGCGCCGGGGCGCCGCCGCTGTACGGTGTGAGACCCGGACCGCCCGGGTTTGGGCCTGGGGTCCCGACCGAGTTCCCGCCGCTTGGGTTTTGCGCCCACACCGGACCAGCGATGACGAGCGCGGCCGCGATCGCGACGCCGTTCAACAGATATTTCATACCGAGACCCTCTCTCAGCTTCACGTTGTTCTAAGATAACGTCGCCTCGCCCTGCCCGAGAAGCCCGTCGCACCCCGTCTGGTTCACCGGCCGCTGCCCGAGCTGCTTACATTAGAGAAGCGGAGCCGTCGCTCTAGCCATCAGACTATCTGCAGCCATCAGACTATCTGCCCGGCATTGGCGCCGCGGGCGCCGGCGGATTGCTCGCATTGCCCGATTGGATGCGGGCCAGCTCCTCGCGGTTCAGTTGCGCCGTTGTATCACCGCTCACCGAGGCCCTCTCCGCCATTCCGCGATGGAAGTTGCGCATCGCCTTGGCGTGATGATAGGCGGACAGTTCTCTGTGACGATGATGTGGCCCCGGCATCGCTGAATTTGAGGGTGCGGGCGCCTCTGATGCCGCCGGCGGCATCGCTGCCGGCGGGGGGAGAGCGGGCGGTGCACCGCCGCCGCCGCCGCCGGTATACGGAGTCAGGCCCGGGCCACCAGGGTTTGGCCCTGGGGTTCCGACCGAGTTTCCGCCGCTCGGGTTCTGCGCCCATACCGGCGCAGAAATCAGGAGCGCGGCAGCGACCACAGCCCCGTTGAACAAAAGCCTCATGTCAGTCGTCCTCCGTCGCCCTTGGGTAGTCCGCCCGCCGTTCCCGCGCCGCCGCGATTCGGCCAGGTCCGCGGCGTCGGGGCTAAGCGCACGCGGTCACATGACTTTTGTTGCCGCGTCATCGTCGCGCGCCAGCCACCTGTGGAAATGATAGGCCCGAGATCGTCGTCTTTCAAGCGTCCCGGTAGCTCAGTTTGCAGGTGAATAACGGTAAAAGCGATAAACCCGAGGTCGGCGGGCCGCGTTCCAAGCTAACGTGAGATCGACAGCGGCTACATTGTAGCGGCACGTCATGTTTTTCTTAGGTCAACGTACAAAATCGCGACGAGCGAGGCCGGCAACGCCCAGCCCCGAATTGGACGCGAACACGGGGAACCCAGCGCGGATCGGTGTGGCCTCAACTTTTCGCCGCAGTTCGCGAGACCCGCCGATCAACCACTGGCGGTATAAAACCCCGGCGGTCTCCGCAGCGTTTCGGGAGGCAACGCAGACCCGACGCAAACCGACGCCGAAGGCGGATTGCGTCACGACGCCCGTCCTTGGCGTGGGTCGGCGGCCCGGTCGGTGGGCTCGCGACCTCACCGCTCGGTAGGGACTCGATCCGAGTGGAAACCGCCATCAGCTAACACAAGGCGGCACCGCACCGCGCGGCCGCCCTGTCGAGCGCGGCGGGGCTGCACCGACGAGCGCGGATGCTGCCCGAGAGTATCCGCGCGGGCAGCATTACCCTTTAGGCAGCGTGAGCGAGCGTCGACGGGCTGCCGAGCGAGCCTTGGGTGGCCGGCTTTGTCGTCTTTTTCGCGGACGATTTCGGCTTGGCCTTCCGTCTGGTGGTTTTTCTCACGGCCTTGTGCGGCGCCGACTTGGTCGGGGCAACCGTCGGGCCGGTCGGGGTCGTCGGCGCCATCGCGGGGGCATTCGCTGCCGGGGCCGGCGCAACTCCCGAGGGCGCCTGAGCAAAGGCACCCGTCGGCACACCATTTGCGGCGACAAGGGCAAGCAGCGCAGCCGCAGTGATCAGCGTCTTCATAGGGGGCTCCTGGAACGGTGATAGAGCTTGAGTTTCGTTCGCACCGCTCCGGACCGGCGGACGTTTGCGTCGAAACGGTTACGATGGCGAAATCAGACTAACAATACCATAAATTGCGCCGGCGCAGCCAAGATTTACGACCTCGGAGGCTCCCGCTGGCCCTGACCGAACGGTCGTCATGGCGCCACCATCGCAACCGCGATCGAGCTGTGGCGGCCCCGTGCCGGCGGGGCGGCGCGCCCTGCCGGCGTCCGCAAGCTCTCGGCTGGGTCGCCTTCTTGTCGCCGCAAAAAAAACCGCCGCGGAAGCCCGCGGCGGTTGCCGGAACCCTCCTCCAGGAGGGTTCCGAACGGTGGCAAATCAGCACGCGTTAAGGGAAGACGATCTCGACGCGGCGGTTCTGCGGCTCGCGTACACCGAGCGGGGTCGGCACGCGCGGATCGTTCATGCCGCGCCCGGCAACGGCCATCTCGTTGCGCGGAATGCCGAGGCGTTCGAGCACCGCGGCGACCGCGCCTGCACGCCGCTCGGAGAGGCGCTGGTTGTAGCCCGGCGACCCGGTCAGGTCGGTATAGCCGGTGACCTGGATCTGGACGGCGCCACCCGCATGCCAATGTGCTGCCGCGGCTTCGAGGATCTGCATGCCCTCCGGCGTGATGTTGTATTTATCCCAGTCGAAGAACACGAGGTAGACCTGGTGGGTCGGCGGCGGCGGCGGTGCGGGCGGAGCCGGCGGCGGCGCTGCCGGCGGCGGGGCGCCGAACATCATCGTCAAGCTCGCGACAAAGTTGTTCGACTGGTACTTGACGTTTCTGACGCTGCTGAAGACGCAGCATCCCGCCACGCGCGTGACCTTCGCGTTGGTAAGCGTTTCGTTCGGCGTCGCCAAATAGCGATAGTCGAGATCGAGCGCCAACGCCGGATTGATCAGATAACGTATTCCGGCGATCCCTTGGTACCCAAAGTTCCATGTGTTTCCGGTTAACGATGGGCTGGTAAAGGTCACAGGGCCGGTCGAGGTCTGTACCGTAGCGGTGCCGCCGATACTACGAAATACGTTGACGGCACCAATTCCCGCCCCGATATGCGGCGTGATCGGCCACCCGAACGTGAAGTCGTAGAGCACATTGGTCATTATCGCGTTGGCGTGGGTATTATTGCTGGAGCTGTTAAGCCCGCCAAAGTTCGATACCGAGTTGTACTGGTAGCGGTATTCCTCTTCGAACCGCCACGGTCCCCAAGCATAGCCCGCGCGAGCGCCGGCGTTGAAGCCGCTGTTGGTATTGAGATTTCGTGTGATGGTACCGATTCGTCCGTTGGGACCCCGCACGGCCAACGTCGGCGACTCACTGAAAAGCGAGGTCCACCCGCCCTCAGGCCCGAGATAAAACGCCCCCGGCGGATAAGGCCCGAAGAACTGGGCGTGCGCCTGGACGCCGCCGAATGCAATACCAAGCGCCACGCCGGCGCCTAGCAGAAAGCGATTTCTCATCCCTTACCTCCGGCCGCAAATACGCGTGTGACGATGGTCGTCGCGCCACCGTTCGCTTATCTTCACCATCCGCCCGGCCGAAGGCAATCGGTTTTTAGCGCAGTCCGACGGTTTGTCGGGAAATCCGTGCAGAACACGCACTAGCGCGGCATTCCTGCAACGGTTCTGCCGCAAACCGAAGGATTGCCAACGATCTCAGTGTGCTTTCTGTACAACACTCGGCAACGCAACCGGGTTTGGACGGCTTTTCTTGGCGTTTGTGGGAACCAACCGGCTCAACCGCACGTTGTCCGCGCCCGCCAAAAATCCGCTTCGCCCAAGCGTCGTTCCATCCCGCGCGCAATAATACAAGCGCTAATTAGGGGTCGACCAGCACGCCGGGATTGAGCAGCCCCTGCGGGTCGAGCACCCGCTTTGCCGCCCGCAATCCTTGGGCGAACAGTTCGGGACGCTGCCGGTCGTACCACGGCCGGTGGTCGCGGCCCACGGCGTGATGATGGGTGATCGTCCCGCCCGCCGCGATCAGCGCGTCGCCCGCCGCACTCTTGATCGCCCGCCACTGCGCCTCGAGCGCGCCCGGCCGCCCCAGCGCGTGAAACGAGAAATAGGGCGCCGGCCCGTCCGGGTAGGCATGAGTGAAGCGACAGGTGACCTGGCCCGGCCGTCCGGTGGCGTCGCGAATCGCCGTTTCGGTCGCCGCCTTGACCGTGTCGTGAAAACTCTCGAACCGCTCCCAGGTGATCGCGGTCTCGAAGGTGTCGGCGATCACCGCCCGGCGGATCATGCGCTCGCGGGCGTAGGGCATGCGGATAAAGGCGGTGCGCCACTGCTCGGCCGCACCCTCGCGATGAGCGTCGCCCTCCCCCGGCCGGTCGGGGACGCCGCCATGGTCGGCGGAGCATTCCAGCGCGCGGGCGACCCAGGCGTCGAGCGGGTGGTCGGCCGATTCGAAGGCCAGCACCATGATTGCCGCATCGCCCGCGCCGGCGCCGGTGTTGAGCGCCTCCTGCGGGTCGAGGATCCGGCAATTCGCGGGATAGAGCCCGGCCTGCGCGATCGCCCGGACGGCGCGCGCGGCGCTGAAGAAATCGGCGAAGCGAACCGCGCCGCCGGCGCGAAACCGCGGCCGGTGCTGCAGCCGCATCCACGCCGCGGTGATGACGCCGAGAATGCCCTCGGACCCGATCAGCAGCCGGTCGGGGCTCGGCCCGGCGCCCGAGCCGGGCAGCCGCCGGGTTTCGACGACCCCCTTTGGCGTCACCATGCGGATGCTTTCGACGAGATCGTCGATGTGGGTGTAGAGCGTCGCAAAATGGCCGCCCGAGCGAGTCGCGATCCAGCCGCCCAGGGTCGAGTATTCGAAGCTCTGCGGGAAATGCCGCAAGGTCAGGCCGTGCGGCCGCAGCTGGGCTTCGAGCGCGGGCCCGAACACCCCGCCTTCGATATAAGCGGCGCGCGAGGTGTGGTCGATCTCGACGACCCGGTCGAGGTGGCGCAGGTCGAGGCTGACCGCCGCCTTGCACGAGGTCCCCGCGACCCGCGGCTCGACCCCGCCGACGACGCTGCTGCCGGCGCCGAACGGGATCACCGCGGCCTGCTCCCCGCCCGCCCAGTCGAGGACCGCCGCGACCTCGGCTTCGCTGCCCGGATAGGCGACGACGTCGGGGGCGGCGGCATAGTCCCCGGCGAGACCGCGCGCGTAGTCGCGGAACGACTTGCCGTAGGTGTGGGCGACCCGGTCGTAGATGTCGGTCGAGCACAGCCGCGCCAGCGCCGCCGGCGGCGCCAAGCGTGGCGGGGCGAGCCGGATCTCGGCGAGCGGCGGGGGTTCGGCCTCGGCGAAATCGGCGACCCCGAACAGCCGGCGATAGCGGTCGAGCGCCGCCGCCTCGTCGGCCGCCGACATGCCCTCGCCCTCGCGCCCCCAGCCGAAATATTTGAGCCGCCCCGCCGCCATGCCGCCCACTCCCTGCCGACCCGGTCGAGAATAGCGCCAATTCCCGCTGCGACGGGAATTTGCCGGGAATGTCGCCGCCCGACCTGCGATTCGGCCCCGGAAAGAGCCGCTGCCGCAACGCGTTGCCGGCAAATTCCCGTGGTGCTCGAACCGCGAATTGCCACCCCGCCAATCGGGAATTCAACCAGCCGAACCGCGAATTGGCGCGATGTCGCAAACCCGTCGTCGACGCCTGAAGTTGCCGGTATCCGCTGCGCCGGCCGGCACCCGCAGCGGGGGTCGTAGCACGCGAATCCGGCGAAATTGCCGTCGGCTTCGTCGCCTTTGGTTGGAGCGGCGCCCGGCGTTGGGCTCAGAGCGCCGCGACCGCCTGGACTTCGATCAGCAGCGCTTCCTGCACCAGCCGGTCGACGACGAGCAGCGTGTTCGGCGGGTAGGCGCCGTTCGGAAAGAGGCGCGGGAACTCGCGGCCGCGATAGGCCATGAACCCGGCGATGTCCTGCGAGTGGACGAGATAGGTCGTGAACTGGACGACGGTGCCCCAGCCCGCCCCGACCGATTCGAGGGCAGCCGCGAGGTTGGCGAAGGTTTGCGCGCACTGCGCCTCAAAATCGCACTGTGCCTCAAAATCCCCGGCGCCGGCGAGCCTGCCGTCGCGGTCGACCCCGACCTGGCCGGCGATAAAGACCAGCTCGGCGGCCCTGACCCGCGCGATGTGCGAATAGGGGCCGAGCGGGCGAGCCAGCGCTTCGGGGTTGAAGATCGCGACTTGCGCCATCGCGCCCACCCGGTGCGGTTCGGCTACTGGGTGCGGCGCAGGCCGAGATCGGCGAGGCAGCCGTCGATCGGGCCGTTTTCGGTCGGGGCCTTGGTCTTGTCCTGGCAGGCTGCGACGAGAGCGGCAAACTCGGCCTTGGTCGGCGGCGTGCCGGCCGCCGTCTGCCAGTCGCGCATCTCCGAGGAGGCGCTCGCGGTCGAGCCGCTCGCGGTGGCACAGGCCGCGAGCGACAACAGAAAGACGGCTGCGACTGCGCGCATCCCGCACCCCCGGAACGATTTCCCCGCCGCGACGTTAGCTTCCCGCGCTGATCGCCGCCACTGCTTTCGCCGTGCGGCCCCCTGCCGCGCCCATGCGCGCGAAGAAGGCACGGACTTATCCAGGCTTTTCGGAGATTGCGAGAAATCCGCGGTCTCGGGTTCAGCAAACCGCCAGCAACGGACCAATCTCATATGTTCGAGGGCCATCGTGGCCGGGCTTGACCCTTCCTCGGTCGCGGCCATCTCGGCTTCCACGACGTGGATGTCCGGATCAAGTCCACGGCTGTCCGGTTCCTGGGAGAGGATGGCAGGATGGCTCAACGCCTCTCCTCTCAGTCGTCAGCACCAGGCCCATCCCGGTGATTCACGCCCTTCTACGACCCTGATCCGGGCGCGCGAACGGCCGGAACAAGTCCGGCCATGACGGTCCTTATATATCTAAGCCGATAAATCTGACGCTTGGTACCTGGGCCTGAGGTCGGCTCGGGGTGGGAAGCGGGACTTGCCCTGCGGCGTGTCCGATGCCGCCTTCGCGCCGTAAGCGGCAGCTGAACCTGACCGGGAAATCACGCGACGTGAATGGACCTTGGGTCTTTCCGGGCTGATTGGAGACCGATGCTTCCTGCAAGCGGCGAGCGAAAACTAACTTAGCCTGAGAATGGTCCGTCGCCCGCATCTCTCGTCGACCGATACGGCCCGTCGGTGGCTTTTGCAATTTGAGGAAGCTGACCAAACGGCGGCGGCGGCGTTGCTCGATGAAATGTTGCTCCTGAATGACGAGCAAGTCGCGACGGCAATTAGGTCCTTGCCGCGCGGCTTGGCGCGAGAACGGAAGGGGAAGCGGAAACGGATCGCGCTTCGGCATGCGCAGACACGTCGAGGGCCTGATCGCGTTTGCACACCAAGTAGATCGAGATTACGCGCGCGAGCTTTATGCCAGTTTCAACGCGGTGGACTGGACCCGGTAGTGGTTGCCATCGCCTCGACGAAGCACTTTGAGGTCTACTTTGGGGCATGGACGGCCGGTTCCTGCGAGGGAGGGACGGTCCGCAATGGGCTCGAGAGTCGCCCTTCCAACCAAGAATCACGCGTATGATTTGCACCACTCGAACAGCAAACTTGGGGAGGTGGGTTACTCCATTGCTTTGACGATTTCCTCGCACATTTTTTTGGCGTCACCGAACAGCATCATCGTGTTGTTGCGGTAGAACAGCTCGTTCTCGACCCCGGCGTAGCCCGAGGCCATCGAGCGCTTGACAAAGAGCACGGTCTTGGCGCGCTCGACATCGAGGATCGGCATGCCGTAGATCGGCGAGTTGGGGTCGGTCTTGGCGGCGGGGTTGGTCACGTCGTTGGCGCCGATCACAAAGGCCACGTCGGTCGACGGGAAATCGCGGTTGATCTCGTCGAGCTCGAAGACCTCGTCGTAAGGCACGTTCGCCTCGGCCAGCAGCACGTTCATGTGCCCGGGCATGCGCCCGGCGACCGGGTGGATCGCGTAGCGCACCGCGACTCCCTCTTTCTTCAGGAGGTCGGCCATTTCGCGCAGCGCGTGCTGGGCCTGCGCCACCGCCATGCCGTAGCCCGGCACGATGACGACCGAGCCGGCGTTCTTCAGGATGAAGGCCGCGTCCTCGGCGCTGCCCGACCTGACCGAGCGGTCCCCGGCGTCGGCGCCGCCGGCGACGACCGTCCCGCCCTCGGCGCCAAACCCGCCGAGGATCACGTTGACGATCGAGCGGTTCATCCCCTTGCACATGATGTAGCTGAGGATGGCGCCGGACGAGCCGACGAGCGCCCCGGTCACGATCAGCAGGCTGTTCGACAACGTGAACCCGATCCCGCAGGCGGCCCAGCCCGAATAGGAGTTCAGCATCGAGATCACGACCGGCATGTCGGCGCCGCCGATCGGCACGATCAGCAAAAAGCCGAGCGCCAAGGACAGCAGCAGCAACAGCCAGAACACCGCCCCGGCGCCGGTCGCGACAACGACCGCGATCAGCACCACCAGGAGTGCCCCCAGGCCGGCGTTCAGGTAATGCTGGCCGGGGAACATCAACGGGCGGCCGCTGACCAGGCCCTGAAGCTTTGAAAAGGCGACGACCGAGCCGGTAAAGGTGATGGCGCCGATCGCCATGCCGAGCGACATCTCGACAAGGCTCGCGCGCTCGATCGCAGCCGGCACGCCGATGCCGAAATCCTGGGGTGCAGTGAACGCGGCGGCGGCGACGCAGACCGCGGCAAGGCCGACAAGGCTGTGAAACGCCGCCACCAGCTGCGGCAGCGCCGTCATCTGGATGTTGAGCGCGATGTAGGTGCCGACGGCCCCGCCGACCACGATCCCGGCGATGATCAGCCAGTAGCTGACGACATGCGGGGTCAAGAGGGTCGTGACGACGGCGATCACCATGCCGGCGATGCCGTAGAAATTGCCGACCCGCGCCGTCCGCGGCGAGGACAGGCCGCGCAGCGCCAGGATGAAGCAGACCGACGCGATCAGGTAGAAAAACGCCGCAAGGTTCTGGCTCACGCGCCGCCCCGCTATTTTTTGCGCTGAAACATCTGCAGCATGCGCTGGGTCACGATAAACCCGCCAAAGATGTTGACCGAGGCGAGCGCCACGGCGACGAACCCCATGACCTTGGCAAAGCTGATGCCGGCCGGGCCGGCGGCGATCAACGCGCCGACGATGATGACGCTCGAGATCGCGTTGGTGACGCTCATCAGCGGCGAGTGCAACGCCGGGGTCACCCGCCACACGACGTGGTAGCCGACAAAGACCGCGAGGACAAACACCGTCAGCTCGTAGACGAACGGGACGCCGCCCGCCGGCCCCGTTGCCGCCGGCGACTGGGCCGCCAGCTGGTAGGCCAAAGCCTGCAGGCCGTGCGCCAGCCGGCCGGCGTCGCCGGCGAGCTCCCTGGCCCGCTCGGCCAGTGCTGCGGGGTCCGCCATCCCACTCTCCGTCAGTTGTCCGAGACCGCGACCGGGGCCTCGGCCGGAGCCGGCGTCAGCAGCGGGTTGACGACCGCCCCGTCCCGCGTCAGCAAGCTCGCCTTGACGATCTCGTCGTTCGGGTCGATCGCCAGATGGCCGTCCTTGTCGACGATCAGCGCCAAAAACGACAACAGGTTGCGGGCGTAGAGCTGGCTCGCGTCGGCGGCGATGCGCGAGGGCACGTTCAGATGCCCGACGATCTTGACGCCGTTCGCGGTGGTCACGACCTCGCCCGGCCGGCTGCCCTCGACATTGCCGCCGGCCTCGACCGCGAGGTCGACGATGACCGAGCCCGGCATCATCTCGGCGACCATCTCGCGCGTCACCAGCACCGGCGCCGGGCGGCCGGGAATGAGCGCGGTGCAAATCACGACGTCGGTGCGCCGCAGCGCCTCGGTGATCTTTTCGCGCTGGCGGCGCTGGTAGTCCTCGCCCATTTCGCGGGCGTAGCCGCCGGCGGTCTCGGCCGAGCGCGCGGCCTCCTCGTCGACCGCGACAAACGCCGCGCCGAGGCTCTCGACCTGCTCCTTGGCGGCGGCGCGCACGTCGGTCGCCGAGACGATCGCGCCGAGCCGGCGCGCGGTGGCGATCGCCTGCAGCCCGGCGACCCCGGCGCCCATCACCAGCACCCGCGCCGCCTTGATCGTGCCGGCGGCGGTCATCATCATCGGGAAGGCGCGGTTGAACTCGTCGGCGGCGTCGATCACCGCCTTGTAGCCGGCGAGGTTGGCCTGCGAGGACAAGGCGTCCATCGCCTGGGCGCGGGTGATGCGCGGCACCAGCTCCATCGCGAAGGCGCTGATCCCGCCATCGGCGTAAGCCGCCGCGTCGCCCGGGTTTTGCAGCGGCTGCAACAGGCCGACCAGCACCGCGCCGCGCGGGATGCCGCGCAGCTCGTCGACAGCGCCGTTTTCGCCGGCCAGCGGGCGCTGGACCTTGAGGACGATGTCGGCGTCGGCGAGCGCGGCCTCGGCGGTGGGCATGATCGCGGCACCCGCGGCGGCGAACGCCGCGTCGGTAAACCCGGCGGCCTCGCCAGCCCCGCTCTCGGCGGACACGGTGAGCCCCATCGCGGTCATGCGCCGGACCGTGTCGGGCGACGCCGCGACGCGGCGCTCGTGCGCGCGCCTTTCCTTGACGACGGCAACCTTCATCGGGCGGCGGTTCCTGATTGACCGGGCGAGTGGGCAGCGCACAATGCCGCGCCGGCCGGGCTTTGTGAAGAGCGAACCCGGCGGCGGATGCGGCGCCGCCAACGGGCGGGCCGGCCCCCCGCTGGCCCCGCAAGGGCGTTTCGAGGGATACGCCGGGCGTGCAGCGTCCTATGATCGCGGCAGGGCCGCGACGATTGGCGGCGGCGGAGCCGCGACGGGTGGCGGCGGCGGCGGAGCCGTGACGGGTGCGGGCCGCAAGGGGTGCGGGGCGCCGATGAAATGCGTAGCGGGGGGCGGCGGCACCGCGCCGCCCGGAATAATCACCGAGGAGGCGCGTTGTCGCTGAGGCCGAGATTGGCGGAGCGGGCGAAAGAGCGGGCCGCGGGCGAAGAGGCGAGCGTCAGCCGGTTCAGCGATCAGCTGATCGCGGCGCTGCCGCGGCTGCGTCGATTCGCGCGCGGGCTGACCGGCTCGACGGTCGAGGCCGACGACCTCGTGCAGGCGGCCTGCGAACGGGCGCTCGCCCGCCGGCACCAGTTCGAGGAGGGCACGCGGTTCGACAGCTGGATGTTCCGCATCGTGCAGACGATCTGGATCGACCAGATCCGCGCCCGCACGGTGCGCAAGGAGGAGAGCGAGACCGGCGAGGCCCGGTTGGGCTCGGACGAGGCGGTGTGCCGGGTCGAGGCGCGGCTGGCACTCGGCGAGGTGCGGCGCGCCGTCGACCGGCTGCCGCCCGACCAGCGCGCGGCGCTTTTGCTCGTGACCGTCGAGGGGCTGAGCTACCGGGAGGCGGCGGAGGTGGCGCAGGTTCCGGTCGGCACGATCATGAGCCGCCTGGCGCGGGCGCGGCTCGCGCTGCAGGCCCAGCTCGACGCCGGCGCCGGGGTTGACAGGAGCAAGAGAGATGTCGAGGCACAGTGACGACCGGCTCGTCGCTTATCTCGACGGCGAGGTCGAGACCGCCGAGCGGCGCGAGATCGAGGCATGGCTCGACGGCGACCCCGTGGCGCGCGACCGGCTGGCGGCGCTGTCGCGCTCGGCGATGCTGCTGCGCGAGGCCTATGACGAGGTGGTGCGCGAGCCGGTGCCCGAGCGGCTGATCGCCGCCGCCCGCGGCGCGGCGCCGGCGCGGGTCGTCGCCTTTGGGGGGCGGCGCGCGGCGATGTTGGGCGCGCGGCGGCGGTGGCGGGTGGCGTTGCCGTTGGCGGCGTCGCTGTTCGGCCTGCTCGCGGGCGGCGGCGCGGCCTATTTGGGCGTCGGCAAGGGGCTGGCGCTCGGCCCCGGCGGGACTATGGCGCCGGCCGCGATCGAGGCCGCCGCCGCCAACAATTTGTGGCTCGACAACGCCGCCGGCTATTTCAAGCTGGTGGTGGCCGGCGGCGACAACGCGCTGATCGACGTCCCGGCGAGCGGCGACAGCCACGAGGCGCTGCAGCGGATCAGCCAGAGCCTGACCCAGCAGGTGCGGCTGCCCGACCTCAAGCCGTGGGGGCTGAATTTCCGCGGCGCGCGGCTTGTCGTGGTCGACGGCCGGCCCGCGGCACAGCTCGTCTACACGACCGAGAACAAGGCGATCGGCCCGATCGCGCTGATCGTCGGGTCGTCGAAGCAGCCCGACATCGCGCCGAGCTTCGACCGCCGGCAGGGCGTCAACATGATCTACTGGCGGCACCAGGGGCGGGCCTACGTGCTCGTCGGCGAGGCCGATGTCGGCTATCTGTGGGGCATCGGCAACGACGTCGCCTGGCAGCTCGACGCGATCTGACGGCTGGCCCGGCCGACCTGGCCCGACGGCCGGTCTTGCGGTGAGGCGCGCCGCCGGCCGGAGTGCGCGCGCCGACGGCTTCGCGCGCCACGCGCGGTTGGTCTATAAAGGCCGGGTGCCAGGGGCCGGGGTCGCAAAGGCCGGGTGAGCCCGACGGGAAAAGCCGATGCGGTTGCTGCTGATCGAGGACAACGAGCGATTCGCCGAATTGCTGACGCGCGGGCTTGCCGCCGCCGGGTTTGTCGTCGACGTGGTCGGCACCGCCGCCGAGGCGAGCGCGGTGCTCGACGCCAACCGCTTTGAAATCGCCGTCCTCGACCTCGGGCTGCCCGACGCCGACGGGCTCGAGGTGCTGGGCGAGATGCGCCGCCGCCGCGATGCGACGCCGGTGTTGATCCTGACCGCGCGCGGCAGCCTCAAGGACCGGGTCAACGGCCTCGGCAATGGCGCCGACGACTATCTCGTCAAGCCGTTTGCGCTCGAGGAGCTGATCGCCCGGCTGCGCGCGTTGCTGCGCCGCCCGGGCAACCTGTTGGGGGTGCCGCTGGAGCTCGGCAACCTGACCCTCGACACCGTCGCCCGCCAAGTCTTTGTCGCTGAGGAGCCGATCTTTTTTTCGCCGCGCGAGATCGCCGTGCTCGAGCATCTGCTGCGGCGCAGCGGGCGGGTCGTCGGCAAGAGCCTGCTTGAGGGCAATCTCTACGGCGTGTCGCAGGAAATCGGCTCGAACGCGGTCGAGGTCTACATCCACCGGCTGCGCAAGCGCCTCGGCGAGGTCGACGCCGCGGTCCAGATCCACACCTTGCGCGGCGTGGGGTATCTGATCGCCGAGCGAAAATGAGGCGATGCGCTTCCGCTCGGTCGTCTCGCGGATTGTGGCGCTGCACGTCGCGGCGATCGTCGCCACGTCGATCTGCATGCCGCTCGCGCTCTTCGTGATGCTGCGGCAGGCGGTCGAGCAGCTGCACCAGCAGGCGCTGCGCGACCAGGCCGGCGAGATCGAGCGCTACCTGTCGACGGCACCCGACGGCACCCTGCGCCTGGAGCTGCCGCCGAGCCTCGCGGAATTCTATTCGAAAGGCTACGGGCGCGCCGCCTACGCGGTGATCGACGGCGCGGGCCATGTGCTGTTCTCGTCGTTGCCGGGAAACCGCGCGATCGCGGATGTCCCCCCGCAGCGCCGGTCGGTCGAGTTCTTCCAGCAGGACCGGGTGGGGTTGATCGCGCCGGCCGGCCAGGAGGGCGGGCCGATCGAGTTTTTCCGCCAAGAGCGCCACGGCGCGGCACTCTACGGGGCGACGGTGGCGCTCGACTTCGAGCAGCACCCGGTGCTGGTCCAGGTCGTCGAAGACGTGCTGCACCGCGACGTGCTGATCGACGACATCCTCGCCGAGTTCCCGACCCATGTCGGGTGGGTCACCGCGCCGATCCTGTTGGTGCTGCTGGTCATCGACGTGGCGATCTTCCGGCGCGCGATGCAGCCGATCATCGCCGCCTCGCGGCTCGCCGGAAACATCAGCCCCGACCGGACCGAGCTGCGGCTCCCCGAGATCGGCATGCCGCGCGAGGTGCTGCCGCTGGTCCGCGCGGTCAACCGCGGGCTCGAGCGGCTCGACGCCGGGTTTCGCGCGCAGCGCGAGTTTACCGCCGACGCCGCGCACGAGCTGCGCACGCCGCTCGCGATCCTGCGCACCCAAATCGACATGGTCGCCGACCGCGAGATCGCCGAGCCGTTGCGGCACGACGTCGAGAGCATGACCCGGCTGGTCAACCAGCTGCTGGAGATTTCCGAGCTCGACAGCTTTTATATCGCCAAGGGCGAGGCCGCCGACCTGACCGCGATCGCCGCCGAGGTCGCGGCGTTTCTGGCGCCATTGGCGCTGTCGCGCAACCGCAACCTGGCGGTGACGGGTGCGGCGTGGCCGGTGCGGGTGCGCGGCAACAGCGACGCGATCGCCCGCGCGGTGCGCAACCTCGTCGAAAACGCGCTGGCCCACACGGCACCCGGCACCACGGTCGAGCTCGCGGTGGCGGCGGACGGGGCGATCAGCGTCCTCGACCGCGGGCCGGGGGTGCCGCGGGCGCTGCGCGAGCACATATTCCAGCGGTTCTGGCGGCGCGACCGGCGGCATGGCGGCAACGCCGGGCTCGGGCTCGCGATCGTCGGGCGCATCGCCGAGATGCACGGCGCGGCGGTCACGGTCGGCGACCGGCCGGGCGGCGGCGCGGTCTTCGCGCTGCGCTTTCCGGCGGTGCTTGCCGAGAGGCCGGGCGCCGCCGCCCGGCTCGCCGCGGTGCGCTGAGCCGCCATGGGCTAGACCGCGAGCGGCGCGAGCCGCAGGGAATCCGCCCCTTCCGGCATGTTGCGGCGCCGAAGATTCCCTGGACGCTCGCGGCGGCATCGGGCATCATCGCCGCCTGCTCTGGCTTGGTCTCTTCGGGCCGGCCGCGGTTTTCTTTCGGGGTGTAGACGAGATCCGTCTCGTACCGGCGCCTGCAAGTATCGGCAAGAAAGGCTAGACCATGGTTTCTATCGATTCGACCCCGGAAATGGCCGCCAAGATTTACCAGACCATGGCGAAGAACCTCGCGGTCGTGCGCCGCCGGCTGGGCAAGCCGCTGACCTTGGCGGACAAGATCCTGCTCGGCCACCTCGACGACCCCGAGCACCAGGAGATGAGCCCGGGCCAGAGCTATCTGATGCTGCGCCCCGACCGGGTCGTCTTTCAGGACGTGCTGGGCCAGACCGGGCTTCTGCAGTTCATGCAGACGCAGCGCGACCAGGTCGCGGTCGCGGCGACGATCCACTGCGACCACCTGATCCAGGCGCGCACCGAGGGCGGCGAGGATTTGCGCGAGTCGTTGGCCGAGAACAAGGAGGTCTACGACTTTCTGCGCTCGGCGGCGGCGAAATACGGGCTCGGCTTCTGGGGCCCCGGCGCCGGCATCATCCACCAGGTCGTGCTGGAGAACTACGCCTTTCCGGGCGAGCTGATCATCGGCACCGACTCGCACACGCCGAACGCCGGCGGGCTTGGCGCCTGTGCCGTCGGGGTCGGCGGCGCCGACGCGGTCGAGGTCATCGCCGGCCTGCCGTGGGAGGTGCTCTATCCGCGGCACATCGCGGTCTACCTGACCGGCGAGCTCGGCGGGTGGACGGCGCCAAAGGACGTGATCCTTTACGTCGCGGGCCAGCTGACGGTGTCGGGCGCGACCAACGCGATCGTCGAATACATCGGCCCCGGCGCGCGCACGATCAGCGCCACCGGCAAGGCGACGATCACCAACATGGGCGCCGAGCTCGGGGCGACGACCTCGGTGTTCCCGGCCGACGAGCACATGGCGCGCTATCTGCGCGCGACCGGCAAGCCCGACCTCGTGCCGTTGTTCCAGCAGAACCAGCATCTGCTCGAGCCCGACCGGGAGGTCGAGGCCGACCCCGCGAAATACTACGACCGCGTCGTCGAGCTCGATTTGTCAAAGCTTGAACCCTACATGGTCGGCCCGCATTCGCCGGACCGGGCCCGGCCGATCTCGCGGCTCGCCGCCGAGGTCGCCGACGCGAAGAACGAATTTATCGACCACATCTCGACAGCACTGATCGGCAGCTGCACAAACTCCTCCTATGAGGACATGAGCCGCGCCGCCGACGTCGCCGAGCAGGCGAAGGCGCACGGCCTCAAGGCCGCGACGCCGTTTTTGGTGACGCCTGGGTCGGAAGCGGTGCGCGCCACGATCGAGCGCGACGGCCAGATGCAGTCGTTGAAGGACATCGACGGGACCGTGCTCGCCAACGCCTGCGGGCCGTGCATCGGCCAGTGGCGGCGCGCGGCCTCCGAAGGGGCGGTGCCGAACACGATCGTCACCTCGTACAACCGCAATTTCCCGCGGCGCAACGACGGGCAGCCGACGACGATGAACTTTATCGGCAGCCCCGAGGTCGTGACCGCGATGGCGCTCGCCGGGCGGCTGTCGTTCAACCCGTTGACCGACTCGTTGACCGACGCGCAGGGCCGGTCGTTCCGGCTCGACCCGCCGAAAGCGGCACCCGAGGTGCCGGCGCACGGCTTTGACGCCGGCCACGCGACTTACATCTCGCCGCCCGCGGACGGCAGCGCGATCACGCTGGCGGTCGACCCGAAAAGCGAGCGCCTGCAATTGATGGAGCCGTGGCTCGCCTGGGACCACAAGGACTTTGTCGACTGCCCGGTGCTGATCAAGACGCAAGGCAAGACGACGACCGACCACATCTCGCCGGCCGGCCCGTGGCTGCGCTACCGCGGCCATTTGGACAAGTTCAGCGACAACATGTTCATGGGCGCCACCAACGCCTTTACCGGCGACGCCGGGACCGGGGTCGACGTGCTGAGCGGCGAGAAGGGTGTCATGGTTTCCAAGATCGCGCGCGACTACAAGGCGCACGGGGTCAAATGGGTCGCGGTCGGCGACCACAATTACGGCGAAGGGTCGAGCCGCGAGCATGCCGCCTTGTCGCCGCGCCTCCTGGGTGGTTGTGCGGTCATCGCGCGCAGTTTTGCCCGCATCCACGAGTCGAACCTCAAAAAGCAGGGGCTGTTGGCGCTGACGTTTCAGGACGCGGCCGACTATGAGCGGATCCGCGCCGACGACCGGCTGGACCTTGTCGGTCTCGAAGAGATGGCGCCGGGGCAGCCGGTCGAATGCCGCGTCAAGCACGCCGACGGAACGGCCGAGACTTTGAAGCTCAACCACACCTTCAGCGCCTCGCAGCTCGAATGGTTCCGCAAGGGCTCGGCGCTGAACCTGTTCCACCACTGAGGGTCGGCTGGAACAATTGAGGATTGTGTAAGGCACACTTCGCTTTGAAGCAGCGGTCGACCTGAAAGACCGTTGCCCGCAGCAGCGCGGAGTGGCGGACGAAATACGAGCAACCCGAACCCCGTCTTGTCCGGACTTGTGCCGGGATTCACGACGGCATCACGGGCGCCGCCGAGCGCAGAGGCGTGGATGGCCGGGTCAAGCCCGGCCAAGACGGTAGAATTCTGGTGTCGCTGGTATGCTCTCAACCCGAATTGTTGCGCCGGGCGAGCACTGTGCAGAAGCGGGACCGAGGGCCAGCGCTTCGGTGCGCGCCCCGCTGTTCGAGCGAGGGGCCGGCACCCTTTTCAGGAACCGGCCGGCCGTCGAGCCGGACTCCTCTACCGTGCGAACGGGATGCTCACAGCACAAGCTGCGTCTGGGTGACGAGTGCCACCAGCCGGCCCTCGGCATTGGTCACGCGGGTCTGCCAGACCATCGTGCGCCGTCCGCGGTGAATGGGCGTCGCCTCGCCGACGACATGCGTGCCGGCGGGTGCGGGAGCGATGAAATTGGTCTTGCTCTCGATCGTTGTCGTCGCCGCACCCGCGGGCAGGTTGACGATCGTGCCGACCGCCCCCAAGGTGTCGGCAAAGGCCATGACGGCGCCGCCGTGCAGCACCGCGGGGCGGGTGCACAGATCGTCGCGCACGGTCATGCGGGCGACAATCCGGTCGGCGGCGGCGCTGACGAACTCGACCCCGAGCAATGCCGCAAACGGCAACGGGGTCTCTCTAATTCGCGCAAGCAGATCCATTTGCGGCCCCAGCCGTGGTGATCCGCCGCACGGCTCGCGGCGACAACCATGGTAATGCCGTTTTTGGTACGCTAGGGTTGGAATTCGACCGCAAGCGCCGTCCGCCGAGGGCAAGAGAAATGCCGCCGGGGCATTTTCGGGCGCGATTGCGGCGACGGAGGATCATGCGCGTGCGGAAACTGGCGGTCCTTATCCTGGCGATGGCGTCGGTCGCGCCGGTCGCGGCGCTTGCCCAGCAACAGCCGCAGCAAGGCGGCGGCAAGGATGCGGTCTATGAGGAGCTGAACCTGTTCGACGAGGCGTTCGAGCGCATCCGCCAGGACGCGGTCGACCCGGTGGCGGACAGCAAGCTTGTCGGGGCGGCGATCAGCGGCATGCTGACCGGGCTCGACCCGCACGCCTCCTACATCGACGCGGCGGCGCTGAAGGCGCTGAACGAGCCGACCGCGGCGGGCGATGTCGGGATCGGCGCGGCGCTGACCCTGACCAAGGGGGAGCTCAAGGTGATCTCGCCGCGCGACGGCTCGCCCGCCGCGGCCGTCGGCATCAAGCCCGGCGACCTGATCCTGGCGATCGACAAGGAGCCGACCTATGAGCTGACCTTGGCCGAGGCCGAGCAGAAGCTGCGCGGCCCCGCCGGCAGCACGGTGGCGCTGACCTTGCAGCGCGGCGAGGAAGGCGCGCCGCTCAAGCTGACCGTCAAGCGCGCCGCCGACCACATGCAGACCGTTTCGGCGCGGATCGAGGACGGCAATCTCGGCTATTTGCGGCTGGCCGGGTTCGACGCCGGCACAGGGACGGCGCTGGCCGCGGCAGTGCAGGATTTGCGCCAGCAATCGGGCGGCAAGCTCGCCGGCGTCGTCGTCGACCTGCGCAACAATCCGGGCGGCAACTTCAAGGATGCCGTCGCCACCGCCAACGCCTTTCTCGACAAGGGCGACGTGGCGCTGGTCAAGGGGCACAACTCGGACAATACCAAGCACATCGCCGTCACCCCGAACGACCTCGTCAAAGGGCTGCCGATCGTCGCCCTGGTCAACGGCGGCACCGCCGACGAGGCCGAGTTGGTGGCGGGCGCCTTGCAGGACAATCACCGCGCGCTGCTGCTCGGCACCAAAACCTTTGGCGAGAGTGCCATCGAAACCTTGATCCCGCTGGCGAGCGGGGGCGCCATCCGGCTGACCACCGCCCGCTTTACGACACCGGACGGGCGCGAAATCGACGGCAAGGGCCTCGACCCCGACCTGACAGTGACGCCGCTCAAGCTGGAAAAGCTGGCCAAGGAGGAGGGGCTTCACGAGGCCGACCTGCCGGGCGCGCTGAAAAACCCCGACCAGCCGGCGGCGGCATCCGCTGGCGGGGCCCCCTCCCCTGCCGCGGGCCAACCCGCTCCCGCGACCAAGGCGGCTCCCCCTGGGGCACCGCCGGGCGCGACCGCCACACCGGCGGCCAAGACCGCGCCGTCGGTCGCCACCGGCGACATGGGCGGCGCCAGCGACGAGCAGCTGACCCAGGCGCTCGACGTGCTGCGCGGGCTTGCCGTGTTCAACCTGCGGGCGGCCGGCTGACGCGCTCGCAAGTGCGAGACCCGTCGGGCCGCGGGCTGATGGCGGGGCGGCGCCAGGCGCCGGCCCGGCCGGCCGGCGGTGGTGCGCGGTGAGCATTCCGGCGCCGTTCGACCGCTACCGCGGCGTGGTCGCGCCGGAGTGGATCGACCTCAACGGCCATTTGAACCTCGCCTACTACACGGTGCTGTTCGATTACGCGACCGACCTGTTGTTCGAGGCGATCGGCATCGGCAGGGACTACAAGGAAACCACCGGTTGCGGCACCTTTGTCGTCGAAACCCACAATCTCTATGAGCAGGAGTTGCTGGTCGGCGAGGAGGTGCGCGTCGCCAGCCAGATCCTCGCCGCCGACGACAAGCGCCTCCATCTGGCGCATGAGATGTATCGCCTCGCCGACAATTGCCGCGCGGCGACCCAGGAGCTGATGTTCCTGTCGATCGACCTCGGGCTTCGCCGGGTCGCGCCGTTTCTGCCGGCGGTGCGCGGCAAGGTGACCGCGGCCGCCGCGGCGCATGCGGCGCTGCCGCGGCCCGACTGGGTCGGCCGGCGCGTCGCGATGCCGGCGGCAAGAGGGTGACGCGCGACAGTCACCCTCCACTGGCCCCCGGTCGGTCTGCGCCCGGATGGGAACCCCCGGGGTCCGAAGGCCAAGAGGCGCTCGCGCGCAACGCCGCTCGGGCCTATGATGCGGTCGGCAAAATCCCAGAGAATCGGGGTGAGAGCGCATGGCGGTAGAGCTTGGCGGCGGCAAGTACACGTTTGTTGTGCGCGACCAGTGGGCAAAGGTGCCCGACGAGATCACCCTCGGCGACGTCGCGGCGGTCGGCGTCGATGCGCAAGGCCGGGTTTACGCATTCAACCGCGGCGACCATCCAGTCGCGGTGTTCGACGCCGAGGGCAACCTCCTGCGGACCTGGGGCGAGGGCGTGTTCACCCGGCCGCACGGCGTCCATATGGGGCCGGACGACACGATCTGGCTGACCGACGACGGCGACCACACGGTGCGCCACTGCACCTTGGACGGCAAGGTGCTGATGACCCTCGGCGTCCCTGGCGAGCCCAAACCCTATATGAGCGGCGAACCGTTTCACCGCTGCACCCACACCGCGATCTCGCCGCGCGGCGAGCTTTACATCTCCGACGGCTACGGCAACGCCCGTATCCACAAATACACGCCGGACGGCAAGCTGCTGATGTCGTGGGGCGAACCCGGCACCGACCCGGGCCAGTTCAACGTGCCGCACAACATCTGCTGCGATCCCGACGGCTGGCTCTATGTCGCCGACCGCGAGAACCACCGCGTGCAGATTTTCGACGGCGACGGCAAGTTCGAGACCCAGTGGAACAATCTGCACCGGCCAAACGGCATGTGCATGGCGCTCGGGGCAAACCCGTTGATCTACATCGGCGAGGGCGGCCCGTCAGGCGAGATCAACCGCGACTGGCCGAATATCGGGCCGCGGGTCAGCATCCACACGCACAAGGGCGAGGTGTTGGCGCGCCTTGGCAAGATGCACGCCGGGCTCGAGCCCGGGCATTTCACCTCGCCGCACGGCATCGCGGTCGACCGGCACGGCAACATCTTTGTCGGCGAGTTGTCCGGGCGCAGCTGGGGGCGGTTCTCGAAGGACCCGCCGCCAAAGCGCATCCGCGTCCTGCACAAGCTCGAAAAAACCGCCGCCTGACGCCGGCGTCGGATTCCGCAACAATGCCATTGCGAGGAGCCCGCAGGCCGACGCGGCAATCCCGATACCGAGGACGCGGCTCGCCCGGACGGGATTGCCTCGCTGCGCTCGCCATGACAGCGCGACGTGCGGTTGCTCTAGCGTCATCAACAGACGTTTTTAAGGATCATACTTCAGTACTTGTCCTTCGCTTTACCGGCGAAGGCCGGTATCCACAGTCCGATGTGGATCCCGACCCTCGTCGGGAAAGTCACCTCGTTAGATATCGGGAACTTCGGGTTCGGAACACTAGGCGGCTGTAGCCTCAACTAGGCGGCCGGCTTGCGTCTGGCGCAGGACGAGGAAGCCGACGACGGCAAGGTTGCCGAGGTTGAAGAGCGCGCCGGCGGCGAAAGCGGGGGCGTAGAAATGGAAGTAATCGTAGAGCGCGCCAGCGAACCAGCTGCCGAACGCCATGCCGGACATGCCCGAAAACAGCAGGGTCGGCACCCGCCACGATGCCTCGGATGACGCAAACAGCTCGCGGATCGCGACGACATAGGCCGGGATGATGCCGCTGAAGCCGAGCCCGTAAGCGGCCGATATCGCGAACAGCGCGGTCTCGTTGCGGGTCGCCGAGAATGCGGCGACCGCCACGGCTTGGCACGCCGAGCCGGCGAGCACCGTGCCGAGCCCGCCGATCCGGTCGGCGAGCCAGCCCCAGAACTGCCGGCTGACAAAAGCGCAGCCGAGCAGCACCGACAGCATCGCCGCACCCTGCGCCGGCGAGATCCCGACGTCGCTGCAAAACGCGACGAGATGGCTCGACGGCATCGCCATCGGCACGCAGCACAAAAACGACGCCACACACAAGAGCGCCTGCACCGCGCCGGCCGGCAGCCGCAGCGCCCGCGTCCCGCGAAAGGCGGCGACGCCCGCGCTGGCGGCTCGCCCCGGTGGCGGCGCCGGGCGCAGCAGGGCGGCGAGCGGCACGATCAGCACCACCACGCCGGCAAAGCCGACCATCGTCACCCGCCAGCCGAACCCCGCCAGCGCGTGCTGGAATGCGGTCGGCCAGATCACGCCGGCGATGTACTGGCCGGACGAGATCAGCGCCAGCGCGGTGCCGCGGCGGCGGTCGAACCAGCGGCTGATGTAGATCAGCAACGGCGGGTAGAGCGCGCCGCCGCCGAGAAACCCGATCAGCAGCGCATGCCCGACATAGAGCGCCCAGATGCGGCCGGTCGCCGAGACCGCGAGGCCGAGTGCCGTCATCAGCGCGCCGAAGATCACCGTCCGGCGCACGCCGACCCGGTCCGCCACCCAGCCCATCAGAATGCCGCCCGACCCGGTGCCGACCCAGACAAGCGCGGCGGCCAGCGCCACCACCGAGCGGTCGCTGCCGAGGGATGCGGCGATCGGCTTCAGCCCGATCACGACGATGAGCGGCGCGCCGTAGGAAATCGACAGGATCGCGATCGCGAGCGCCGCCGCGCCCCAGGAGGCGCGGCTCTCGACGCTGTCGGGAAAATGGCGGCCGGGCATGCCCGCCCGTATCCCGACCGCCTGTGAATCGGCCATGCACCGCCTTCCTTTTGGGCGTTGTGCTCACGCTTTGGCCACTCTACCAGCACGAACCCGATCGGGGGCGCAATTCGCGATCATGCATAACGGCGGATGCCGCAAGGCCAGAGATCCCGTTGCGCCGGCGCCGCCGCTCAAGCGCGCGCGGTGCGCCTTGGCGCTGGTCCCGCGTCGTCGCCGCGCCTACACTCCCGGGACAGCTGTCGCCAGTCAGGGAGAAACGCGATGACCACTTTTGCCTATGACCACATCCACCTGCGCAGCCCCGACGCCGAGGCGACGGCGCAATGGTACGAGCGGATGTTCGGCGCCGAGGTCATCCGCTCGGTCCAGTCCGACGGGCGCTCGCGCATCGACCTCAACCTCGGCGGGGTGGCGGTGTTCATCGCTCAGGTGCCGCAGGAGAACGCGGTGGCGGCACCGCCGGAGCCGCCCTATCTCGGGCTCGAGCACATCGGGTTGCGGGTCGAGGGGATCGACGGCGTCGTCGCAGAGCTGAAAGACAAGGGTGCCGAGTTCACCGTCGAGCCGAAGACGATCCGGCCGGGCGTGCGCATCGCCTTTCTGCGCGGGCCGCAAAACGTCCACATCGAGCTGCTCGACCGCAACGCCGCATAAGTTCCCCCACCCCGCTCGCTCGAGGCAGCTTAGCGCGGTCTCCGATCAAGTTGCGCCGCGCTCACCCCCTCCCAAACCCCCTCCAGGGTTCGAGGCCGAACGCTTGGCTGGTCTGCGCGCAAGACGCCTCGGCGGCAATTCCGAAGCCGATGCCGAGGGTCGCCCAAAGCACGATCTGAATGCCGAGCGACGCTGTTCGAAAACGCCAAAGTACGACGGCCGCGAAATGCTCGGGCACCTCGTTGACGGCGGGCAGTATATATTGCGCCGCCGCGACGATCACGACGAACGCCAGCATCGCCAGCAATATCCCGTTCCAGCGGCCAAGACGCGCCACGAGCCGCCGCGCCAGCCCGACCGCGACAACAGCGGACGCGAGCGACGTTGCCATCATCGTGAAATAGAGCGCCGTACGTCGTCCGATCGTCTCGGGATCGCCGATCGCGGGCGGGTTGGGCGGATATTTCAGCGCCGGCACGACGACGATGACCACGAACCCGGCAAGCGCCAACAAGGCCGCTGTCATGCGGGGGCTGAGCGCCCCGACGCGGCCGTAGACGGCGGCAAACACCAGCGCAAACAAGCCTCCGAGCGCGACGCTGTAGACGACGACACCGGTAAACAAGCCCAACCCGGCCTGGGTCTGTCGGCTGACCAGCACGGGCTCGGCGGGTTCGCCTTTCGCCAGCCTCGCCTGATCCGCAAAGGCGACGGCGCGATTGACCTCGGGCTCACCGAAAATCCGCGCGAACCCAAAGCCGAGGATCCCCGCGAGCAGCCCGATCAGCATGCCCCGGACCAACAGGCTCGTCATCACGCCGACGGCTCAGTGGCACGGGAAGCCGAGCAGGTGACGCCCGTCGTGGACGAATTCGTGGACGTACATCCCCTTGATCAGGGAAGTGGCGCCCTCTTCCGTTCCGATGAAGTAAATCGCCAGAAGAAAGAACAGCCCGCCAAAAATCGCCCACGGCAGAATCTTCCCGAGCGGGATCGGAACCGGACGGGCGACGGGCGAAAGGGTCGTCTCGGACATCTCGCATCTCCTCGGGATGACGCGTCCCGTAGCGGATCGCAAGACACGGAGCGGGTCTGGCTTCCGGCTCGAAGGCGTCGAACCGGACACAGTGGCGCGACCGCGCCGGATTGCCACCGGCTTCCGCAACCGTGATGCGCCGGCGACTTTAGGAACCGCCAATTTCCAATGTCAACCATCGCCGCATCGCGAAGGACGATCCGGCACCGCCAAACGAAGGGCATGTCGTCTAAGAAGGGCATGTCGTCTAATATGATGCTGTGGCAGTTGCCGGGTTGCCGCCCGGCACCGGCGGTGACCGGCTGAAGCGGACCATATCGGTGCTCGCGACCGTTGACGCGATGCGCCTTGAGCGCGCGGCGCCACTGGCAGGACCGACGAACAGATGACATTTCTCTCCACGCTTCCGCCGGACGGGGACGGGCTGCCGCAGCCCGCGGATAGGCGGCGGCTGGCGCTCGGCTTCGCGGCCTGGGATGAGGCGCTGGCGGGGCTTGCCGGCGATCCCGCCGCGCGGCGCGCCCGCGACTGGAGCGCGTCGACCACTGGCCGCGCATTGCTCGCGGCGATCTTCGGCAACAGCCCGTTTCTGAGCGGGCTCGCGGTCAGGGAGTGGCGTTTTCTCGATTGCCTGGTCGAGGCGGGTCCGGACCTGCTCTTTGCCGAGGTCGCGGGCGCCGTCGAGGACCATGCCGACCGCGCCGAGGAGACCTCGGCGCTGATGCGGCGGCTGCGGGTCGCCAAACGGCGGACGGCGCTGCTCGCGGCGGTCGCCGAGTTGGTCGGCGTATGGTCGCTCGAACAGCAGACGGCGGCTCTGAGTCGCTTTGCCGAGGCGGCGGTCGGGGCGGCTGCCCGCCACCTGTTGCGCGAGGCGGCGGCGAAAAATTCGCTCGCGCTTGGCGATCCGGCCGACCCGGAAAGCGGCAGCGGGCTGATCGTGCTCGGCATGGGCAAGCTCGGCGCGGGCGAGCTGAATTACTCGAGCGACATCGACCTGATCCTGTTTTTCGACCCCGCCCTGGCAAAGGTGTCGTCACGCGACGGCCCACAGCCTTTTTTCAGCCGTCTTGCCCGCGACCTCGTCCGCGTTCTCGAAGAGCGCACCGGCGACGGCTATGTGTTCCGCACCGATTTGCGGTTGCGCCCCGACCCGGGCTCGACCCCGCTCGCGATGTCGGTGGCGGCGGCACTCGCCTATTACGAAAGCGTCGGCCAGAACTGGGAGCGCGCCGCGCTGATCAAAGCCCGGCCCGTCGCCGGCGACCACGCGGCCGGCGAGCGCTTGCTGCGCGAGCTGCGGCCCTACATCTGGCGCAAGAACCTCGATTTTGCGGCGATCCAGGACATCCATTCGATCAAGCGCCAGATCAACGCCTATCGCGGCGGCGGCCATATCGCGGTCGCGGGCCACGACATCAAGATCGGCCGCGGCGGCATCCGCGAGATCGAGTTCTTTGCCCAGACCCAACAGTTGATCTGGGGCGGCCGCATTCCCGAGTTGCGGGTGCGTTCGACCTGCGAGGCGCTGCGCCGGCTTGCCGAGGCGGGGCGGATCGACCCGGCGACCGCGACCGCGCTGACCGCCGACTACCGCTTTCTGCGCCGGCTCGAGCACCGTTTGCAGATGGTCGACGACGCACAGACGCATCGCCTGCCCGACGACCGCGACGGGATCGCGCATATCGCCGTCTTTCTCGGCTATCGCGGACACGACGCTTTCGCCGCCGACCTCAAGGCACATCTCGGCTCGGTCGAGCGCCACTATGCCGAGTTGTTCGAGCAGGCGCCGAGCCTGGCGCGCCCGGGCAACCTTGTCTTCACCGGCGCCGAAGACGACCCCGCGACGCTCGGCACGTTGGCGCGGCTCGGCTTTACCGATCCGCCGGCGGTCGCGGCTTTGGTGCGCGGCTGGCATCACGGCCGCATGCGCGCCACCCGCAGCCAGCGGGCGCGCGAGATCCTGACCGAGCTCGTGCCCGAGCTGTTGCGGGTCTTCGGCGCCACGCCGCATCCCGACGCGGCCTTGCGCCGGTTTGGCGAATTCTTGTCGCGGCTGCCCGCCGGGGTGCAGCTGTTCTCGCTGTTCCAGGCCAACCCCGGGCTGTTGGCGCTGGTGGCGGACATCATGGCGGGCGCGCCGCGGCTCGCCGACCAGCTGGCGCAGCGCCCGGGTTTGCTCGACGCGGTGCTGACCCGCGAATTCTTCTCGCCGCTGCCGCCGCAGCCGGCGCCCGCCGACGAGCTTGGCCGGATGTTGGCCGGCGTCAGCGATTTCGCCGAAATCTTGGACGCGCTGCGCCGATGGGCCGGCGAGCGGCGGTTTCAGGTCGGCGTGCAGCTGCTGCGCGGCGGGCTCGACGGAGACGCGGCGGGCCGGGCGCTGGCCGACATCGCCGAGACCGCACTCGCGGCGCTGGTGCCGGCGGTCGAGACCGAGTTCGCGCAGCGCCATGGGCGGGTGCCGGGCGGCGCCTTCGCCGTCGTCGGGATGGGGCGCCTCGGCAGCCGTGAGATGACCCTCGCCTCCGATCTCGACCTGATCCTGATTTACGAAACCTCGCCCGACGCCGCGGCCTCCGACGGTGAACAGCCGCTTGCCCCGGCGGCCTATTACGCTCGGCTGAGCCAGCGGTTGATCGGCGCGATCACCGCGCCGACCGCCGAGGGCATGCTTTATCCGGTGGACATGCGGCTGCGGCCGTCGGGCTCGTCGGGGCCGATCGCGTCGAGCTTTGGCAGCTTCGACCATTACCAGCGTCACGCCGCCTGGACCTGGGAGCACATGGCGTTGACCCGCGCCCGCCCGGTCGCGGGCGAGCCCGAGCTGCGCCGCCGGCTCGCCCGAACCATCGCGGAGGTGCTGCGCGCGCCGCGCGACCCCTCGCGGCTGGTCGCCGATGTCGCCGACATGCGGCGGCGGATTGCCGGCGAGCACCCGCGGCCCTCGCCGTGGGACCTGAAAAACCGCCGCGGCGGCCTCGTCGACCTGGAATTCATCGCGCAATACCTGATGTTGCGCGAGGCGGCGGCGACCCCGCACGTATTGCGGCGCGGCGCCGCCGACGCGTTGCGGGCGCTGAGCGCGGCGGGGGCGCTGCCTCCCGAGGCAGGGCGTCAGCTCGGTGCTGCGGCGGCCTTGCTGCGCCAGGTGCAGGCTCTGCTGACGTTGGTCGGCGAAACCGCGGGCCAGGGCGACTTTGCGGAGCTCGACGCCGCGACCCTCGCGCGCTGCGCGGGTGCTGTTGACTTCGCCCAGCTCGACGCAGATATCACAGCGGCTGCAACCCATGTCCGCCACTGGTACGAGCGCCTGGTCGACGAGCCGGCGGCGCGCGCCACGCGGGAAACGGCGGAACCGGCAGGAGACCGCGCAGAATGAGTGTCGAGCCCGGCCAGAAGGCCCCCGATTTCAGCTTGCCGACCGACGGCAACGGCAAGGTCACGCTCTCCGAGCTCGCCGGCAACAAGGTGGTGCTGTATTTCTACCCGAAGGACGACACTTCGGGCTGCACCGCCGAGGCCTGCGGCTTTCGCGACTCGTTTCCCGACTACGGGGGCGCCGGCGCCGTCGTGATCGGCATCTCCAAGGACTCGGTCGCCTCGCACGACAAGTTCAAGAAAAAGCACGGTCTGCCGTTTATCCTCGCCTCGGACACCGAGGGCGAGGCCTGCGAAAAGTACGGGACGTGGGTCGAAAAGAGCATGTACGGGCGCAAATACATGGGGATCGACCGCAGCACGTTTCTGATCGACGGCGCGGGCACGGTTCGCGGCGTGTGGCGCAAGGTGCGGGTGCCGGGCCATGTCGCCGAGGTGCTGAAGGCGGCGCAAGCCCTCTGATCGCCAATTTGGAGCAGTGCGGGCCGAGCATTGCTCATTCTTCGTCACCCCTGCGAAAGCTGGGGCCCAGGGCAACGGGACGGCGCTCGCCCCTGGGTTCCCGCCTTCGCGGGAAAGACGATCTCTTGCGTCGGGGTAACCTGTTTCAAGCTGTCGTCGAAGATCTAGGGGCTACACGATCCAGTTTTACGAAGACACCTGCAGGCTAAAGACGAAACTCAAGCGTTAGGCACCCTCTGACCACCGAGACGCTGAGCGGCGGCGCAGTCGCGATCCTCGCCACGGCCGACCCGGCGGCCAAGGCCGCGGCAAGCTTCGAGCTGGCGGCGAGATGGGCCGAAGGCGCGCTGCCGGTCGGCGCCGCCGAGCCGCCGGCGCGGCCGGCGCGGCCCGCCCATCCGGAGCTGCGTCCTCCGCGCGACATGCCGAGGCGGCGCAATTTCGGCTCGCCGGCGGGACGCGCGGCGCTGCTGCATGCGCTCGCCCACATCGAGCTGAACGCGATCGACCTTGTCTGGGATCTCGTCGCCCGGTTCGCCGGCATCGGTCTCGCGCGCGGCTTTTTTGACGACTGGGTCGGGGTTGCCGCCGAGGAGGCGCGTCATTTCCAGCTGCTGGCGGCGCGGCTCGCCGATTTTGACATGCGCTACGGCGACCTGCCCGCGCATGACGGGTTGTGGGAGGCGGCGGCCGCGACCGCCAGCGACTTGCTCGCCCGCCTCGCCGTCGTGCCGCTCGTCTTAGAGGCTCGCGGGCTCGACGTGACGCCGGCGATGGCGATGCGGCTGGAGCGCGCTGGAGACGCCCGCAGCGCCGCGATCCTGCGGGTCATCTACCAACAGGAGATCGGCCATGTCGCCATCGGGCGGCGCTGGTTCGACGATTTGTGCCGGGCCGAGCGCCTCGTGCCGGAGGAGGTGTTTCACGATCGCGTCGGGCGCTTTTTCAGGGGCGCGCTAAAACCGCCGTTCAACCATGCGGCGCGTGCCGCGGCCGGCCTTCCCGCGTCCTATTACGAAGCGCTCGCCTATCCGGGCGAGCGTTGCGGGGTCTGACCGGCCGCCGGCTCGGCGCTTGGCCGGTGCGGTCCGGACCGCGCCGCGGCCAGCCGGCGCTCGGCCTCTTCATTGACGACGCGCCGCCGCTCGGCCTCCTCGTTGACGACGCGGGCGAGCTCGGGCTGGCGGCCGAGCAGTTGGCGAAAGTCGACGATGTCGAGGGTTAAGAGAGTGCAGGGCTGCACCGCCGCGATCGTCGCGTTGCGCGGGCCGCCGGTCAGCAGCGCGATTTCGCCAAAGAACTCGCCCGGCCCGAGCCGGACCGCTTCCGGCCGCAGCCGCACCTCGACCTCGCCCGAGGCGATGAAGTACATGCAGTCGCCGCGCTCGCCGCGGCGCACGATGACGGCGCGCGCCGGATAGTCGCGGGCCCGCAGCAGGCGCGCCACGTCGGCGATCACCGAGGCGCCGACAGTCTTGAAGAACGGCACCTTGGCGACGAGGTCCCAGGTCCGCAGAAACTCGCGCCGGCGCAGTTCCTCGGCATAGCCGCTGGCGAGAATGCCGGCCCACAGCGCGAAGACGAGAATGCCGGCGACCATGACGACCCCCGCCAGGATCCGCCCGGCCGGGGTGACTGGGGTCACGTCGCCGTAGCCGGTTGTCGTCAGGGTCACAATCGCCCACCACAACGCCTGCGGGATCGAGCCGAACCTATCGGGCTGCGCGTTACGCTCGAGCAGATAGGCGAGGCTCGCGGCGGCGAGCAGCACAATGCAGAATGCGAGCAGCACCGAAAGCAGCGCGTGGCGCGCGCGGCTGACCACGCGCTGCAGGCTCGCCAGCCCTTGCGAGTAGCGCGCCGGCTTGAACACCCAGACAAAGCCGTAAAGGCTGGCGTATTTGGGGCTGAATATGACATCGAGCACCCCCGGCAGCGCGCCGAGCACGTCGAAGAGCCCGCTCGGGGAGGTGACCCAGGCGAGCCTTGCATGCCAGCCGCGGCGATGCGCCGCCGGCGCGCCGGGGGCCGCGGCAAGCCGCGCCAGGTATTCGGCAAAAAAGAACGCGCAGACGACCTGGAACCCGGCATCGAGGATGCCCTGATGGGCGGCGCGCCACGGTGCCACGGTGTCGGCCAGCATGATCGCGATGCCGACAAGGACCATCGCATGATGGGCAACACGAAAGGCCCGCGCGGCGCCGCCGGAGGCTTCGGGCTGCAGGACGTGATAGAGCCGCTCCCAGCTCATGCGTCATTCTAGAGGCGGGGCGGCCTTGCTGAAATAGAGCCGCCGCACATTGGCCGAATCTTCATCGTAGCGCGACGGGCGCGCGGTAGCTTTGCCTTCCCGCGCCGGGCGGCGCGTTCGTCTTGATCGAGTGATGTTTCGTACCCTGGCGATTTCCTGATATAGGGGCGGCGTGGCGATCTTTCCCAACAACCGGCGGGCGGTGCTCGCCTATGTGCACGATGTCGCGATGGCGGCGCTGTCGTTTGTC
>DATMLF010000082.1:0-8661 GCA_035570595.1 Allostellaceae bacterium
CGCGATCGTCGGGCTCGGGCGCTGGGGCCGCACCCTGGTCGGCGCCGTCCAGGGCAAGAGCAGCGAATTCCAGTTCACCGTCGGCCACAGCCGCACCCGCGGCACCGCCGAGCCGTTTTGCGTCGAGCACGGCATTCTCTACCGCGACGGCCTCGACCAGATCCTCGCCGATCCGCAAATCGACGCGGTCGTGTTTGCGACGCCGCACAGCCAGCACGGCGACCAGGTCGAGCGCACCGCCGCCGCCGGCAAGCACGTCTTTATGGAAAAGCCGTTCACGCTCGACGTGGGGAGCGCGCAACAGGCGCTCGCCGCGGTCGCGCGCTCAGGCGTCACCCTCGGCGTCGCCTACCCGCGGCGCTTTCACCCGGCGATGGTCGAGCTGAAGGCGCGCCTCGACGACGGCAGGCTCGGTCTGCCGACCCATGCCGAGACGGCGCAGGCCTCGCCCGCCGGCCACTTCATGCCCGACGGCTATTACTGGCGCGCCGACCCGCAGGAAGCGCCGGCGGGGGCGATGACTGCAACCGGGGTGCACAATCTTGACGCGCTCATTTACCTGTTCGGCCGGATCGACGAGGTCTACTGCCTCAGCCTGCACCGCGCGATGACCCGGCTCGAAGACACGACGAGCGTCCTGATGCGCCTCGAAAACGGCATGTCGGCGAGCCTCTATTGCTCGCTCGTCACCGCGCCCACCTACCGCTTTGCGGTCTACGGCACCAAAGCCCGCGCGGAGCTCCAGGGCCAGGAGCCAGATTTCCGCTTCACACCGGTGCCGGAAGCGATGTCCGCCGGCCGCCACCGCTCGGCACCGCCAGAGATCATCGAATACAAGGGCTTTAACGCGCTCAAGGCCGAGCTCGAAGGCTTCGCCGCGGCGATCAACGGCGCCCGCCCCTACCCGATCACCGCCGACGAAATCTTGCACGGCGTCGCCGCCTTCGAAGCAATCGTGCGCTCCGCCGCCACCGGCCAGCCGGTCAAGGTCGCCCGTTGAATAGGTTGAATAGATAGATAATATACGGTAATGTCTGCAAGGCCATCCTTTTAGCGGGCGGCTATGGACTTGCCGGAGCTAGCATGTTTGCAAATCCTCAGTCCATCGCTGAGATTTTCGAATCTCCTGTTCAATACATCATTCCGGTATCTCAACGACATTACGTATCGGACTTAAGACAAAACAGCAACTTGGATTACACCTCAGTACTCGTGAAAGTTCGTGGTTGGGGGCAGGCCGGGCCGCACCCGCCGCGCGCACGAGCGGTTGGCCGTCGCCGGGCTTAGTCACCGAGGTTTACCGCGAGCACCGCCATCGGCCGCGCGCCGGCGGCATAAGTCGCGAGCGGCGTCAGCCCGCCGGTCTCGGGATCGACGCGGTAGGACGCAAGCCGGCCGGAGGCCGAGCCGGCGGCGACCACAAAGCGGCCGTCGGGGTCGAGGCCGAAGGCGCTCGGGACCGCCTCGGTTGCGACGTGTCCGGCCGGCGTGAGCTGCCCGCTGGCGGCATCGACGGCAAAGCCTGCGATGCTGTTGTGGCCGCGGTTGGCGACAAACAGGAAACGGCCCGAGGGTGTCAGGTGGATTTGCGAGCAGGTGTTGCGCCCGGAGTACCCGCCGGGCAGGGTCGAGACCGTCTGCACCGCAGCAAGGGCCCCCGTCGCGGCATCCAGGCGATAGGCCGTGACGCTGCAGCCCTGCTCGTTGGAGAAGTAGGCCAAATCCCGTGTCGGATGAAAACAGTAGTGACGCGGGCCGACGCGCTCCGCCGGCTCGACCCGGAGCGGCGAGTTCGGGCTGAGACGGCCGCTCTCGGCGTCGAACCGGAATTGCAGGATCATGTTGGGGCCGGGATTGTCGCGCGGCGGCTCGAGAACGTTGTCGTTGAGCCGGGCGATGTGCGGCACAAAGGCAAAGCGATTGGAGGGGTCGGTCAGGATGGCGTGGGCGCCGGTGGCGGCGTCGGTGCGGCCGACCGGCGTGGCACCCACCGACCCGTCTGCCGCCAACGGGTGGACGGCGGCGAACCCGCCCTGGTAATAGGCCGACAGCAGGTAATGGCCGGTGCGGTCGAGCGCCAAAAATGTCGGCGCATGGGACGACGACACCCGCCCCTGCAAGGCGAGCCCTCCATTCGCGCGGTCGACCCGAAAGCTCGAAATCGCCGGCTCGGTGCGGTGCCCGACATAGAGCACCTGCCGGTTCGGGCTTAGCGCCAGCACCGACGGCCCGCCCGCAACCCCGACCTCGGCCTGCGGCGTCAGCCGGCCGGTGTCGGCGTCCATTGTGAAAGCCGCGATCTTGTCGTCGTCCTGCAGGCAAACGTAAAGAGCATGCGGCATCTGCGTCCTCCCTGGGGCTGGCGTTGCCGTCATTGTCGGCGATCGGCGCAGTTTACGACGCCTCCCCCAAAACAAAAGAGCCAACCCCGATCGAGCCCCCCGACAGCCGCTTTCTTTACCGGCGCCGAGGGGCGTGCTAAGTGAGCCCTCGGACCGGCGCAGCGCGCAGGCCACCCCGGCAGCTCGATGCGGAGGCCGCGTTGGACTGGAACATCCCGTGCTACAACCGCCTGCCGGACCCGCTTTTCGAGATCGCCGTCGACGATTTTCAGGTGCCGGTCATCGAGCTGCCCGAGCAGCTGCTGTCGGCGCGCCTGCAGGGCCAGCGCATCCGGGTGCACGTGCTGCTCGGCTTTATGGCGCCGCCCGGCAACATCAAACGCATCCCCGCCGGCTACATGATCGAGAAGGCGATCGAAACCGGACGCGTCGAACCCGGCGGCGAATTGGTCGAACCGACCTCGGGCAACATGGGCGTCTCGCTCGCCTTTTGCGCGAGGAAATACGATGTCGGCGTGACCGCGATCGTTTCGGACCGGCTGGGCGACGGCAAGCTGCGGCCTCTTGTTCGGCACGGCGCGCGCATCGTCAAGGAGTCCGAAGCCGTCAAGACGCTGAACCTGGCGAGCTCGCCTGGCAGCATCGCGCTCGCGCAGATGTATGCCGCGACCACGGGCGGGGTGTTCCTGAACCAGTACGGCAACCCGTGGAACCCGGAAAGCTACGAACGGCTGGTCGCGCCGCAGCTGTGGGAGCGGCTCGGCGGCCACGTCAACCTGCTGGTCAGCGCGATCGGCTCGACCGGCACCCTGGTCGGCCTCGGCGGCTACTTCAGGGCGCGCAACCCGCTGTTGCAGGCGGTGGCGACGATGCCGTATCTCGGCCAGGAAATTGAGGGCACGCGCGACGAGGAGCGGCTGCGGCAGATCACGCACGATTGGCGCCCGATCGCCACCGCCGTCGACCCGATCGACGAGCTGGTGGCGCGCCGGGTCAGCGCGCTCCTCAACGAGAGCGGCATTCCCGCGGGGCCCAGCTCCGGCGCGGCGCTGCGGTCGGCCGACCATTATCTGTTGCAGCGCATGGCCGACCGGACGATCGACGAGCTGCGCAGCGCGGACGGGACGATTGGGGTCGTGCTGCCGTTTGCCGACACCCTCTACCCCTACGCCTGAGATCCGCGACCGCATGCCGAGGATAAGCGACCCGGCCGGCGGGCGGCTCGTTGCCGGCTGAGCTCATCCCGCTTCGCCGGCCGCCAACCGAAGACCCGACAAAAACAGCTCGCGGTCCGCCGCGCGGCGCAACTGGGCGGCATTCGGCACGATCTGAGGGGTGATCGCGCGCAGCCGGGCGACGATCGCGCGCGCCTCTTCGAGCTGGCCCATATGGGCGTAGCACGCGGCGAGGATGCGGTAGGAATGCGGGTAGCCGGGATTTTCCTGGATCGACAGCGACAGCTGCGCGGCGGCCTCGTCAAACTGCCGCTGAAAGAACCGGGCTTCGCCGATCAGGCTCAGCGGCGTGCCGGTGCGCTCGCGCGGGCTCAGCCGCAGCGCGGTCTCGGCGTGCTCGATCGCGAGATCATGCCGACCGGCCCACAACCGCAGAACGCCGCTCAAAAACCAGCCGCGGGAAAAGCTCGGGGTGATCGAGAGCGCCCGGTCGACCAGACCCATCATCGCGCCGATGTCCTCGCCAAAATTGGCCAGCACAAAGGCGGCGCCCGCGAGCACGCCGGGGTCGTCCTCGGCGACCTGCACCGCCTGCCGAGCGAGCTCGACGCCGTTGCGGCCGGCGTTGTCCTCGTCGGTCGCCCAACCCTCGCGGACGATCCGCATCTGACACATCGCCGCCAGCGCCAGCGCCGGGCCGCAGTCCGGGTCGATCGCGATCGCCTGCTTTAGCAGCTCGAGAGACCTGAGCAGCCGCTCGCGGGTGATCGGATAATAGGTCGCGAGCGCGCGCAGATAGAGGTCGTAGGCGGTCAGGTCAGTGGTCGGGCGGGCCGCCGTGCGGCGCACCTCGGCGGCCTGCAGCGCCGGCTCGATCACTCCGGCGACGTTGACCGCGACCTTGTCCTGGAGCTCGAACACATCTTCGAGGGCCCCGTCGAAACGATCCGCCCAGAGATGTGCACTGGTTTCCGCTTCGATCAGCTGCGCGGTGATGCGCACCCGGTTGCCGCCCTTGCGCACCGAGCCTTCGAGGATGTAACGCACGCCGAGCTCACGGCCGACCTGTCGGACGCCGACCGACTGCCCCTTGTAGGTAAAGCTGGAGTTGCGGGCGATCACGAACAGCCAGCGGATGCGGCTGAGCGCCGTGATGATCTCCTCGACCATCCCATCGGCAAAATATTCCTGCTCCGGGTCGCCGCTCATGTTCTGGAACGGCAGCACCGCAATCGAGGGTTTTTCGGGCAATGGCAGCGGCGATCTTGCCGCATAGTCCAAGCTCACAGCCATCGGGTCTCCGGCGATCTTTACATCGAACACGCGGACCGGCCGCGCGATATTCTTGACCTGCTGCTCGCCGCGGTCGTCAAAACCGAAGCCGAGCTTGTCGCGCACCTGGTCGCGCACCACGCGGCTGACGCAAATTCCGCCGGGCGTCGCCAAGGCTTCAAGGCGCGCCGCGACATTGACGCCGTCGCCGTAAATATCTTGCCCGTCCTTGATGATGTCGCCGAGATTGATGCCGATGCGGAACTCGATCCGCTGGTCGAGCGGCACCTCGGCGTTGCGCAACGCCATTTCGCGCTGCACGTCGACGGCGCAGCGCACCGCGTCGACGACGCTTGCGAACTCGACCAGGAGGCCGTCGCCGGTGATTCTGACCACGCGGCCGCGGTGCTCCTTGATCTTTGGATCGGCGAGCTCGCGGCGCAGCACCCGCAGCCGTTCGAGCGTGCCTTCCTCGTCGATGCCGACGAGCCGCGAATAGCCCACGACATCGGCCGCCAGGATCGCCGCCAGCCGGCGCTTTACCCTCTGTTCGCTCATTGTCCGGCTTTGCCCAAACCTCGCCCTGCGCGGGACAGTTTAACCAAAAAGGGGGAGACGCTCGTAGCGTAATGTGGGACGAAAAATCAGCCGCCGGTTTTTCGGCTTGCCATTCTTGCCCCCGCTTTCGAGCCTGTGGCGCCAGAATCACGGCGTGCGCCGGCCCGCGAGCGTTTCGCGTGCATTTTGTCGCTGCTGTGGCAATTAGATGGCGCCACTGCCGGGGGCCGCTCTTGGTCCCGGCCGCGAGACGCGGCCGGGAACCCTTTCGGAGCGGTTAGCGCAGCGGCGAGAACGAGGCCGGGACGACCAGCATGTTCTCCTGGCGGATCATCATGTTCGGCCCGCCGCCCGAGGGTGGCGGCCAGATCCCCTTGGCGCGCGCTTCCTCGCGAATGCGGAAGCGGTCGGCGGCATCCTTGTAGGCCCAGATGTGGCACCATTTGTTGAGCCCGCCGAGTTCGCTGTGCCAGGCGCCGACCAGCGGCGACAATTCGGTGCGCCGCGCGATATGGCTGCTCCACCGGTCGATCACGCCGGGAATGCCGCCGGGCTTGAAGGTGTAGATGCGGATCTCGTAGAGGCCGCCCAACTGGCGCGGGGCGAGCGGCGGGGAGAACGGCGCCGGCAGGTAGATGTCGCTTTGCTGCTCGACGACAAACTCGCGCGTGTTTGGCGGCCAGCCCGGCTGCTTTGTGGCTTCCTCGCGCAGCCGCGTGCGGGCAGCCATGTCCTCGTACGGCCACACATGGATGACGCGGTTGAGCGGCCCGACTTCGGTGTGCCAGAAGGCGGCAAGCGGCGAAACCTTCGCGCGCGCCGGCAAAGCCTGGCCAAAGCGCTCTTCAAAGCTCGCCACCGTCCCCGGCTGCAGGGTGTAGGCGCGCATCTCGATGATCATCGGATTCCTCCGTTGCGAGGGTCAGCGTGCGGACGCTAGACGCTGGCCGCGACCTGTCAAGCGCGGCGTTCCCGGCCTGCGTCAGCGCAACGCCTGGTCACGCTGAACATCGCCGCCCATCAGGTAGACGAGGTACTCGATCGCTTCCCGCTGGCGCAGGAAAGGCACGGTTTCGGCCGTGATGCTGTTCGCGATCCACAAGTTGTCGGGCACGTTTGGGTAGCCGACTTTGTGCGCGCATTGCGGGGCGGCGAGCCCGCACCACAGGCGAACCTGGTTGATATAGCTCACGTCGTTTTCGAGCGCGTCGACCCGACCGACGGCAAAGGGGCTCATGCACCAGTAGTTCGGCGGGATGTATTCGGGCTGCACCCCGGGCACGATCGCGCCCCAAAAGCACATGTCGCCGCTGCTGGAGACAAAAAATCTTGCCCCCGGCGAAATGTAATTCGAGCCGTGGTCGATGTAGTCGATGGTTTGGAGATACCCTGGCTGCCCCGGCAACGGCGGTCGCTTTTCAAAGGCGAGCGAGTTGATCGGCGCGGCCATCTGAACGCACGCCTGCAGTGCGGTCAGTAGACCGATGGCAAGGATTACGGCTGTCGTCCGCATCTGGGATCCCGAGATGATCGTTTGGCGCTCTCTCGGTTCGACTAATAAACGAAAAGAGGGGGTTGCCGCCAGCCCGGCAGCGGTGAGCATGTGACGGTCAATTGCCTTTGCCCGGGTTCAACGATAATCCAGACCAAAGTTCCGCAGGGACGCGGGAGAAGCCGATGCCAATCATTGCCGACGTGCGCGACTACCAGGACGAGCTGACCGCGATCCGCCGGGACATCCACGCCCACCCGGAACTGGCCTTTGCCGAAGAGCGCACCGCCGACCTCGTCGCGAGGAAGCTCGCCGAGTTCGGCTGCGATGTTCATCGCGGGCTCGCCGGGACCGGGGTCGTCGGCACGATCCGGCGCGGCAACGCGCCGGCGGCGATCGGGCTGCGCGCCGACATGGACGCATTGCCGATCCACGAGCTGAACGAGTTCGCGCACCGCTCCACCAACGAGGGCAAGATGCACGCCTGCGGCCATGACGGGCACACGACGATGCTGCTCGGCGCGGCCAAATATCTCGCCCGAACGCGCAATTTCCAGGGCACCGTGCACCTGATCTTCCAACCCGCCGAGGAGGGCGGAGGCGGCGGCCGGGTCATGGTCGAGGAGGGGCTGTTCGACAAGTTCCCGTGCGATGCGGTCTTTGCATTGCACAACAAGCCCGGCATCGCGGTCGGCCAGATCGCGGCCAAGGCGGGGCCGCTGCTCGCCGCCTCCGACCGCTGGGACATCCGCGTCACCGGCCACGGGACCCACGCGGCGTATCCGCATTTGGGCATCGACCCGTTTGTGGTCGGTGCCGAGATCGTGCTGGCGTTGCAGACGATCGTCAGCCGCACCGTCGACCCGCTCGACTCGGCGGTCGTCAGCATCGGCTTTATGCGCGGCGGCTCGGCCTACAATGCCATCCCGGACGGGCTGCATATCGGCGGCACCGCGCGCAGCTTTCGTCCGGAGGTGCGGGACGTAATCGAGCGCCGGATCGGCGAGATTGCCCGCGGCGCGGCGCTCGCGCACGGGGCGGTCGCCGAGGCGAGCTATCGCCGCTCCTACCCGCCGACGGTCAACCACGCCGCCGAGACCGAGTTCGCCGCCGCGGTCGCCGCCGAGATCTGCGGCCCCGACCAGGTGCTCCGCGACATCGCCCCGTCGATGGGCGGCGAGGATTTTTCGTTCATGCTGAACCGGCGGCCGGGGGCGATGCTGTGGCTCGGCAACGGGCCGGGGGAAGGCGACTGTTTCCTGCACAACGCCCGCTATGACTTCAACGACGAGGCATTGCCGGTCGGCGTCAGTTTTCTCGCCCGCCTCGCCGAACGCTTTCTGGAAAAAGCTGCCGGCTGAACTCGGGTCGATGCGCCGCGGAGGCTGGCCCGGCACCCCGGGGCGGCCCGGCTTTTGCGTAAAAAAAAGACAAATTGCGGAGGAACAGATGGCTTACCAGCTTACGCGTCGGGAATTCGGCATTGGCGCGGGCGCGGCGACATTCGCCGGCGTCGGATTACGCGGGCGCGCCAAGGCGGCCGACACCAAGACCCTGCGTTTTATCGCGCAGTCGGATTTGCGCGTGCTCGACCCGATCTGGACCACCGCCTACATCACCCGCAATCACGGCTACATGGTCTTCGACACGTTGTTCGCGCTCGACGACAAGTTCCAGCCGCATCCGCAGATGGTCGGCGACTTTCACGTCTCCGACGACAAGCTCACCTACAGCTTCACGTTGCGCGACGGGCTCAAGTTTCATGACGGGCAGCCGGTGCGCGGCATCGACTGCACGACGTCGCTGACCCGCTGGATGGCCC
>DATMLF010000083.1:0-14543 GCA_035570595.1 Allostellaceae bacterium
ACCGCGAGCGCGCACCTGGCGAAGCTCGTCGAGGCGCGGCTTCTTCTCGGCGACAAGCAGGGACGGCACCGCTATTTCCGGCTGGCATCGGTCGAGGTCGCGCGCATGCTCGAGGAAATCATGTCGGTCGCGGTCGCGCGCACGCCGCGCTATCGCCCGGCCTGGATGCGCGACGAGGCGCTGCGCTCGGCGCGGACTTGCTACGACCACTTGGCCGGACGGCTCGGCGTGGCGCTCGCCGGGAGCCTCGCCGAGCGGCGCTACGTGGTGCTCGACGAGGACGGCGGCGAGGTCACCGACCAAGGTACCCGGTTTTTCGAGGAGTTCGGGCTCGACCTCGCGGTTGCGGCCGGCCGGCGCCGGCGTTTTTGCCGGCCATGCGTCGACTGGAGCGAGCGCCGGCCGCATTTGGGTGGCGCGGTCGGCGCGGAATTGGCGCGGCATTGCTTTGCGCTCGGCTGGATCGAGCGCCTCCGGGACAGCCGGGCGGTGGCGATCACCGCGCTCGGACATGACGGCTTTCTCGCCAATTTCGGCGTCGAAATCCCAACGGCGGCAAGGGTCTCAGTCCCTCAGTCGTCCAACGCCAACAATCGACATGCCAGTTGATTGAGCTCTCCCGAGGGGGAGAAAGGATTGTGAATCCGCACACCGCCAAAATCGGCCCCGTCTGTTAAATCCTCGGTCAAAAGGACTGTGCAGCCGGCTTCTCCCGCCGTCGCCACCAGCAGCGCATCCCAGTAGGACGCCCGGCCTGCGGTGGCTTCCGCGAGCGCGGTTCGGACCGAACTCGCAGACACCGCGGCGCATGGAAAGAGCACCAGCCAGTCGGCTGCCTGCGCGCCAGCCTCCTCGCGTGGGAGCACACGTTTGCGGGTGACGACAGAGTAGAATTCGGACACGGCCTGCAAAGTCAGCCAGCAGTCGCAGCGGGCCGCACGCTCGATGATCCGTTTCGCAAGCTCATGTCTGATGCCGGCCCGGGTGTCGATCGCGTAAACCAGCAAATTCGTGTCGAGCGAAAACCGCTCGCTACTTGCGCTCATGGAGCGCGTCGCGGTCGAGCGGTCCGGCGCCGATCGGCCACCCCTTGTCCATGCGCGCGCGGGTGCGGGCGAGTGCCGCTTCCTGGTCGGGGCTAAGGACACGGTGCCCCGATACCGGCACGAGGCGGGCGACCGGCTCGCCCTTGCGGGTGATCACGTACTCTTCGCCGGCCTCGACCGCGCGGATGCAGCGGGCAAACGCCTGGTTGGCCTCACGCAAGCTTATCGTCTTGCTCATCGAACACCCGGCGAGTCGGTGGGCCGGAGCGCTATGTAGAGCGATGGCGTGCTACAGGCAAGGGGCTTATCCCGTCAGCCGCGGTTCGCCGCCGGGCCGCCAGCATGGCCCGCCTTTTGCACTGTTTCGGGGCGGAGAGATCGCATAAGGTTGTGGTCAGAACAAATGGTCGAACAGGGTGACCAATGAACTTTTCGGCCCGGCTCCTGCGCGCAGCGGCGGCGGCCATCGCGGCGCTTTGCCTGACGACCCTCGCGGTCCGCGCAGAACCCCCGCAAACGACGCTTCGATTTATTCCGCAAGCCGACCTCAGAAGCATCGACCCGATCTGGACGACCGCCTACGTCACGCGTAATTTCGGTTATCTCGTGTTCGACACGCTGTTTGCGCTCGACAAGAACTTCAAGCCGCAGCCGCAGATGGTCGACCATTGGAAGGTCAGCGAGGACAAGCTGACCTACACCTTCACCTTGCGCGACGGCTTGAAATGGCATGACGGGCAGCCGGTGCGCGCCGCCGACTGCGTCGCCTCGGTCGAGCGCTGGGGCAAGCGCGACCCGTTCGGCCAGAAGATGATGGAGGCAGTCGCCGAGATCAAACCGGTCGACGACAAGACTTTCACGATCGACCTCAAGGCGCCGTTTCCGCTGCTGGTCAATGCGCTCGGCAAATTGTCGAGCAACGTGCCGTTCATGATGCCCGAGCGGCTCGCCAAGACCGATCCGTTCAAGCAGATCCCCGAGGCGATCGGCTCGGGGCCGTTCAAGTTCGTCAAATCGGAATGGGTGCCCGGAAACAAGGCGGTTTTTGTCAAAAACACCGAATATGTGCCGCGCAAAGAGCCGCCAAGCTTTGCCTCGGGCGGCAAGGTGGCCAAGGTCGACCGCATCGAATGGCTGTACATTCCGGATTCCGCGACTGCGTCGGCAGCGCTGAACGCCGGCGAGGCCGACTGGTACGAGCAGCCGCCGGCTGACCTGCTGCCGGTGTTTGCCGGCAACCCCGATGTCGTCGTCGCCACCGTCGACCCGCTCGGCAACCAAGGCATCCTGCGCTTCAACCATGTGCAGCCGCCGTTCGACAACCTGAAGCTGCGCCTGGCGGTGCTGAACTTGGTCGACCAGAAGAACTATATGCAGGCCGCCGCCGGCGACCCGAAATACTGGAAGACCTGCGTCGCGTTGTTCGGCTGCGGCACCCCGCTTGCGACCGAAGCCGGCGCCGAGGCGCTGTTGAAGGGCCCTGACCCGGCCAAGGCAAAACAGCTGATCGCGGAGTCCGGGTACAAGGGCGAAAAGATCGTGCTGCTCGACGCGACCGACCAGCCGATCGTGCATGCCCAGGCGCTGGTGAGCTTGGCGATGCTGAAGGCGGCCGGGCTGAATGTCGAACTGCAGTCGATGGACTGGGGCACGCTGATTACGCGGCGGGCGTCGAAAGCGCCGATCGACCAGGGCGGCTGGAACATCTTCCACACCTGGACGTCCGCACCCGACCTGGCGTCGCCGGCGGTCAACGCCGCGTTGCGCGCGAATGACGGCAAGGCCTGGTTCGGCTGGCCGAGCGACCCCAAGCTCGAAGGGCTGATCGACCAATGGTTCGGCGCGTCCGACGTCGCCGCGCAGAAGCCGCTCGCCGCCGCCATCCAGACCGAGGCCTACCAGGGTGACGTGCCCTATGTGCCGACCGGCCAGTTCGTGGTCCCGACCGCCTACCGCAAGGATCTTCACGGGATCATCATCGCCCCGGTCGTATTCTTCTGGAATGTCGCGAAGGACTGAGTGGCAATTCAAATGGCGCGCCTCATGAGAAACCCCTCACCCTCCCACCCCCACCCTTCCGTCCCCCGCGAGCGGGGTAGGGTCAGGGAGCGGGCGGGCCGCGTTCTCTTCCCACCTCCCGAGAGAGCGCCTGGGTGAAGGGCCGTCGCACGCGCAACGCCCGATGCTCGCCTACGTCGTCAGACGCATCCTCGCGACCATTCCGGTCATGGCGGTCGTGGCGCTGTTCGTCTTTTGCCTCTTGCATTTGAGCCCGGGCGACCCGGCCGCGATCATCGCCGGCGACACCGCGACCCCGTCCGACATCGCCCGCATCCACAAGGCGCTCGGGCTCGACGAACCGCTTTACATGCAGTTCGGCTCGTGGGTGTGGGGGTTGCTGCACGGCGACCTCGGCATCTCGATCTTCACGAACCTTCCGGTCACGACCCTGATCGCGCAGCGGGTCGAGCCGACCCTGGTGCTGACGATCTCGACGATCGTCGTGTCGGTCGCGGCGGCGATCCCGATGGGTGTGCTGGCGGCGTGGAAGGCCGGGTCGTGGATCGACCGGTCGGTCATGGTTTTCGCGGTGCTGGGCTTTTCGGTGCCGGTCTTCGTCGTTGCCTACGTGCTGATCTTCCTGTTCGCGGTGCGCACCGACTGGCTGCCGGTGCAGGGGTTTGTCGGCCTCGACCGCGGGCTCGGGCCGTTCCTGTCGCATCTCGTCATGCCGACCCTGGCGCTGGCGATGGTGTACACCGCGCTCGTCGCTCGCATGACCCGCGCGAGCATGCTCGACGTGCTGGCCCAGGACTACATCCGCACCGCCCAGGCGAAGGGGCTGGCAAGCGACAAGGTGCTGATCGGCCATGCGCTGAAAAATGCCGCGGTGCCGATCGTAACGATCATCGGCATCGGCGTCGCCTCGCTGATCGCCGGCGTCGTCGTCACCGAGACGGTGTTCGCGATCCCCGGGCTCGGCCGGTTGACCGTCGACGCGATCCTGCGCCGCGACTATCCGATCATCCAGGGGATCATCCTGATCTTTTCAGCCGCTTACGTGCTGGTCAACCTGCTGGTCGACCTCAGCTACACGTTTCTCGACCCTCGCATCCGGTATTGAGAGGCGGACGCGTATGACGGTCACGTTTCAGATAGAAACGTCTTGGCCCGGCTTGTCCCAGCCCTCCACGTCTCGGCCGCAGGAAAAGGCGTGGGTCACCGGGACAACCCCGGTGAAGACGATTACGGGACGGATCTGAGGAAGAAGCGACGAGATGACCGTCGCGCCGAGCGATCTTGCCCTCGCCGCTGCCCCGGCCGAGCGTCGCCGCGGGGTACGCAACTATGTCCGCCGCCACCCGACCATCGTCGTCGGCGGCGTGCTGCTCGGCCTGATGTTGGTCATGGCGGTGTTCGCCCCCTATCTCGGCACCACCGACCCGCAAGCGCTGTCGCCGATCCAGCGCCTCCATTGGCCGTCCGCGCAGAACTGGTTCGGCACCGACATGCTCGGCCGCGACGTGTACAGCCGCACCGTCTACGGCGCGCGGGTGTCGCTGACGGTCGGCGTCAGCGTCGCGTTGCTGAGCACCGCGCTTGGCCTGGCGATCGGCCTCGTCACCGGGTTCAACCGCTGGGCCGACGCGATCCTGATGCGGGTCATGGACGGGCTGATGTCGATCCCGTCGGTGCTGATCGCGATCGCGCTGATGGCGCTGACCCGCGCGAGCCTGCAAAACGTCGTCTTCGCGATCGCCGTCGCCGAGGTGCCGCGGGTCACGCGGCTGGTGCGCGGCATCGTGCTCACCTTGCGCGACCTGCCGTTTGTCGAGGCAGCCCGCGCCAGCGGCACGAGCCTGCCGCGCATCCTGTGGCGCCACATCGTGCCGAACACGCTGCCGCCGCTGCTGGTGCAGGCCACCTATGTCGCCGCCTCGGCGATGATCGTCGAGGCGATCCTGTCCTTTCTCGGCGCCGGCACGCCGCCCAACATCCCGAGCTGGGGCAACATCATGGCCGAAGGCCGCAGCCTGTTTCAGGTCGCCTATTACATCGTGCTGTTCCCTGGGGCGTTTTTGTCGCTGACCGTGCTGGCGATCAATCTGCTGGGCGACGGGCTGCGCGACGCGCTCGACCCGCGCCTCGCCCGGCGGATGTGAGGCGCGCATGGGCGACACCATGGCGGGCTATGTCGCGACCATCACCAAGTCGCCGGCGGCCGCGGTCGAGCCGATCCTCGACATCGCCGATCTGAGGACCTGGTTCTTCACCCGCGACGGCGTGGTGCGCGCCGTCGACGGCGTCTCGTTCCGGGTCTACCCCGGCGAAACCCTCGCCGTCGTCGGCGAGAGCGGCTGCGGCAAGAGTGTGACCGCGCTGTCGGTGCTGCGGCTGATCCCGTCGCCGCCGGGGCGGGTCGTCTCCGGCTCGATCCGCTTAGGCGGCCGCGATCTTTTGCGCCTGAGCGAAGCCGAGATGCGCGCGGTCCGCGGCAACGACATCTCGATGATCTTCCAGGAGCCGATGACCTCGCTGAACCCGGTGCTGACGGTCGGCCGGCAGATCGCCGAGACCTTGGTTCTGCATCAAGGGCTGGGTCGTAGGGCGGCGCTCGCCAAAGCGATCGACATGCTTCGCCTCGTCCACATTCCGGAGGCCGAGCGGCGAGTCGGCGAATATCCCCACCAGCTGTCGGGCGGCATGCGCCAGCGGGTCATGATCGCGATGGCGCTTGCGTGCAACCCGAAACTCTTGATTGCTGACGAGCCGACGACCGCGCTCGACGTGACGATCCAGGCGCAGATCCTCGATTTGATGCGCGAATTGAAGCAGCAGATCGACACGGCGATCCTGTTGATCACCCACGACCTCGGCGTCGTCGCCGAAATGGCGCAGCGCGTCGTCGTCATGTATGCCGGCCGCAAGGCCGAGGAGGCAACGGTCGGCGCGCTGTTCCGCCGCCCGCTCCACCCCTACACCAGCGGATTGTTACACTCGATGCCGCGGCTCGGCGCCGCCCCCACGGCCGCGCGCGCGCCGCGGCTCGCCGAGATCCCCGGCACCGTGCCGTCCCTGAAAGAGGCGATCCCGGGCTGCCCGTTTGCGCCGCGCTGCGGTTTTGCGACCGATGTCTGCCGCCGCGAGGTGCCGGGTTTCGAGGAGAAGGAGCCGGGCCACTTCGCGGCGTGCTTTCACGCCGAGCGGGTCGCGGCAGCGGCGTGAGCGAAATCGCCCCTCCCCCGCTCCCATTCGCGGCCGCGCAAGCGACGGCGTGGCCGGGCGCGGCGGTCGATACGCAACCCGCGGCTCCCCTTTTATCGGTCCGGCGACTGGTCAAGCATTTCCCGGTCAGAAAGGGGCTGTTGCAGCGCACGGTCGGCCAGGTTCACGCGGTTGACGGCATCTCGTTCGACATCAAAGCGGGCGAGACCTTGGGGCTTGTCGGCGAGAGCGGCTGCGGCAAGTCGACCGCCGGTAAGGCGATCCTCAAGCTGATCGAGCCGACCTCCGGCGAGATCCGGGTCCACGGCAAGCGCATCGACGGCTTGTCGCGTCACGCGATGCGGCCGTGGCGCCGCCAGCTGCAGGTCGTGTTCCAGGACCCCTATTCGTCGCTGAACCCGCGCCTTTCGGTCCGCGACATCATCGCCGAGCCGCTCGTCAATTTCGGGGTTTCCGGCGGGCCGGCGCTCGACGACCGGGTTGCCGACCTGGCGCTGAAGGTCGGGCTGCGCGCCGACGCGCTCGCCCGCTACCCGCACGAATTTTCTGGCGGCCAACGCCAGCGCATCGGCATCGCCCGCGCGCTCGCATTGCGGCCGAGCCTGATCGTCTGCGACGAGCCGGTCTCGGCGCTCGACGTGTCGGTGCAGGCGCAGGTCATCAACTTGTTGGGCGACCTGCAGCAGGAGTTCGGCCTCTCCTACCTGTTTGTCGCGCACGATCTCGCCGTCGTCGAGCACATCAGCCACCGCATCGCGGTCATGTATCTGGGCAAGATCGTCGAGCTTGCCGACAAGACAGCGCTGTTCACCCGCCCGCAGCACCCCTACACCGAGGCATTGCTGTCGGCGGTGCCGATCCCCGACCCGGAGGCCCCGAAACAGCGCATCATCCTGAACGGCGACGTGCCGAGCCCGATCAACCCGCCCTCGGGCTGCCGCTTTCACACGCGCTGCCCCTACGCGTTCGCCCGCTGCTCCAGCGAGGAGCCGCAAATGCGCGAAGTGTTTCCCGGTCACCACGTCGCCTGCCATCTGCGCGAGCCGCAACCCGCCGCACACCCTCAACCCGCGGGGGCTGCCTAGCGCGCAGCCGGGCGCCAGCGCGGGAACCGCCTTGCCGGTCCGGACGTTCCGCTCGCGACCGGCCGGCCTTCCGACCACCCGTGCTTGTGCTTCGGCTCGACGATCGAGGCCCCCATGCAAACCGTCAAATACCGACTGTTCGAACCGCGCCTGGCGCCGCGCCGCACCAAGCTCGAGGTGCCGGGGTGGGGCGGCCAGCCGGAGCCGCGCCGCGACGGCTCGCACGAATATGCCTGGCACTGCATGCCGTTCAACGAAGGCGCGCAATACGGCATCGAGCTGTTCTACCCGTTCGACAACGAGCTGCGCGTCACCAGGCGCGGCGGGCAGGTGGTGCTCGACGGCGAATTTGGCCCCGACCCGGAGACCGGCGTAAACTGGCCGCCCTTCCGGCCGTTTGGCGACGATTACTACACCTATCAGCTGCTGCTCGACCTGAAGGTTGCGGACGACATGGCGATCCGCACCGAGCCGCATCCGCGCTTCTACACCTCGGCTGCCGACGACGTGCCGATTGCGGTGCCTGCCCTGCTGCGCACGAGCTGGTGGCCGATGATCTCGTTTGTCGTGTTCAAGGCGCCGCCCGAGGGCCGCACCCACATCTTCCGCCCGGGCGAGCCGTTCATGCAGATCCTGCTGCTGCCGGCGGAAGCCCAGTTCGAGCTGGTGGCGATGGACGAGGAGGAGGCCGCCGAGCGCGAAATGCGCTATCGCCGCATTCACGCCAGTCGCGACACGCTCGGCAAGGACTCGGCTTGGACGTCGTCGACCGACACCGTGTTCGACGGCACCTATCGCAACATCCTGCGCGCCGCCCGAGCCAAGGCGAGAGAGAGCGGCGCCTGACTACCGGCTAGGCCTGCCCGGCCCCGACCCAAACCGCGCCCGGCATGGCGCGTTATCGCGGCGCCCTCGCCTCGAAATGACCAGGCACGATCCGCCCGTTTACATAGCGCGGCGCGACATAGACCCCGCCTTGCTGCGGCGTGCCAAAGCCGACCGTGACCACCAGCAGCACGATTGCCAGCAGCAGCACGCCGGCGCCCGCCAGCCACACCCACGGCACCGACGTCCAGGCCGCCGCACCGCCGTCGCGCGACGCGCCGAGCGTCGCGACCCACAGCAGATAGAGCGCCGTCGGCAACAGCATCGGCAGGACGATCGTGATGATGATCCGGGCCATACTTCGCTCAGCCGGCGAGCACCTCGGCCAGATTGACCAGCATGCCCGCGGTGGCGCCCCAAATGTTGCGGTTCTCGTAGGGCAGCACAAAGAACACCCGGCGGCGCTCCTCGAACACGCGCTCAGTGCGGCGGTGGTTGCCGGGGTCGAGCACAAAAGCCAGCGGCACCTCGAACACGTCCGCGACCTCGAACGGATCGACGGTCAGCGCGAACGGGGCGGCGACGATGGCGACGACCGGCGTGATCTCGAACCCGGTGCCGGTCACATACGTGTCGAGCCGGCCGACCAGGCTCACCCGCTCGCGGCTCAGCCCGATCTCCTCCTCGGTCTCGCGCAGCGCCGCGTCCGCGGCATCGCGGTCCGCCGGCTCGACCCGACCGCCCGGAAACGCGATCTGGCCGGCGTGCGCGGTCAGATGCGCGGTGCGCTGGGTCAACAGCACCGTCATGCCCTCGGGACGGTCGACGAGCGGCACCAGCACGGCGGCCGGCCGCAACTCGATGCTGGGCGGGGTCATGCCGGGGTTAAGGTCGTGGTCGCCGCGGGTCGCCCGGCGCAGCGCCGCCGCCTCGGCCGCGTCGGCGGCCCCGCCAAACCCCCGCCGCCCGGGCCGGCCAAGCCGCGCAAAGCGCGCCTTCACCCAGTCGCGGCCGAGCGGCTTTGACCGATCTTCCCATTCGTCCATCAGCGGCCCATCCCTCGCCCCTTTTGCTTGCGTCGCCAGTTCTGCTTGCGTCGCCAGTCCTGCTTGCGTCGCCGGTCCTGCTTGCGTCGCCAGTCCCGGCCCTATTGCCAATCCTCGCCCGGATCGCCGAGCCGAAAGAAGACGCCGTTGCTCCACACGCCGAACTGCGCCGTCCCGTCGACCACGGCTTCGCCGCCAAGCTCGACCAGCTCGTAAAAGACCGGCCGCGCCAGCCGCGCCTCCAGCCGGCGGCGCACCAGGATATAAGGCGCGGGCTCGCCGCTCGCCGCCGTCTCGATGCGCAGCGGATTGTCGGGACCCGCTGTCACAATATCGTCCAGATTGGTCCGGAAGATCAGTTGCTGCTTGTGGCCTTTGCCGCTTACGTTCAGTTCCACGGCGACAAAGGGAGCATCTTCGACCTCGACGCGGCCGCGCTCGGCCGGGGTCACGAGCCAGTAGGAGCCGTCCGGCTCGCGGCGCAACACGGAGGCGAAGAGCTTGACGAGCGGCTGCCGGCTGATCGGCGAGCCGCGATAATGCCAGGTTCCGTCGCGGGCGATCCGCATGTCGAGGTCGCCGCGGTCGGCAGGCGGCCGCTTCCCGCCCGTGGGCGGGATCGACGGAGAATTGCCGGAGCCGGTATTTTCCATCAGGGTCGCGCCTGTCGTAGCATCTGCAAGAGGATCGCCGCTGTTGTCTTCCTCCGCATCGGTCAACATCGCCCCAGCCGACCTCGTCGCCGAGGTCGAGACGCTCGGCCGCAGCCTCAGCCTGGTGCGCGCCCGCATCGGCGAGGTCATCTTTGGTCAGCGTGAGGTGGTCGAGCAAGCCCTGATCACCCTGTTGTGCGGCGGCCACGCGCTGTTGATCGGGGTTCCGGGCCTCGCCAAGACCCGGCTGGTCGAGACGTTGGGCACGATCCTCGGGCTTGACGAAAAGCGCATTCAATGCACCCCCGACCTGATGCCGGCGGATATTTTGGGTTCGGAGGTGCTCGAGGAAAGCGAGACCGGGAAGCGGTCTTTTCGCTTTATCCGCGGTCCGGTGTTTTGCCAGCTGCTGATGGCCGACGAGATCAACCGGGCGAGCCCGCGCACCCAGTCGGCGCTGTTGCAGGCGATGCAGGAGGGGCGCGTCTCGATCGCCGGCCAATACCACCCGCTGCCGCGCCCGTTTCACGTGCTGGCGACCCAGAACCCGCTCGAGCAAGAGGGGACCTATCCGTTGCCCGAGGCTCAGCTCGACCGCTTTTTGATGCAGATCGACGTCGACTACCCCGACCATGCCGCCGAACGCGAGATGCTGATTGCGACCACAGGCCTCGCCGACGGCCGGCCGCGCCCGGCGATGAGCGTCGACGAGCTGACGGCGGCGCAACGCCTCGTTCGCCGCATCCCGGTCGGGGAGAGCGTCGTCGAGGCGATCCTCGCCCTGGTGCGCTCGGGCCGGCCGGACGCCGCCGCCGACCCGGTGACGCGCTTTGTCTCGTGGGGGCCGGGGCCGCGGGCGAGCCAGGCGCTGATGCTCGCCTGCCGTGCGCGGGCGCTGATCGACGGCCGCTACAGCCCGTCGGTCGACGATGTGGTGGCGCTGGCGCCGCCGGTGCTGCAGCATCGCATGGCGGTCAGCTTCGCCGGCCGCGCCGAGGGTGTCACGGTGGCGCGGGTGATCGAACACATTTCGGCGCCGTTCCGGTGAACAGCGCGGGAGCGCGCTCGTTTGCCGCCCGCATCGCGCGCCGCGGCACGCCGCCGGCCGCGCTGCGCAGCCGCGCCGAAGCGGCGGCGGCCGCATTTCCGCCGCTGCTGGTGGCCGCCGAGCGGGTCGCCGCCACCGTCGCGCAAGGCGTGCACGGGCGCCGGCGCGTCGGACAGGGCGAAGCCTTCTGGCAATTTCGCCAATACGAGCCGGGCGACGCGGCAAGCCGGATCGATTGGCGCGAAAGCGCCAAGTCGCAACACCTCTATGTGCGCGAAACCGAGTGGGAAGCCGCCCAGAGCCTATGGCTGTGGCGCGACGCCTCGGCCTCGATGGACTACAGCTCCGCCGAATACGTCGCCGGCGGCGACTGGCCCACCAAGCGCGCGCGGGGGGAACTGCTGCTGGTCGCCCTCGCGAGCCTGCTCGTCCGCGGCGGCGAGCGCCTGACGATGCTGGGCAGCGGGATCGCGCCGGCGAGCGGGCGGATCGCCCTGTCGCGAGTTCTCGAAATCCTCGCCCGCGACGCGGCCGACCGGGCGAGCCTGCCCGCCTTCGAACCGCTGCCGCGCGCCGGAATGCTCGTGCTGGTCGGCGACTTCCTGTCGCCGCTCGACCGTGTCGAGGCGGCGCTTGCCCGGTTTGCGGGGATCGGGCTCAAGGGCCACCTGCTGCAGATCGTCGACCCGGCCGAGGAGGACCTGCCGTTCGACGGCCGCGTCCGGTTTGCCGGGGTGGAGGAGCGCGAAGAGATCCTAGTCGGCCGCGTCGAGAGCATTCGCGAGGAATATTCGGACCGCTTCCGCGAACACCGCCAGGGACTCGCCGCGCTCGCCGGCCGGATCGGCTGGGGCTTTGGCTCGCACCGCACCGACCGCGCGCCCGCGGCGGCGCTGCTCGCGCTTTATGCGGCGCTGTCGGGCGATCGGCGGCGATAAGGGATCGACGCTTGTGACGCTGGCAGCGGCATTGGGGCACGAGGCAGGCTGACCGATGCTGGCGCTCGGGTCGCTCGCTTTCGCTTCGCCGTGGCTGCTGACCGCGCTCGCCGGCCTGCCGATCGTCTGGTGGCTCTTGCGGGTGACGCCGCCGGCGCCGCGCCGCATTACCTTTCCGGCGGTGCGGCTGTTGTTGGGGCTGGTGCCGCGCGAAGTCACGCCGGCGCGCACTCCCTTGTGGCTGATCCTGCTGCGGATGGCGATCGCGGCGCTGGTCATCCTCGGGGCCGCCCATCCGCTGCTCAACCCGCAGGACCAGCTGCCCGGGACCGGCCCGTTGATCCTGGTCGTCGACGACGGTTGGGCGGCGGCGCACGACTGGCCCGCGCGCCAGGCGGCGCTGCGCGGCCTGCTGGCCGAGGCCGAACGCGAGGACCGGCAGGTCGTGCTCGTCACCACCGCGGAGCCCGGCGGCGACACGGCAATGCGGGCGCTGGCGCCGATCCGCGCCGTCGATGCGCGCGCGGCGGTCGACGCCTTACAGCCAAAGCCGTGGCCGACCGACCGGCGGGCGGCGTTGGCGCGGCTGCAAAAGCTGTCGCTGCCCGGCGCCAACGCCGCGATCTGGCTCAGCGACGGCGTGGACGACGGCGGCGGCGCCAAGGCGCTTGCCGCCCACCTCGACGACCGCGGCAGCCTCGAGACGCTGACCGCCGGGCCCGACGGGGCGCCCGTTCTGCTGGCGCCCGGGGACCGTGAGGCGAAGGATTTGACCGTCGTGCTGCGCTCGCTGCCGACGGCGGGCCCGCGCTTGTACGAGATCAGGGCGAGCGGCGCCGACGGCCGTTTCCTGGCGCGCCAGAGCGCGACGATCGAGCCCGGCGCGGCGTCCGCCGAGGTGCGGCTCGTCATGCCGAACGAGCTGCGCAACCAGGCGGCGCGGGTCGAGGTCGAAGACGGGCAATCCGCGGGCGCGGTCTTGCTCGTCGACGAGCGCTGGCGCCGCCGCCCGGTTGGGATCGCGGCGCCGCCGAACCCCGGGGGTCAGCCGCTGCTCAGCGAAACGTTTTACCTCGAACGCGCGCTGGCGCCGTTCACCGAGATCCGGCGCGGTCACGCGGCCGATTTGTTGAAGCGCCAGCTGGCGGTTCTGGTCTTTGCCGATTCGAACCCGGATTCGCCCGCGGACGCCGAGGCGATCGAAAAATGGGTCGAGGCGGGCGGCATGCTGTTGCGCTTTGCCGGCCCGCGCCTCGCTGAAAAGGACGACAGCCTGCTGCCGGTGCGGCTGCGCCGTGGCGGCCGCACGATCGGCGGCGCGATGTCGTGGGAGCAGCCGGCGAAGCTCGCGCCGTTCGCGCGCAACAGCCCATTTTCCGGGCTCTCGATCCCCGCCGATGTCACGGTGTCGCGGCAGGTGCTGGCCGAGCCCGACATCGACCTTGCCGCCAAGACCTGGGCGCGGCTCGCCGACGGGACCCCGCTTGTCACCGCCGCAAAGCGCGGCCGCGGCTGGGTTGTGCTGGTGCATACGACGGCGAACGCCGACTGGTCCAATCTCGCGCTGTCCGGGCTGTTCGTGCAGATGCTGAGGCGGGTCGTGGCGATGAGCCAGGGTGTCACGGCAGCGAGCGAGGCGAGCCTACCGCCGCTCGAAACGCTCGACGGGTACGGCCGCTTGCAGCGCGCGCCGCCGACCGCCCGGCCGCTCGCCGGCCGGGAGCTCGCCGCCGCGACGGTGTCGCCGCAACACCCGCCCGGCTTTTACGGCACCGAGGATTCGCGGCGCGCGCTGAACCTCGCACCCGGCATACCCGCGTTGAACCCGATCGCGGGCCTGCCCGCGGACGCGCAGCGCGCGACGTTCGGGCGCGGCGACGAAATCGACTTGCGTGCGCCGGTGCTGACGGCGGCGCTGCTGCTGGCCCTCGCCGACTTGTTGATCGCCTATTGGCTGCGCGGGCTGTTGCGGGCTCGCCCAGCGCGGGCCGCCGGCATAATCGCGCTCGCCGCGCTGACCTTTCCGGGCCAGGCGCGGGCCGACGACGCCTTTGTCGTGCGCGCGACCTCGGAATTGCGTCTCGCTTATGTCGCGACCGGCAACGCCGAGGTCGACGAGGAAAGCCGTGCCGGCCTGTCGGGTCTCGGCGACGCCCTGACCCGGCGCACCGCGGTCGAGACCGGCGACCCGCTCGCCGTCGACATCGAGAGCGACGAGCTGATCTTTTTCCCGCTGCTCTACTGGCCGGTGACCGCCGATCAGCCGCCCCCCTCGCCAAAGGCGGTCGAGCGCATCAACCGCTATCTCGACACCGGCGGCACGATCCTGTTCGACACCCGCGACGGCGACGAGCAGTCGCCGGGGCCGTTCGGCGGTGCGGCAATCGCGGCCGAGCGGTTGCGCCGGCTGACCGCCGGGATCAACATGCCGCCGCTGGTGCCGATCCCACCGGACCACGTCCTAACCAAGTCCTTTTACCTGCTGCACGAGTTCCCCGGCCGCTGGAACGTCGGCACCTTGTGGGTCGAGCCGGTCGACGACCACGTCAACGACGGGGTGTCGAGCGTCATCGTCGGCGCCAACGACTGGGCCGGCGCTTGGGCCGTCGACAAGGACGGCCAGCCGCTCTACGCGGTGGTTCCCGGCGGCGAGCAGCAGCGCGAGATGGCGTTGCG
>DATMLF010000084.1:0-40540 GCA_035570595.1 Allostellaceae bacterium
ACCGTGATCCTCGCCGACGACACCGCCACCCGCAAGTACGACATCGGCTTTGGCGACGGCTACCACCCGCTGCGCCCGCGCTTTTACGCGACCTTCTGGCCCGCGACGCACCAGGTGTTCGTGCGCGCGGTCGGCGAGAACGACAACACCGCGGAACTCGAGGATCTTTCCTACAAGCTGTCGATCTCGGCCGGGCAGACGAGCCCGAGCGTCGTCTACAGCGGCGACCTGTCCGGCGCCCCAAAGCAGCACTGGGCGTTGACGGCGTGGTCAAGGAGCTTTTGGCTAGGCGGCACGCCCAACCCGCAAGTCAACATCGACAACAACCTCGCCTATCTCGAAAGCACCCGCTTCATCCCGAATTACGATCCATCGATTAGCGTGCCGGCGAGTGCTGTCGCCGCCCAATACGCTCGTTGGACCGGACTGCCGCACGACATTTACGACGGCGCCTGGAATCGCGGCCTGTGGCAAAGCGGCATGCCGGTGTCGGGCGCGCGCGCCGAGCTCGCCCCCTACCCGGAGTGGTCGGTTCTGTGGCTCTACACCGGCGACTGGCGGATGCGCCAAGTCGCGCTGGGGCTGGCCGACCTTGCCGGCGCGTTTCCGGGCAACCTCCGCGAGGGCGTCGCGGGCAAGCGGCTGTCGCGCGCCGATGCCGTGGGTTCCAGCACCGGGCTCGGCCACACCATGTCATTGACCGACCGCGCCTCGCTGGTGAGCTCGCTGTTGCGCTACAGCTCGACCTGCACCGGGGTTGGAGCCCCGTTTCAACATTGTAAGGGCGACGACGCGGTCGCCATTGTCGGCCCGTACAAAAACCAGCCGTGGTCGTTTGACGGGTCGCACCAGCCGAGCCCGTTCTACCCGCAATACATCCTGACCGGGGACCCGTGGTATCTGAACGAGATGTACCTGTGGGCCGGGTTCTCGGCGGCGCTCTACAACGGCGCCGACACCGACAGCGCTTCCGGCCGCGGCCCGACCGGGGCCGAGGGCGGCATCAATGACGCGTTGCGCGGTGCTGCCTGGGTGTTGCGCAACCGCGCCGAGACCGCGTTCGCCGCCCCCGACGCCGACCCCGAAAAGGCCTACTTCACCTATCTGACAAACGACGCGCTGGCCCGCTGGGAAGGCAGCTTTGGCATCTCGGGAACCGCCTATGACGGCCAGGCTGTCAAGCTCTGGGGGGCGAAGACCGGCGTCCTCAACAGCACAAACGGCGGCCCGCTGTCGGGCAAGCTGCCGCCGCTCGGCAACTGGGAAAGCGCCGGCAACCCGAACGGCAAGGACGCCACCATCGTCAACAACGAAAAATCGCAGGTCTTTCGGCCGGGGGCGGTGGGCACCTTCACCGCGCCGTGGAACCACTGGTATCTGCACTACGCGCTTGGCCGCGCCGAGGAGTTGGGCTTTGCCGTCGACCCGATCCGCAAGATGACCGACCAGTACGTCATCACGATGATCAACGATTCGGGCTATCCCGACCTGTTGGCGGCCTACGAATTGCCGGTCGAGAGCAACTGCACGAACACCGCCCCGCCCTACAGCGCCTCGAAGCCCGGCTGCACCGCGCCGCCCGGCGGCTTTCTGCCGAGCTGGGCCGCGATCGGCGCCGCCCTCTATCCGGGCTTTCTGACCGGCGCCGGGTACCCGGCCTCGGGAAACAGCGGCTACGGCGCGCTGCCGCAGTATTTCCGGCGCCAGCTGACCCAGACCGGGCAAGCCGACGGCTATCCGCTGTGGGCGATGTCGGGGCTGGCGATGGCGGTCGACCACGGCGACGCCGGGGCGGAGCGGGCCTGGCGCTGGTTTGTGCCCAACGTCTACCGGGCGGTCACCCCGGGGGCGATCCCGGCCGACCCCAAATGGGCGATCGTGCCGCGCACCGACACCAACCCGCTCCCCGCCCAGCCGACCGCGACCCCGCTCTCCGCCGGCGTCACTTGAGCGCCGCCGGGGCTTCTCGGCTCAGCGCGAGATCGCCTCGAGGCGCAGGTTTGTGGTGCGCGGGCCCATCGACGCGATCACCACGATGACCGCGACCATGGCGCTGGCGATGAACAGGAAAACGCCGATCGTCCCGTAGTTCCTCAAGAAAAAGGCGACGAAAAAGCCGACGAAGATCGTGCTGAACCGGCTCCAGGAATAGGTGAAGCCGACCGCCCGCGCGCGAATGCGGGTCGGGTACAGCTCCGACTGGTAGGCGTGCAGCGAATACGCGAAGATCGTGTTGGAGAACGCGATCAGCAGCCCGAAGACGACGATCCCGACGGCGCCCCTCTGCTGCGAGAAGCAAAGGCCGAAGACAGCGATCGCGAGCGCCGACCCGCAGATCTGCCATTTGCGCTCGAAGCGGTCGGCGAACTGGGTGGCGACGAGTGCGGCTCCCGGAGACGCCAGCGCGATCACGAACGTGTAGGCGAGCGACCTAGTGATGTTGATCCCTTGCGACAGCAGCAAGGTCGGAACCCAGCTGGTAAACCCGTAATAGCCGATCGTCTGCAGCAGCTGGAAGATCACCAGCATCACCGTGCGCTTCAGGTAGGGCGGCCGGAATATCTCCGCGTAGGATCCCGCGGCCTCCTCGACCTCGCCCACGAGGGTTTGCGGCGCCGGCAACACCCGCCCCGTTTCCGCTTCGATCCGGCTCTCGATCATCCGCGCCACCTGATCGGCTTCGGCGTGGCGGCCGTGCTGGGCGAGCCAGCGCGGCGATTCGGGTAGGCCCAGCCGAAGCCACCAGGCGATGACCGCGCCGCCGGCGCCGATCAGCGCCACCCAGCGCCAACCCTCGATCCCAAGCGGAACCCGCGGCACCAGCAGGAAGGCGAAAAACGCCGCGAGCGGATAGGCGCACAGGCTGACCGTCGCGACCGTCGCGAAAGCCGCCCCGCGGCGCTCCCGCGGCACGATCTCGGACAGATACGTGTCGATCGTGACAAACTCGACGCCGATGCCGATCCCGGCGATGAATCGCCAGACGACAAGTCCGACATCGGTCGACTGCATCGACATCACCAACGTCGCGAGCGAGTACCAGACCAGCGCGAACGTGAAGATTGTCCGCCGCCCGAAATAATCGGAGAGCGGGCTCAACAGCAGAGTGCCGATGAACATGCCCGCGAAGGTGGCGGCGATCAGGCTGGCGAAGCCGTGGACGTCAAAGAACCCCTTGGTCGTCGCGACCATGATGCCGGCCTTGAACAGGCCGGGCGCGATATAGGTGGTCAAGCCGTTGTCGTAGACTTCGAAAAACGCGCCGAGTGCCAGCAGGATGATAAACCGCAGCATGAAGCCGGTCTGCGGCAGGCGGTCCATGCGCGCGGCAATCGTGATCGGCGGCCGGCCGGCGCCAGGCAAGGCAACATCGTCGACCAAGGGGCTTCCTCCTGATTTTTCCGTATTGTTTCGCGAGACCGGCGGCGGCGCAACCCGCGACCGACGGCTCGCCCGCCTTTTTGGTCGGCGGCTATCCGGCGAGTTGGCGCAGTTCGGGCATCGCGCGGTCGAGCGCGCGGGCGAAGCGGTCGACCGCCTGGTCGACGTCGCCCTCGGCAATGCACAGCGGCGGTGAGAACGAGCACGTGTCGGTGAACCCCAGCGCGCGGACGAGCACGCCTTCGTCGAACGCGTTGCGGGCGACGATGCGGTGCGGCTGGGCCGCGTGGTCGAAGAATCGCCGGGCGCTCTTGTCGGCGACGAACTCGACCCCGATCATCAGCCCCTCGCCGCGGATGTCCCCGATATAGGGATTGCCGCCGATCCTCTGGCGCAACCGGTCGCGGAGATGACCGCCCATGGCAGCCGAATTTTCGACCAGCCCCTCGCCCTCGATGATGTCGAGGTTGGCCATCGCCACCGCACCGCCGACCGGGTGGCCCGAATAGGTGAAGCCGTGCATGACCGGCCCGTATTTTGGCGAGGCCTCGCGCAGCACCGACCACATCTCTTCCGAGACGAGCGAGGCGGAGAGCGGGAAATAGGCACTGGTGATGCCCTTGGCCAACGTGACCATGTCGGGCTTCAGACCGTAAAGCCCGGTCGCGAACCACGCGCCGGTGCGGCCAAAGCCGGTGATGACCTCGTCGACGACGAAGAGGATGTCGTTTCTGGCGAGAACCTCCTGGACGCGCGGGAAATAACCCTTGGGCGGCACCAGGACCCCGCCCGTCCCCATGACCGGCTCGGCGATAAAGGCGGCGATCGTGTCAGCGCCCTCGCGCGCGATCAGCGCTTCGAGGTCGGCGACCATGCGGTCGGTGAACGCATCCTCGCCCTCGCCCGCCTCGGCATAGCGATAAAAATGCGGGCAGGACGTATGAAGGACGCCCGCGACCGGCAGGTCGAACGCGGTGTGAAACGCCTCGATCCCGGTCAGGCTGCCGGCGGCGTAAGTCAGGCCGTGATAGGCGCCGTGCCGCGAGATGAACTTCTTTTTCTGCGGCCGCCCGCGCAGGTTGTTGTAGTAGCGGACGAGCTTGAAGTTGGTGTCGTTGGCGTCCGAGCCGGACGTGCCGAAAAACGCCTTCGACAGGTGACCGGCTCCGGCTTTTTCGCGGAACAGGGTCAGCACGCGGTCGGCGAGGCGGATGATCGGCTCGTTCGAGTACGAGGAGAAGGTGTGATAGTAGCCGAGACCGGCCATCGCCTCGGCCGCCGCCGCCCCCAACTCGGCGCGGCCGTAGCCGACGTTGACGCACCACAACCCGGCGCCGCAGTCGATCAGGTCGTGTCCGCGGCGGTCCTTGAGCCTGACCCCGGAGCCGCCGGCGATGATGGTCGGCCCGTTTTTCAGATGGTCGGCGATCGAGGTCGCCGGATGGAACAGGCTCTGCCGGTCCATCTCCTCGAGCGAGTAGTTCTGCGCATCTGCCGCCATCGATCCCTGCTCCTCGCTCTCACTGCCACCCGCCCGCTCTGCTCCCTCGCCCCGCCGGCGGGGAGAAGGCTATGGTGCGGGCAAGTTCGCTCCACCTATGCGAATACATCGTCTTGCCGGCGGTTTCGAGCCGCGCCGACAGGGGTGTCCCGGTCTCGCGCTCTTGGTGAGGTTGCCGGCGCGACTCGAACGACGGGCCCTCGAGAAAGCAGTCGCGCGCGACACCGCTTTGCATCCGCGCATTCTGCCTGGCGCACAGCCGGTCGGGCACGCGGGCAAGGACTTCGCTTTTGCTGACGGGCGGAGCGGCGTACACGGGGCGGCGTACTTTCGGCGATGGGGCTGGTCGGCTATCGGCTGCGAGCCGACCTTAGCGCCGGCTTCGGGCGCGCGCCACAGCCCGGTCACCGAAATGTGAGGTGCGCACCGGCGGCATTCGCGCCACCTGTGGCCCGTCGTGCCGCGAAACAATCGCCGGGGAGGCAGCAACCATGCGTTCGCATTCGATTTTCGCCTTTGTCCTCTTCGCGGCGCTGGCGGGCCCCGCTTTCGCCCAAGCCCCGCCCGCGCCAACGCCGATGCGCATTCGCGGCACGGTGGAAAACCTCGACGGCAAGGTCTTGTCGGTCAAACAGCGCGACGGTCAGGTCGCGGCCGTGACGCTCATGCCAGGCGTCGCGGTCCAGACGCTGGTGAAGCGCAGCCTTGCCGACATCAAGCCCGGCGATTTTGTCGCTTCGACCGGGATCAAGGACAAGGACGGAAAGATCCACGCGATCGAGGTGCGCATCTTCCCCAAGGCGACCCCGGACGGCGGCCGGCAATTCGCCTGGGACCTGTCGTCCGACAGCGTGATGACCAACGCCACCGTCGGCACGGTCACCAAGGCCCCGGAGGGCGAGGTGCTGCACGTCACCTTCAAGGGCGGAGAGTCGGAGTACAGCATCGGCCCCAGCGTCCCCGTGCTGTCCGCCGGCCCCGGCGACGTGAGCCTCTTGAAGCCGGGCGTCGCGGTTTTCGTCATCGCGCTGAAGCATCCCGACGGCAGCCTGACGACGAGCCGGCTCTACGCCGAGAAAAACGGCGTCAAGCCGCTGATGTAGGGGCGGCTTTGCCGCGCCGGGGCCGTGCCGATGGTCTTTCCGTGGAACGATTACAGCGGCCGGCTGTCGCCGCTGAAGCTCGCCGTCTTTATGGCACTGTTCGTCCCGGCGGGATGGGTGGCATTTGCATATGGTTTTGGGCTGCTCGGCGCGCGCCCGCTGAACGAGGCGATCCACGAGATCGGGTTGTGGACGATCCGGCTGATCTTTCTCGCATTGGCGGTGACGCCGTTGCGCCAGGTCCTGCAATGGCCGCGGCTGATCCTGGTGCGGCGCATGATCGGGGTCGGCGCGTTCGCTTACGCGCTGACCCATTTCACGCTCTACACAGCGAGTCAGGCGTTCGACCTCGAAAAGGTCGCGAGCGAAATCGCCTTGCGGGTCTATTTGACAATCGGCTTTGCCGCCCTCGTCGGCCTCGCGGCGCTGGCCGCAACCTCGACCGACGGCATGATCCGCCGTCTCGGCGCCAAGCGCTGGCAAGTGCTGCACCGGCTCGTCTACGCGATCGCGGTGCTGGCCGTCATCCACTACTGCTTTCAGTCGAAGCTGGTCTTGTGGGAGCCGACCGTGATGGCGGGCCTGCTCGGCTGGCTGCTCGGCTACCGGCTGCTGTCGTGGCGTTTTGCCAGCCGCGGGCATCTGGCGCTCGGCTGGGTCGGCGGGCTGAGCCTCGCGGCGGGGATCGCCACGGCATTCGGCGAGGCCGCCTATTTCCGGCTTGCCTTCCATGCCCCGCTGCTGCGCGTCCTCGAAACCAACGTGTCATTGGCGACCGGCCTGCGCCCGGCGGCGGTCGTGCTCGCGATCGGGCTCGCGGTCACCGCGGCCGGTGCGGCACGCCAGGCGCTGCTGCCGCCCGCCAGGCAGCGTTCGCGCCGCGCCCCGCCCCGGATCACGATTCCGGATGCCGGCGCCGCCGTGGCGCGTGCCTCGGTTGCGGCCGGCGCATCTGTACAAGGCCGGCGCGGCTCTTCAGACTGATGCCGGCATGGACTGGTGGCCAGCTTGGCCCGGAGGATTGACATGACGGCGACGCCCCAACTGCGCCCGCTCGGCGAGCATCTCGGCAGCGAGGCGCTCGGCATCGACTTGGCGAAGCTCGACGACGACACCTTTGCCTGGATCGCCGGCGCCTTCGCGCGGCACCCGGTGCTGGTGTTCCGCGACCAGCAGCTCGGCGCCGCCGACATCGCCGCGTTCGGCCGCCGCTTTGGGGCGCCGCGCAAGCATTCGCTGGTCGGCTACCGTCATCCCGACCATCCCGAGGTGTCTTGGGTGCGCAATGTCGACGACGCCGGCAACATCGACTGGTACGGCGTCAAGCGGGCGACCGACTGGCACACCGACTCGACCTATGAGGAGGTGCTGCCGTTGCTCGCGATGCTGCACGCGCTCGAGGTGCCGTCGAGCAAGGGCGGCACGCTGTTTGCCGACATGGCCGCCGCCTATCAGGCATTGCCGCCGGACATGAAGGACCGGCTCGCTGGCCTTGTCGGCCTGCATGGCCGCACCGACGGGCCTGCCGGCGCCCGGCTTTACGACCCCGAAGAGGAGATGCGCCGCACCGACAAGAAATATGCCGAGCAGCGCCGGCCGGCGGTTGTCGAGCATCCGGTCGACGGGCGGCCGATCCTGTTTGTCAACCCGATGCACACCCACGGCTTTGACGGCATGGAGCGCGAGGAGGCTTGGCAACTGATCGAGGAATTGGCGGCGCACGCGACCCAGGACCGTTTTACCTATTACCATTCCTGGCGGCCCGGCGACCTTTTGATCTGGGACGAACGGGCGACGATGCACCGGGGTGCGGGCGACTCCGATCCGGCCGAGCGCCGTGTCATGCTGCGCACGATCGTCTACCCGGCCTAGCTCGCTTCCGACGGCGCCGGAACCGTGGCGCCCGCCGGCCGTTTTGGACAGGCCGCGCCACTGGCCATCAAAAACGCGGCTCGCGGGCGCACCGCACCCTGTGAACGGGAGATCCACCAATGGCATCGATACCCGACAAATACCTCGATCTCGTGCAGCAGAAAAAGGCGTTCGCCGAGCTCGCCACGGTGATGCCGGACGGCACGCCGCAGGTGACGCCGGTTTGGTTCGACTATACCGGCGGGAAGCTCCGGGTGAACACCGCCAAGGGTCGGGTCAAGGCGCGCAACCTGAAACCCGGGGCGCCGGTCGCGCTCGCGATCCTGGACCCGGACAACCCCTACCGCTATGTCCAGATCCGCGGCCGCGTCGCCGCCGCTCGCGAAGACGGCGCCGACGCGCACATCGACTCGCTCGCCAAGAAGTACCTCGGCAAGGACACCTACCCGTTCCGCCAGCCGGGCGAAGTGCGCGTCATGTACGAGATCGAGCCGGTGTCGGTTTCCGGCATGGGCTGACCCGGTTCACGGAAGGACGCGGCATGATCGGCTGGCGCGCGCGGCTCGGGTTTCTGGTGCCGCCCGGCAACCCGACGGTCGAGCCGGAGATGACGGCGTTGGCGCCGGCCGGGGTTTCGCTGCATTTCAACCGGCTGATCGCCCGCGGCGCGCCGGGCTCGCTCGACGGCCAGGCCGAGCGCAACCGCATGATGATCGACAACATCGACGCAAGCCTCGAGATGCTGGCGCTGGTGGAACCGGATGTCGTCGTCTTGGCGCACACCGCGACGAGCTATCATCTCGGGCGCGACGGCGAAGCCGCACTGGTCGCCCGCCTCGAAGCGGCGGCGGGCATGCGGGTCGTCACCGCCTTCGGCTCGGTGTTGCGCGCGCTGGAGCGGCTCGGCGTGCGCAAGCTGGCGCTCGGCGCGCCCTATTCGCGCGAGACGACGTTGCAGGGGAAGGCGCATCTCGAGGCGCACGGGCTCGCGGTCGTCAATTTCGACAATCTGAAGGGTGTGACCAACATCTACGAGGAGACCGCCGAACGCGCCTACCGGCTCGCTCGCGCGGTCGACAGCGCCGCCGCCGAGGCGGTGTTTCTGACCGGCACCGGGATGCCGACCCTGCCGGTGCTGGAGGCGCTCGAAACCGACCTCGGCAAACCCGTCATCTCGAGCGCCTCGGCGATGATGTGGCACGCGTTGCGCCTCGCCGGCGTGCGCGAGCCGATCCCCGGCTACGGCCGGCTGCTGACCTTGGCTTGACGCCTAGACATCGACCTGCTCGCACTGGAGACCCGACATGATCAAGGTGAGCGTCCTTTATCCCAACCGGGAGAGCAGCAAGTTCGACATGGACTACTACTGCAACAGCCACATCCCGATGGTTCGGCAGAAGCTGGGGGCGGCGTGCAAGGGCGCTGCCGTCGAGCACGGGCTGTCGGGTGCGGCCCCCGGGTCGCGGCCGGCCTTTATCGCAATGGGCCATCTTTATTTCGACACGCTCGAGGCGTTCCAAGCCGCGTTCGGCCCGCACGCGCAGGCCTTCATGGCGGACATCCCGAACTACACCGACATCGAGCCGACGCTCCAGATCAGCGACGTAAAACTCTAAAGCACTACCGATCGGGCGGAGGCCCTTGGCCGCTTGCCTCCGCTCGACCGCACCGCAAACTGGGTCAAGCAGCTCCACGAAAGTGGGGCGTGCCGCGCTGACGCAAATCAACGCGATTTGCCGGCGTCCAGACCGAGACCAGGAAGAACCTGGGTGCCCTCTTTTTGCACCGCGGTCAGCTTGTCCGGATCGAGCCCCAGCGCGGCAAGGATGGTCGGCGCAATTTGATCGGTTTCGACCGCGCTGGTCACCGTCCAGGGCGGCATCGACGGATTGGCGACCAGCATCATCACGTTCGTGTCGTCGTGTGCAAAGCCGCCGTGCTCGGCGAGCTTCTTGCCGCTTCCCGAATAGGTGACGCCGATGTTCGGCGTGACGAGAATGTCGGGCGTGCGCGGGTCGCCGCTCGGCGGCAGCCCGGGCGGGTTGAACAGCTGGTCGATCGCCGGTCCGGAGAAAATCTCGCCGATCCCGGCGACGTTGCTGGTCGCCGGCGACTGGCTTTCCAACATTCCGACCGCGGTTGCGGTTTGCGTCGAATCCGACAGCCAGATCAGCGAGACGTCGTCTTCGGTCGGCCCGATCCCGTTGGGGTTTGCCGGAGACTCGGAGAACGGCAGCAGGTTTGCGAGGATCGTCGCCGGCGACGTCGTCACCGGGTCATTCGGCGTCGTCGAAATGCCCAGATAGCGGGCCGAGTCGATCGGGCTCTGGCCGTGCTTTGCTGAAATGATGATCAAGGTCGACTGGTAGAGCCCACGCTTTTTGAGCTCGGCGACCATTTTCCCGATCGAATTGTCGGCGAACTGGATTTCGCCGAGCAGCGCCGCGGTTGGCGTGCCGGTATTGTCGAGATAGCCGCCGGTCATCCCGACCGATTTTTCGATCAGCTTTTGGCCGACGCTGACCGCCTGGAAATTCATCCCGAAGACGTTGGGGACCGGCCGCCGCGCCGTGCCGCCGTGGTTCTTGCCGTCGATCTCGTTGAGGATCGCCTGCACCTTCAGGCTGTCGTAGCACTGGATGTTGGCAAAGCTGTCGGTCCACGCATTGCTGGCGGACACCGCCGTCTGGTCGGGCAGCGGATTGCAGTTCAACAGCTTGGCCTGCGGCAGGCTGACCGGGATCGAGTTGATTTCGGGCGCATAGTAGTCGTCGACGTTGGTCCCGTCGCCGGGGCCCGAAACCGCCGAGTAGGAAGGATGCTTGTCAGACCACGCGGTGTAGCCGCCGGCGGCGTGCACAACGCCGAAAATCGTGTTGGTGCGGACAAAATTCCACGGAAGGACCGGGGCGCAGCCGTGCGCCGGATCGCGCTCGAGCTTGTTCGGGTCGATCGACGCGATGCCCCCGTCGACCCCGGCGGGCGCCCCCCCGTTCAGGAGAAGCTTGTTGATGTCGATGCCCTCGTCGAATTCGGTGGTCGTGCCGGTCGGGGGCGCCCCGGCTTGGCAAAGGCCCGGCGCCCCGGCGACGCCGTTGCCCGTCGTCGTCGCGGGCGGGTCGAGCGAGCGGTCGTAGGCCACGTCATAGAACGCGCCCACGGTGCGCGGCGAGCCGCCGGTCACCAGCGCCATCAGCCCGGGGAACGAGTCGGACGGCTTGGAAGTCGCAGCCTCGATGTAGGTCGTCCCGGTCTCGCCGAGCGCCGCCAGGTTGGGGCAATAGGGGCTGCCGCCGTTGACGCCGGCAAGGCCGCTCGTGCAATTCGCGAAATCGACCGCGTGCATGCCGTCGATGCTGATCAGCAGCACCCGCTTGATGTCCCGCCCGCCAAAGTCGCCGTCGGCATACGCCGACAGAGCCGTCGAGGCGGCCAACAAACCTGCGCCCAGAACCGCGCTTCGCCATGACACCGGCATAATCCGCTCCGTCATTGCCAACTGCATTGGGATGCTACCCGCTGGGCGTGACGTTAACGTGACGGTTGGGTTCCGCACGCGTGGCGCCGCCGGTCGGGGCCGATCGCGCGTTGGGTTGCCAGGGCCAAAGCGTCGGCCTCGATGCGCGTGCGGCCGATCGAGATTGCTTCGCTACGCTCGCATGACACCTGGGCAACGCGTCAGTCATGGTCATTGCGAGGAGGCGCGGGCTCGTTGGCCGCCAATCGCGAGGCTGGCAGGGGCGGCCGGGCCGCCCGTCGGCGGCGGCCGCACATGTGTTAGAGGGTGGGCAAGGCGGAAGGCATTCGCTAGGTTGCGGGCGTAGCGTCGGCGCCGGCTGGAAAGTTGCGGGGCGGCGGCTGCGCGCTCAGCAGCGAAGCCGACACGGAGCCGCCGCGTGCCTCTCGACATCCTGCCCAGCGTCTGCCCGCACGATTGCCCGAGCGCGTGCGCGCTCGAGGTCGAGCGCATTGACGGAAACCGCATCGGGCATATCCGCGGCGCGCGCAGCCAGACCTACACGCACGGTGTCGTCCGCGCCAAGGTCGCGCGCTACGCCGAACGCCAGCATCATCCCGAGCGCCTGACGCAGCCGTTGCGCCGGACCGGGGACAAGGGGGTCGGCCATGCCGCCTTCGCGCCGGTTTCCTGGGACGACGCGCTCGACGAGGTTGCCGACCGGCTGACCCGGGCGGCGCAGCGCCACGGCTCCGAGAGCGTGTGGCCCTATTACTACTCCGGCACGATGGGGCTGGTGCAGCGCGACGGCATCAACCGGCTGCGTCACGCGATGCGCTATTCGCGCGAGGATTTGACGATCTGCAGCATGCTGACCGGCACCGGCTGGCGTGCCGGCATCGGAGTGCTGCGCGGCGTCGACGGGCGCGAGATCGCCAAATCCGATTTGATCGTGGTGTGGGGCGGCAACCCGGTCTCGACCCAGGTCAACGTGATGACCCATGTCACGATCGCGCGGCGCGAGCGCGGGGCGAAGCTCGTCGTGGTCGACCCCTACCGCACCGCGAGCGCCGAGGCCGCCGACCTGCACCTGGCGCCGCTGCCCGGCACCGATGGGGCGCTCGCCTGCGCGGTCATGCACGTCTTGTTCAAGGAGGGCTATGCCGACCGCGCCTACATGGCGCGCTACGCCGACGACCCCGTGGGCCTCGAAGCGCACCTCGCGACGCGCGACCCGGCCTGGGCGGCGGCGATCACCGGCTTGCCGGAAGACGCGATCGTCGATTTCGCGCGGCTCTACGGCCGCACCAGGCGCAGCTACATCCGCGTCGGCTATGGCTTTTCGCGCTCGCGCAACGGCTCGGCGCAACTCTTCGCGGTGACCTGCCTGCCGACCGTGACCGGGGCCTGGCAATACGAGGGCGGCGGTGCGTTGCAGTCTAACCATGGCCTCGTGGCGCTCGACCGCACCCTCCTCGAAGGGCTCGACGTGCTCGACCCGTCGACCCGCATCCTCGACCAGTCGCGGATCGGCCCGGTGCTGACCGGCGACTGCCGCGACCTTGGCGACGGGCCGCCGGTCGCCGCGCTCTTTGTCCAGAACACCAACCCGATGGTGGTCGCCCCCGAGTCCGGCCTTGTGCGCCGGGGCTTTGCCCGCGACGACCTGTTTGTCTGCGTCCACGAGCAGTTCATGACCGAGACCGCGGCGATGGCCGACATCGTATTGCCGGCGACGACCTTTCTCGAGCATGACGATTTCTACACCGCCGGCGCTCACACCTATCTGCAGATGAGCCGCGCGGTCCTGCCGCCCTATGCCGAATGCCGCTCGAACCACGATGTGGTGCGCGCGCTCGCCCGCCGGCTTGGCGCCGACCACCCCGGCTTTGCGATGACCCCGCTCGAACTGATCGACCACACCTTGCGCGCGAGCCGGCTGCCCGAGGTCGCCGAGTTCCCCGCCGACGGCTGGCTCGACTGCTGCCCGCCATTCGAAACCGACCATTTTCTCGACGGCTTTGGCCACGCCGACAAGAAGTTCCACTTTCGCGCCGACTGGGCCGGGCTCGGCCGTGACCACGCGCTGCTGCCGGCGTTTCCCGACCATGTCGCGGTCACCGACGACGGCGACCCCGAGCGGCCGTTCCGCCTCGTCGCCGCACCGTCGCGCTCGTTCTTGAACACGAGCTTTAACAACACGCCGTCCGGCGTCGCGCGCGAAGGCCGCCCGACCGCGCTCCTCCACAGCGCCGCGCTCTCGCGCCTCGGCCTCGCCGACGGCGACCGGGTGCGCCTCGGCAACGCCAAGGGCAGCGTCGTCGTCCATGCCCGCGCGTTTGACGGCATGCAGCCCCGCGTCGTCGTGGTCGAAGGGGTTTGGCCCGACCACGCGTTCGAGGAAGGCGTCGGGATCAACCTGTTGACCAGCGCCGATCCGGGCGTGCCGCGCGGCGGTGCGGTTTTCCACGACACGTCGGTGTGGCTGCGCCCGGCATGAGGCGCGGCGCCACGGGCCGCGCGTTGCCGGCGGCGAGGCCGCTCGGGTGAACTCGCTCGCCACGGTCTTCTCGATCGGCTTTCACGGCGTCGCGTTCGCGATGGTGCTGTACCTGATCTCGGTCGGCCTGTCGGTGACGATGGGGATGATGGGGTTTGTCAACCTGGCGCACGGCGTCTTCGCGATGGCGGGCGGCTATGTGATGACGAGCTTGATGAACCGGCACGGCCTGCCGTTGCCGGCGGCGCTTGCACTGGCGACCGTGGCGGTCGCCGCGGCGAGTCTGCCGGTCGAGCGGCTCCTCTACCGCCGGCTCTATGGCGGCGACGAGCTTGACCAGGTGCTGCTGACGATGGGGCTCGTCTTTATGTCGGGGGCGGCGGCGCAGTACCTGTGCGGCGCGTTGCAGCAGCCGCTGCGTCTGCCGCCCGGCTTGAACGGCGGCGTGCGCCTCGGGTTTGGCGAGGTCCCGGCCTACGACGGATTGCTGATCATTTGCGGCGCCCTCCTGGTCACGGCGTTGTGGCTGGGGATCGAGCGCAGCCGCTTTGGCGCCAAGATCCGCGCCGCGGTCGACAATCTGCGCATGGCGCAGTCGCTCGGCATCGACACCTCGCGGCTGTTCAGCCTGACCTTTGCGCTCGGCAGCGGGCTCGCGGCACTCGGCGGCGGGCTTGGTGCCGCGCTGATCACGATCACCCCCGGCTACGCGCTCGACAACCTCGTCTATTTTCTGGTCGTCGTCGCGATCGGCGGGCTCGGCAACATCCGCGGGCCGTTTCTGGCGGCCCTGCTGGTCGGCGTCGCCGACAGCGCCTGCAAGTATCTGGTGCCGCAATTCGGCGCGTTTCTGATTTATGCGATGACGCTGGCGATCTTGCTGTGGCGGCCGCGCGGTCTGTTCGGGCGCGCCTAGCAGGATGCTAGGCCGCGGCGCCGACGCCGTCGCCGCGCCGGTCGCCTCTACCGCGACGGTCGAGGGGTTCGCCCGGCGCCACCGCTTTCGCCCCTACGAAGCGCTGCCTTGGGTAGCGGCACTCTCAGCCTATTTTCTGTTTCCCGGCTACCTCCCGCTCGCCGCCCAAATCCTGGCGACGATCCTCTTTGCCTTGTCGGCCGACCTGGTGCTCGGCTACGCCGGCATCGTCACGTTGGGCCAGGCGGCGTTTTTCGGCACCGGCGCCTACACCGCCGGGCTTCTCGCGGCGCACGGCTGGGGCGAGCCGCTGACCGGGCTTGCCGCGGCCGGCGCGGCCGCCGCCGCAGTCGGCTTTCTGAGCGGCCTGGTGATCCTACGCAGCACCGGGCTCAGCCTGTTGATGCAGACGCTGGTCGTCGCCGCCCTGCTCGGCGAGGCGGCCAACAAGGCGAGCGGCGTCACCGGCGGCGACGACGGGCTGCAGGGCATGCAGATGTGGCCGCTCCTTGGCCATTTCGAGTTTGGCCTCTATGGCCGCACCGCGTTTTTCTATTGTCTCGCGGTGCTGTTCCTCTGCTGGCTCGCAGTGCGGCGGATCGTGCATTCGGCGTTTGGCCGCTCGCTGACCGGCATCCGCGAAAATGTCGCACGGATGCACGCGATCGGCGCGCCGGTGGTGTGGCGGCGGTTGACCGCCTACACGATCTCGGCGGCGCTCGCCGGGATTTCGGGCGGGCTGATCGCGCAGACGACCGGGTTTGTCGCGCTCGACTCGCTGAGCCTCGAGCGCTCGGGCACGGTGCTGATCATGCTGATCATCGGCGGCGTCGGGCGGCTCTACGGCGCCTTTATCGGCGTCCCGCTCTACATGGTGGCGCAGGACCGCTTTTCGTCGATCGAGCCGGTCTACTGGTATTTCTGGATCGGCCTGCTGATGGTTCTGCTCGTCACCTTCGCCCGCGGCGGCGTGCTGGGCCTGCTTGATCGGTTGCGGCGCCGATAAACAAGGATCGAGCGCGAGCGCAGCTTGACACGCGGCCGCGGCGTCGTCACCTATGCGGTTGCGTAACCTATTTGGTCGCGCTCTAAACCTACCCCCTGCCACAGGAGCTCTAATGCCTCACCAGCCCAATCATGGAAATCTTCTATGTCTATCAAGACTTTCATCGACAAAGGTCTTGCAGACCTTTTCTCCACTGGACGGTCACATCGCATCGGAGCCGAATATCGCAAACGGCTGATCCTGATGCTTGATACTTTAGATGCTGCCACTTGCGTCGAGGATTTGCGTACTGCACGCGGCTTTCACGCACTTACCGGAAATCGTAGCGGCACCTTTGCGATGTCGGTGAGCGGCAACTGGCGCCTCACATTCCGTTTTGAACAAGGTGACAAGGGCGACGTTCTTGATGTCGATTTCGAGGACTATCACTGAGACGCGGCCGCAGCGTCACGAGGGCAGGATAATGACCGACCGCAGGAAGAGGCGGCCGAGCTTGCCGGGCGAGATCCTGGTCGAGCTGTATCTGGCGCCGCATGACGTATCGATCGCCAAATTCGCCGAGGCGGTGGGAATCTCGCGCAAGCACATGAGCGCCATTGTAAATGGGCGTGCGGGTATCACCGCGGAGACCGCGACACGAATGGCCGTCGTGCTCGGCACGACAGCGCAGTTCTGGCTGAATTTGCAGAATGCGATCGATTTGTACGATGCGCAGCAGCACTTGGCCGAAAGCAAGTCACAGCCACGGCTGATCGCGGCTTTTGAGACCCCGTAAATTTAATCGGGAGGAGCCGCCGCACCGGCTTTCGGGTCAATCTGCTTTATTCCTTGCGACGGAGCGGAATGCGGCTGCCTTTAATCCGTTTTGCTGGATGCCAAACCGTCGTGGAGGATGAAGTTTTGAAGCGAGCAATTGCGACCGGCGCGATGTTTTCAGGATTGGTGCTGGCCCTGTCGGCCTGCACCAATCCCTATGACCCCGCGCAACGTTTTGTCGGCGGCGGGCTGTTGGGCGCCGGGACCGGGGCGGCGATCGGGGCCGCCGCCGGCGGCGGGCCGGGGGCCGCAGTCGGCGCGGCAATCGGCGGTGCCGTCGGCGCGGTTGGCGGCGTCGCCAGCACACCGCCGCCGCCCTCCGGCTACGGATACGGCTATGGCTACGGGGCTCCCGGCTACTACGGCGCTCCCGGATATCCCGCCTACAACGGCTACCCCGGCCCGCAGGGCCCGCAGGGCCCGCAGGGCCCGCCGCCCGGCTATGCCCCCTACGGGTATTATCAATAGTGTCGTCGCCGGGAGAGCCCGCGGCGGCGCTCGAAACCCGGCAGCTCAGCAAGAGCTTTGGCGCGCTCGCGGTCGCGAACGCGATCGATTTCCGCCTCGAACGCGGTGCCCGCCACGCGCTGATCGGGCCGAACGGCGCCGGCAAGACCAGCTTTGTCAACCTCGTGACCGGGGCGTTGTCGCCGAGCGCCGGGCAAATCCTGCTCGACGGCGCCGACGTGACGGCACTCTCGCAGGCGGCCCGCGTCAAGCGCGGCCTCGTGCGCACCTTTCAGATCACCCAGCTGTTCCGCGGCCTGAGCGTGCTTGAAAACGTGACCCTGGCGGTCTGCGAGCGCCGCGGCGTCGGCGGCGATATGTGGCGGCCCGCCGGACGGCACCGCGCCGCGGTCGAGGAGGCATATGCGCTGCTCGAGCGCCTCGGGCTGGCGACGGAAGCGTCGCGGCCGGTGGCGACGCTTGCCTATGGGGGTCAGCGGCTGACCGAGATCGCGGTCGCGCTCGCCCTCGGGCCCAAGGTGCTGCTGCTCGACGAGCCGGCGGCCGGGGTGCCGTCGGGTGACACCGGTCGCGTCGTCGAGGCGGTCCAGGGCTTGTCCGCCGACATCGCGCTGCTGATCATCGAGCACGACATGGATCTGGTGTTTCGCCTGGCGCGGCGGATCACCGTGCTGGTGCAAGGGCGGGTGCTGGTCGAGGGCTCGCCCACCGACATCGCCGCCGACCCGCGGGTGCGCCAAGTCTATCTCGGCGAGCGGACGCCGCGGTGAACCCCGCGGATGGCTTGGCGCTCGACGGCGTTTCGGCCGGCTATGGCGAAACCGTCGTGCTGGAGCGGATTTCGCTCGAGCTGCCGCCCGGCGACACCTTGGCGCTGCTCGGGCGCAACGGGGTCGGCAAGACCACCTTGCTCGCGACGATCATGGGGCACACTCGACTGCGCGCCGGCTCGATCCGTTTTGCCGGGCATGAGATCGCGGGTTTGGCGCCGTTTCGGCGGGCGCGGCTCGGCATCGGCTTTGTGCCGCAGGAGCGCGAGATCTTCGGGTCGCTGACCGTCGCCGAAAATCTCGCCGTGGCAGAGCGCCCGGGGCGGTGGTCGCAGGCCCGGATGTACGATTTTTTTCCGGCACTCGCCGAGCGCCGCCGTCACCGCGGCAAGGAGCTTTCGGGCGGCGAGCAGCAGATGCTGGCGATCGGCCGGGCATTGCTCGGCAACCCGTCGCTGTTGTTGATGGACGAGCCGCTCGAAGGGCTGGCGCCGGTGATCGTCGAGGCGCTGCTGGCCGGCCTCGACCGCTTGCGGCGCGAGGACGAGCTCGCCTTGCTGCTGGTCGAGCAGCACGCGCGGCTGGCGTTGGAGCTGTCGCGGCGGGCGGTCGTGCTTGACCGAGGCGCCGTCGTCTTTTCCGGTTCGAGCCGCGAGTTGCTTGACGCCCCCGAACGCCTCGACGCGCTGATATCGGTCGCCGCCCGCCTGTCGGCGTGAGCCCCGCCGCCCTCGGATTTCCCGCCCTTTCGGCTGAGCCGAAGACCCCGTATCCTGGTCCTTTGGGATCGGAGCGCGCCCGGCTCGGATCTACGGGCTGTCTCATCGCAGGAGGGAACCGGGGCATGACGGCGGTCGGTTTTATCGGGCTCGGCAACATGGGCGCGCCGATGGCGGCGAACCTGGTCAAGGCCGGGCATCAGGTGACGGGCTACGACATCGTGCCGTCGGCGCTAGCGGCGTTCGCGGCGGCCGGCGGGCGGGCGGCGGCGAGTGCCGCCGAAGCCGTCGCCGCCGGCGAGGTCGTGATCACGATGCTGCCGGCGGGGCCGCAGGTGCGCGAGGTCTACCTCGGCAATGGCGGGGTCTTGGGGCGGGCGCGCCAGGGCGCCCTGCTCGTCGACTGCTCGACGATCGATGTCGACGCCGCGCGCGCGGTCGCCGCGGCGGCGCGCGAGGCCGGGTTCGACATGCTTGACGCGCCGGTCTCGGGCGGCACCGCCGGGGCGGCGGCGGCCACCTTGACGTTCATGGTCGGCGGCGAGGCGGCGGCGTTCGCCCGCGCCGAGCCGGTGCTGGCGGCGATGGGCCGCACGATCGTCCACACCGGACCCGCCGGCAACGGCCAGGTCGTCAAGATCTGCAACAACATGCTGCTCGCGGTCTCGATGATCGGGGTGTGCGAGGCGCTGACCTTGGCGCAACGGCTCGGCCTCGCGCCGCAGACCTTGTTCGACGTCGTCAGCAAGTCCACCGGCCAGTGCTGGGCATTGACCGGCTACTGCCCGGTGCCCGGGCCGGTGCCGTCCTCGCCCGCCAACCGCGACTATCAGCCGGGCTTTACCGCGGCGATGATGCTGAAGGATTTGCGGCTGGCGCAGCAGGCGGCGGGTGCCGCGGCGGCGCCGACCCCGCTCGGCGCCACGGCGGCGGCGCTCTACCAGCTGCTTGTCGACGAAGGTGTCGGCGGGCTCGATTTTTCGGCGGTCTACCGCTTTATCGACAAGCGGGATCGCTCGGACGGAAACTAAAATTTGAAACGAAGGCTTAACTAAGCCCGCGCTAATCTGCCGGGGACCGCCCAACAGCGAGGCCCCGATGAACAACAATTATCTCGAAACGATCGCGCTGATCGAACGGCTGCACCGTCATTTTCTCGAGGTGGTGAAGCTCGAGCTCGAAGGGCTCGGCATTCACGACATCAACAATGTGCAAGGCATGATGCTGTTCAACATCGGCGAAATGGAGATGACGGTCGGCGAGCTGACGTTGCGCGGCTGCTATCTCGGCTCGAACGTTTCCTACAACGTCAAAAAGATGGTCGAGAACGGCTACCTGGTGCAGCAGCGCTCGCCGCACGACCGCCGCTCGGTGCATGTCCGCCTGACCGAGAAAGGCATCAAGCTGCGCGAGGCGTTGACGGCGATGCACCGCCGCCACTCCGACATGCTGGGCCAGGCGCTCGTCGGCGCCGAGGATCTGCAGGCGACCGCGATCACGTTGCGCCGCCTCGAGCGGTTCTGGATCCGCGCCGGCGACATGATGCAACGCCAGCCGCAGTTCGCCGCCTGATTTTTCGGGTGACCGATACCGCCGGGGCTGCGATTCTGCGATATCGCAGATGCGGAGGACAGCATGACGGCCGAACTCCTTCCCTTGGCGCCGGGGCTCAGTGTTGCCGGGCGGCTTGACCGGGCGGACATCGACGCGCTGGCGCAGGCGGGGGTGCGCACGATCGTCAACAACCGGCCCGACGGCGAAGACCCGGGGCAATTGCCGGCGGCCGAGGCGCGCCAGCTTGCCGAGGCCCACGGCATCGCCTATCGCCACATCCCGATCACCGCGGCGAGCCTGACCCGCGGCGATGTCGACGCCTTTGCCGAGGCGTTGCGCGACGCCGACAAGCCGGTCGTGGCGCATTGCCGCAGCGGCACCCGCTCAACCTTGCTGTGGGCGTTGACCCGCCTGCGCGAGGGCGCCGACCCGTTGGCGCTGATCGCCGAGGCGGCGCGCCACGGCATCGACATCGCCGGGCTGCCGTCGGTCGCGGCACGGCTGCGCCAAATGCCGTAACCGCCCGATGCCGTAACCGGCGACCTGTGGCGCGGCGGCTGGAATAGCGGCGGCTGTGCCTCCAGGGCGATGGGACAACGAGGTCGGAATAAGCCGGTCAGAACACGCGCGCCGATGCTGCGCGCTCCCTTACCCAGACCTGGGCCTGGTGGCCCGCCTGAAGCGCGTCGCGGGCGGCGTCGACGGCATCGAGCAACGCCTGCTCCTTGTCGAGATAGGCGCCGTAGACGGTGTTGCCGAGGGTCACCACCCATCTCGCCTCGCGGCCGCGCCGGCACACCTGAAACTCCATCACGTCCATGCGAACTCCTTGGACGGCGGCGGCCGCCCTGGCGGGTTTGATCCCCGATGCCGGTGCGTTCTCCCGTGTTGTGGATTATCGCCGAACGACCGCACCGAATAAAGCAGATTTTTGTTACGCAATGATACAAACTGAGATTTTCGTGGTTAAGAACCGCGCTCTTTCGCGCCCGCGGCAGAAGCTGCGCGCTTACTTTTCCTCGGCGGTGAACACGCCGTCCCAGTCGCTCGGCGGCGCTTCGGTCTGGAAGTGGGCGATGCGCCGCCGGTAGAGGTCGTAAACCGGCCTCAGGTGGCGCGCCGCGGCGAGCAGCCGGTCGTCGAGCAGCCGCAGCGCCGCCGCCCAATCCTGCCGGCGGTAGGCGCGCAACAGCGCCGAGTGGCGGTCGGCAAATTCGTCCTCGGCGATATGTTCCGGCGGCAGCGTGTAGACGCGCCCGGCCTGTGATTTACCTTTGACCGCGACAAGGTCGACCTCGACCAGCGCCGCCTCGTCGAGGCGCGCGGCGGTTTCTTCACCGATCACAAGGTCAATGCCGTAGACCTTGCCGAGCCCCTCGAGCCGCGAAGCAAGATTGACCGGGTCGCCGAGCAGCGAATAGTCGAAATGCTGCTGCGAGCCGAAATTGCCGACGCAGCATTCGCCTGTGTTGAGGCCGATGCCGATCTGCACTGGGCGAAACGGCTTGCCCGCGGCGGCGGCTTCCTGCGCCCACATGTGGTTCAGCTCGACGAGCTCGCGGCGCATCAGCTGGGCGGCGCGTACCGCGTTCTTGGCATGGTGCGGATCGTCGAGCGGCGCGTTCCAGAACGCCATGATGCAGTCGCCGATGTACTTGTCGATCGTGCCCTTCTCGTCGGTGATGATCTCGGTCATCGGCGACAAGAACGTGTTCATGAAATGCGTCAAGGTCTGGGCGTCCATCCCTTCGGCGAGGCTGGTGAACCCGCGAATGTCGCAGAACATGATCGTCATGACCCGCATCTCCCCGCCGAGCTGAAGCTTTTCGGGGTGCGCCGCGAGCTCTTCGACGTAATGCGGCGACATGTATCGCGAAAACGCGCTGCGGATCTCGCGCTGGCGCGCCTCGGTGCGCAGATAGCCGAGCAGGCTCGCGACCAGGTAGACGAGGGTCATCACCGCCCACGGGTAGACCGGGTCGAGCAGCAGGTGCGCGTACTTGAACGCCGCCCATGACCCGCCGAGCGCCACCGCGACCGAGACGCCGCCGAGGATGGCGCTGGGCAGCGCGCCGATCCGCGGCAGCACAAAAATGAGCGCCGCCCCGACCATCAGCGCGAACAGGATTTCGGCGCCGACCGCCCAGTCGGGGCGGGTCAGAAAATCGCCCTGCAGGATTTCGTCGATCAGCTGGGCGTGAATCTCGACGCCGGGCATGGCGCGCGACAGCGGGGTCGCCTGCAGGTCGTTGATCACCCCCGCGGCCGAGGTTCCGACCAGCACGATATGGCCGGCGACCAGCGCCGGGTCGAACTTGCCGGCGAGCACGTCGGCGGCGGAAAGGGTGCCACCCGGCTCGCGCCGGGCAAAGTGCAGCCACACCCGGCCCGCGGCATCGGTCGGCACGGTCACCGGGCCGATGCGGATCGCGGTCAAGCCGCTGGCCTCGCCAAAGTTGCTCTCGCCGTTGGCGCCGGCCGCACGCAGAATGTAGGTCGAGGCGCCGAGCGCCAGCCGCAACGCCTCGGCGGCCAGCGAGGGATAGGGCTTGCCGTTCAACGTCATGACCAGCGGCACGCGGCGCACGACGTGGTCCCAGTCGAGATACTGGTTCAAAAACCCGTCGCCCGCGGCGGCGGCCTCCAACCCCGCCAAGTTCGGCACGACGCTGGTAAAGCCGTCGACATGGCCGAGCGGGTCGGTCCCGGCCATGGCAAAGCCCGCCTTCTCCGCCGGTGGCCGGGCGGCGCCGCGGTCGGTCAGAATGAACCCGGTCGCCACCGGGACTTTTCGCATCGAGGCGGCCAGCGCCTGGTCGGGATCCGGCAGGCTCGACAACAGCTTTTCGGCGTCGGACGCGCCGACCCCATTCTGTGCGATCAGCGGCAGCAGCAATTTTGGCGAGGTGCGGTCGGGCTCGGCGAAGTCGATGTCGAAGGCGACGACAGCAGCGCCGGCGGCGGCGAGCCGATCGACCAGCTTTGCGACGACCGTGCGCGGCCACGGCCACTGGCCGATCCTGATGAGGCTGCTGTCGTCGATGTCGACGATGCGGATCGGCGAATTCCCCGGCTCGCGCGGCGACGCCCGCTGGTAGAGGTCGAAGGCGATCAGCGACAGGCGGTCGAGCAAGTCGGGGGCGGCCATCCGCGCGCCGATCGCCACCAGCAGCACGCCAAGCGGCAGCAGGTAGATGACGCCTCGGCGGAACTGAGCCAGAATACGCATCGGTGCCGAGCGCCAATGTTAGCCGAGCGCCGGTGCCAGCCGAGCGCCAGTGTCGAACTCAATCGCGGGACGGCAAAGACCGCTGCACCATCATTGCCGAGTTCGACCCGTTTTTCCACAATCCCCGCATGGCAGGCGACTTGTCCGAACGCGGTCGCGCAACCAGTGTTTAAGGGCTGATGACCGACACGATCGATTTCGCACTTCCGGCCGGAGTTAGGCCCACCCCAGCCGGCAAGCATCCTGACAAGGCTGGCCCGCCGGGCGAGGCAAAAAAGGCCAAGCTCGTTCGCAAGGCGACCGCGCTCGTCTTGGAGAACCTCGATTTGGCCGAGCACGACCTCGCCGCGGCGGTGATCGAGAAATTATACGAGCACGTGCCGCCCGCCGATGTCGCCGGGCGCAGTCTGCGCGATCTTGGCGGCGCGGCGCTGTCGTTGTGGCGCTTTGCCGGGCGCCGGCGCCCAGGCCAGGCCAAGATCAGGGTCTACAACCCCGAAGCGGCTGCGGACGGCTGGGCGTCGCCGCATACGGTGGTCGAGATCGTCAACGACGACATGCCGTTTCTGGTCGATTCGGCGACGGCGGCGATCAATGCCGGCGACCGCGTCGTCAATCTCGTGATCCACCCGATCCTTTCGGTCGACCGCGACGCGGCCGGCCGGCTGCACGGGATCCGCGCAAGCGGCGAGACCGGCCTGCGCGAATCGTGGATGCAGATCGAGATCACCCGCGAACCCGACCCGGCCGGGCTGGCGGCGTTGACCGAGCCGCTGTCCAAGGTTCTCGCCGATGTGCGCGCCGCGGTGCACGACTGGCAGCCGATGCGCCGGACCTTGCACGCGGTGCTGAGCGAGCTGCCGGGACCGCCGGCGCCGCCGGTGCCGGCGCACGAGCTCGCCGAAGCGCAGCATTTCCTGCGCTGGCTCGACGACGACAATTTCACCTTTCTCGGCTACCGCGAATACCTGTTCGACGGTTCCGGCGATCCCGCCCGGCCGGCGCTCGGCATCCTCGCCGACCCCGAGCATCGGATTTTCGACGGCTTGCGCGACCTGTCGTCGTTGCCGCCCGACGTGCAGGACTTCATCCGCCGGCGCGAGCTGCTGGTCGTCAGCAAATCGAACCGGCGGTCCACAATCCACCGCCGGGCGCATATGGACGCAATCGGCGTGCGCCGTTTCGACGCCGGCGGCCGGGTGATCGGGCTGCGGCTGTTCCTCGGGCTGTTCACCTCGCTCGCCTACAGCCGCAACCCGCGCGCGATCCCGCTGCTGCGGCTCAAGGTCCGCCATGTCGTCGAGCGCTCGGGGCTGTCGCCCGCGAGCCACGACGGCAAGGCGCTCGCGCATATTATCGACACCCTGCCGCGCGACGAGCTGTTCCAGGGCAGCGAGGACGAGCTCCTCGATACCGTCGTCGGCATCCTCAATCTCCAGGAACGCCAGCGCATCGCGTTGTTTGTCCGCCGCGACCCGCTCGAGCGCTTTGTATCGTGCCTCGTCTTCGCCCCGCGCGAACGCTACGACAGCGATCTTCGCCGGCGTTTTGCCGCGATCCTCGAAGAGGCTTTTGCCGGCCAGCTGTCGGCGTTCTACACGCACCTCGACGTCTCGGTCCTGGCGCGCATCCACTTCATCATCCGCACCACCCGCGGCCAGGTGCCGCCGGTCGATGTCGCCGCTCTCGAACGCAAGCTCGCCGAAGCCGGCCGCACCTGGTCGGATCGCCTCGAGGCGGAAGCGGCAGCCGCTTTCGGCGAGGCCGAGGCGCGCGTCCGGTTGCGCCGGCTGAAGCCGCTCCCGGTCGCCTACCAGGCGTTGACCACGCCGGCGCAGGCGATCGCCGACCTGCCGCGCATCGAAAGGGCGCGCACGGGCTCGCCGCTCGAAGTGTCGCTCCATCCCGTCGCCGAAAGCGGGCGCACCGGGCTGCGCCTCTATCGAGCCGCGGACCCGGTCGTGTTGTCCGACGTGCTGCCGATGCTCGAAAACCTCGGGCTGCGCGTCGTCGCCGAGGAGCCGTTCCGTATCGACGCGGTCGACGGCGACGCGGTCTGGGTTCACGAATTCCAGCTCGACGGCGAAACCGCCGCGGCGGCGGATTCCGGCTTGGTCAAAACCCGGTTCGAGGACGCCTTGCTCGCCGTGTGGACCGGGCGCGTCGAGAACGACGGCTTCAACCGGCTCGTCCTCGGCGCCGGCCTCTCGGCGCGGCAGGTCAGCGTCCTGCGCCTCTACGCCAAGGTGCTCCGCCAAGCGGGGAGCGCCTTCAGCCAGTCCTACATGGAGGACACGCTTGCCGCGCAGCCTGAGATCGCCGCCCGGCTCGTAAAACTTTTCGAGACGCGCTTCGACACCGCCGGGCCGGCCGACCGCGGGCTCGCCGTCATGGGCGAAGTCCAGGCGATCGACCATGCCCTCGACGCCGTTGCGAGCCTCGACCAGGATCGCATCCTGCGCAGCTATCTGACGCTCGTCCTCAAGACGGTGCGGACCAATTATTTTCAGCCGGCGCCGTCGGGCGAGCCGAAACCCTATCTCGCCGTCAAGCTCGCCAGCAGCGAGCTCAACCTGTTGCCGCTGCCGCGCCCGCTGTTCGAGGTCTACGTCTACAGCCCGCGCATGGAAGGCGTGCATATGCGCGCCGGCAAGGTCGCGCGCGGCGGCATCCGCTGGTCCGACCGAAAGGAGGATTTCCGCACCGAGATCCTTGGGCTGATGAAGGCGCAGACGGTCAAGAACGCGGTCATCGTCCCGGTCGGGGCGAAAGGCGGGTTTGTCGTCAAGCAGCCGCCCGCAAGCCGCGACCGGCTCGCCGCCGAGGCCGTCGAGTGCTACAAAATCCTGATCCGCGGCCTGCTCGACCTGACCGACAACATCGTCGCCGACGCCGCTGGTGGGCACCGGGTCGCGCCGCCGCCCGATGTCGTGCGCCACGACCCCGACGACCCCTATCTCGTCGTCGCCGCCGACAAGGGCACCGCGACCTTTTCCGATTACGCGAACGCGATCTCCGAGGAATACGGATTCTGGCTCGGCGACGCCTTCGCTTCCGGCGGCTCGGAAGGCTATGACCACAAGACGATGGGGATCACCGCCCGGGGCGCCTGGGAGCTCGTCAAGCGCCACTTCCGCGAGCTCGGGCGCGACATCGCGACCGGCGACTTGACGGCCGTCGGCGTCGGCGACATGTCGGGCGACGTATTCGGCAACGGCATGCTGATGTCGCGCGGTCTGCGCCTCGTCGGCGCGTTCGACCATCGCCATGTCTTTGTCGATCCCGACCCCGACCCGGTGCGCAGCTTTGCCGAGCGCCAGCGCCTCTTCCGCCTGCCGCGGTCGAGCTGGGCCGATTACGACCCGGCGCTGATCTCGGCGGGCGGCGCGGTCTTCGAGCGGGGCGCCAAATCGGTCCCGGTCAGCCCCCAGATGAAGCGCGTCTTTGGCATCGAGGCCGACCGGCTGACCCCGGCTGAGCTGATCCGCAAATTGCTGGCGGCTCCTGTCGACCTGGTGTGGTTCGGCGGGATCGGCACCTACGTCAAGGCGCCGGACGAGAGCCATGCCGATGTCGGGGACCGCGCCAACGACGCGCCGCGCATCGACAGCAGCGAGATCCGGGCCAAGGTTGTCGGCGAAGGCGCCAATCTCGGCGTGACTCAGCGCGGCCGCGTCGCGTATGCCAGCGCCGGCGGCCGGATCGACACCGACGCAATCGACAACTCGGCCGGGGTCGACACCTCGGACCACGAAGTCAACCTGAAGATCCTGATCGACCGCGCCGTCGCCGCCGCAAAATTCCCGGCTGACGAGCGCGAGCCGCTGCTGCACGCCATGACCGAGGAGGTCGCCGCACTGGTGCTGCGCGACAACTACCTGCAAGGCGAGGCGCTGTCGGTCGCCGAAGCGCGCGGCGCCGCGGCGCTCGATCGCCAGGCGCGGCTGATCCGCGAGCTCGAAAAATCGGGCCGGCTCGATCGCGCGCTCGAATTCCTGCCCGACGACGAGCAGTTGGCGAGCCGGGCGGCGCACCGCCGCGGCCTGACGCGCCCCGAGCTCGCGGTATTGCTGGCCTACGCGAAGATGGCGCTCGACGCCGACCTCCTCGCTTCCGACCTGCCGGACATGCCCGAGCTTGCCGAGGAGTTGCGCGGCTATTTCCCGGCGCCGCTGCGCGAGCGGCTCGCCGCGCAAATCCCGACCCATCCGCTGCGCCGCGAGATCACCGCGACCCTCGTCACCAACGATCTCGTCAACCGCGCCGGCATTGCTTTCGTCAGCGACATGCGCGCGCGCAGCGGGCGGCCGGCGGCCGACATCGCCCGCGCCTATCTGGTTGTCCGCGAAATCTTCGACCTGCCGCGGCTGTGGGCCGAGATCGAGGCGCTCGACAACCGCGTCGCGGCGCAACTGCAAACCGAGATGCTGCTCGAGATCGCGACCGTCGTCGAGCGCGCGGCGGGCTGGCTGTTGCACCGCCGGCGGTTGGACCTCGCCGCTGAGCGCGGGCGGCTCACCGCCCCCATCCGCGCCCTCGCCGGGTCGCTCGCGACTTTGCTGCCGCCGCGCGACCAGGCGATCGCCGAGGAGCGCAGCGCGCGGCTGGTCGCCGCCGCGGTTCCCGAGGCGCTCGCCGCACGGATCGGCAGGATGCCGTTTCTGGCGCCGGCGCTCGACATCGCCGAGCTGGCCGAGCGCGCCTCGCAGCCCCTCGACCGCACGGCGCGGGTTTATTACGAGGCCGGGGTGCGCTTTGCGCTCGACGAGATGCGCGCCGCGGCACGCCGGCTCCCGGCGGAAACGCAATGGCAGAAGCTCGCGGTCGAGGCAGCGGTCGACGACCTGTTGGTCTTGCAGGCCGACATCACCGCACGCGTGCTGGCGAGCGAGCACGCCCAGGCGGGCGACCCGGTCGCCGCCTGGGCCGGCGCGCGGGCCGCCGAGCTTGTCGGCGCCGACGCGCTTGCTCGCGAGTTGCGCGCAAGCGCCGCGGTCGACCTGGCCCTGCTCGTCGTCGCCGCCCGCCAGCTCCGCCAAGCGCTCGGCTGAGCCATCGGCCGCCGGCACCCTGCGCGCGGGTCAGCGGTCGGCGAACAGGCGCTGCGCGTCGGCTTGGGTCATCGCCGGGTTCAACGCGTCGAAGCTCCCGGTCGCCTTCAGCCGCTCGGCGACGTCGCGCATCGTCGCCGCGGCCATCAGCGCGATCTGGCTCGCGGTGCTGGCGCGCGCGACGCCGAGGCGCTCGAGCTCGGCGACGCTCGGCGACCCGGCGCGCACATTGACGTTGACCGGCGCCGCCAACGCCTTGACCAGCCGGCCCATCGTATCTGGATCGCGCAGAGTAATCGGGTAGACGCAGTCGGCGCCGGCGGCAAGGTAGGCTTTGCCGCGCTCGACGGTCTCGTCGAACCGGGTCGCGGGATCGCCGACATTGCGCAAATATAAATCGGTGCGCGCGTTGATCACGATCGGCACGCCGGCGGCGCGGGCGGCCTCACGCGCGGCGCGGATGCGTTCGGCAGCATCGGCGAGAGTGCGCACCGCCGCCGCCCCGCCCGATGTCCCGTCCTCCAGGTTGACCCCGACCGCGCCGGCGTCGATGATGTCGCGCACCGACTTCCCGACCGCCTCCGGCGTGTCGCCGAACCCGGCCTCGATGTCGGCGGTGACCGGCACCGCAACCGAGCGGACGATGCGGCGGGTCGCGGACACGACCTCGTCCCACGGCGCCGCTTCGCCGTCGGCATGGCCGAGGGCCCACGACACGCCGCCGCTGGTCGTGGCGATCGCCGCAAACCCCGCGGCCGCGAAAATCCGGGCGCTGAGCGCGTCCCAGGCGTTGGGCAGCAGCAGCAAGGACCGCCCGTGGTGCATGCCGCGAAAGCGCTCGGCCAGGTCGGCCTGTTCCGCAACGTTCATGGCTCGGGTCCACACACTTGTGAGGCTGATCTGCCCACCCTGTTATCGCCGCCGGGCAAGGTCAAGCATGGTTTGCGCCGGCGCAGTCCAGAGGGGCCATCGTTACAGACACCCGATGCGAATCTCCGAACGTTCCCGTCGCGTTTCCTGTTGCGCTTCGTCAAAATCGGCTACTCTGCGACAGACTCGATCGACTGGCAGGATCAAGGCGATGTCGTCCGCCTATGGCATGATCAACTCACCCGAGCGCGTGGTCGCCCGCTTCCTGCTCGAATATTATAATATCTGGGATAAGTTCTTCCCGGCGCTCAACAAGCGGGCGCACTGGCACGTAATTTTCCTGGCCAGGTGCGGCGACGAAGGCGGCGTGTCGAGCCGGGCCATTCATCGCACTTTGTACGGCTCCTACGGCACCGACATCAGGACTTGCATAGAGCGCATCAAGGATTGCGAGCGCGACGGATTTATCAGGGTTTTCGACGCCGCCAACCGCGAATGCGCGGCTGCCGCCGGATGCCTGATCGGCCCGACCAGCCGGTTGTTCGACAGCTTTGACGCGCATTGCCGGGAGACGATCGACGAGATTTGCGCCGTGGTGGGGGACGAAGGCCACCCGCATCGGACGTCGATCGTATGCGGCGACAGCCTGATCGGCGAATTATACCGCTTTTTTGGCGTCTGCGACGGGAAGTGGCGGGAGGTCAGCGAGCAGGTGGTCAAGAAAAAAGGGTTGACCCCGGCCCATGTCGAAGACGCGATGGACCATCTCGTTACCTACCAGTATTGGGCGATTGTCATGCTTCTGTGGTCGGCGAGCGCGTACGGCAACGATCGCGTCGGGTCGTCGGCGCTGGTCATCGACGAGATCATCAGCCGGATGTGGGACCGGCTGCGGCTCGGGCATCTCGCGATCAAGGAACGCGTCGCCAACCTGATCCGCTGGGGGTTTTTTACCGAAGAGACGATAAAAAAGCACAAGGCGGTGTCGCTGACCCCGGTTGCCGGGGAGGCGATCAGCGCCGGCCTCGCCGAAACCCGGCCCATGCTGCTCGAGCTGCATCGCAAGCTCGTTCCCCAAAAGCTCGACGCGAGGACCGGCCGGGTCGCCTGATCCGGAGGGGCCGGCGGCGCTTTTCGATCGCAACCGACACCGGGTTCGCACCGGCACGGAGTCGTCGATGCGCGGCATTACCGGGTTTGCCGCAGCGCTGAGTTTGCTGACGGCGTTGCACGCCGGCGCGCGGGCGTCGCCGGTCGGGGAGCAAAGCGCGGCGCTGAGCCGCTCGCTCGCGACCGCCGAGCATCGCCTCGGGCGGAGCGCCCCGCAATTGCTGCCGATCCTTGCGCCATTGGCCCAGCTGCGCTTCGAGCAGGGCGAATTTGCCGAGGCGACCGCGCTGCGCCGCCGTGCGCTGAAGATCGCGATTGCCGCCTACGGCAGCGCGTCGGTGCCGTCGGCCGAGGCGATGGCTGGTCTCGCTCGGCTGTACATCGCGCAGCGCCGCTATCTTGACGCCGAACCCTTGGTGATCGCCGCCGCCGACGTGCTTCGCGACCGGCTCGGCAAAGCCAGCCCGGCGCTGGCCGCGGTGGCGGCCGACCGGGCGCGGATCGCGCTCGCGAGGGGCGACGACGACGCCGCGCGCAACTGGGCGGAGCAGGCGATCGCGATCGACAAGCAGGACGGCGGCGCCCCGCACGGCGACCGGTTGCGGGTGCAGGGCGAGGTGCTGGTTGCCGAAGGCGCCTTTGCCGACGGCGAGCGCGCGCTGCGCCAAGCTCTGGCGCTCGACCGCGCCGCGGGCGACCGGTTGGCGACCGCGCGCGACCTGGCCGGCCTCGGCAACGCCTATCTGCGCCAGCAGCGTTTTTCCGACGCCCTGCCCGCGATCGAGGAGGCGGCGTGGATCGACCAGGGCCACCTCGGCGCCGCGCATCCGCTGGTCGCGGAGGATTTTCACACGCTCGGCCAGGCATATCTCGCCCTCGACCGCCCGGCCGACGCGGCAAAAGCGCTGCATACGGCGATCGACGTGCTGGAGCGAGGCGCCGGGCGAGACACCCCTGCCCTCGCCTACACCGAGCTCGACCTTGCCCGCGCCGAGCACGCGCTCGGCCACGACGACAAGGCCGAGGCCCTGTTCAACAACGCGCGTCGCGTCCTTAACGGCGCCGAGGATGAGGAGCGAGACCGCCAGCGCCAGGCGTGATGCGCTCCCGTGACTTTTCTCTTGAAAGTCGCCCACGAGGTGTTACTTCTGTCATGAAAGTGATGGGGGTACCTGATGCAGCGCAAAAGCTTCGGAAATATGAATTGCCCGGTCGCCCGCAGCCTCGAGCGGGTCGGCGAGTGGTGGTCGATCCTGATCCTGCGCGACGCGTTTCACGGGTTGCGCCGGTTCGACGAATTCCAGAAAAGCCTCGGGGTTGCTCCCAACATCCTGACCCGGCGGCTAAACGCGCTGGTCGAAGGCGGTTTGCTGGAGCGCCGTCGCTACAGCGAGCATCCACCGCGCGACGAGTATCTGCTGACCGAGCGCGGCCGCGATTTCCGGCCGGTGCTGCTGGCGATGATGGCTTGGGGCAACCGCCATTTCGCCCCCGAGGGCGCCTCGGTGCAGCTGGTCAACACGCGCACCGGCGCCGTTGTCGAACCGGTGCTTGCCGACGGCGCCACCGGTGAGCGCATCGCCGGTCCCGATTTTTCGGTTGTCCCCGGCCCCGGCGCCGATGGTGCGACGCGCCAGAAGCTCTCGACCTCGGGGCGGCGGGCGTTTGTGGAAGGAGTCCAGTGATGAGCGCCGAGGCGCTTGACCGGGCGACGGCGCGCGAGCTCGCGCCCGACGCTTTGGGTGGTATCGCGGCCCGGCCGCGAATTCGGTTCGACCGCCGCTTGGGGCTTGCAGCACTCGGTTTTTTGGCCGCGGCCGCCATCGCGTGGTACGGGTGGAACTGGTGGGAGGTCGGCCGCTTTACCGAGACCACCGACGACGCCTATGTCGGCGGCAACGTGACGACCCTGTCGCCGCACGTCGCGGGCTTCGTGTCGCAGATCCTGGTCGGCGACAACCAGTTCGTCAAAGCCGGCGAACTCGTGGTCACGCTCGATGACCGCGACTACAAGGCCGCTCTCGCGCATGCCGAAGCGGTCGTTCAGAACGAGACGGCGGCGCTCGCGAACCTGCACGCGAAATACACGCTGCAGCAGTCGATGATCGCCCAGGCGGAGGACGACCTCGCAGCCAAAAAGGCAACTGCCGCATTTGCGCACGTCGATGCCGCCCGCTACCACGCGCTGGCCTTGACCACTTTTGGCACGGCGCAAGCCGACCAGAAGTCGTTTGCCGCCGACCGCAGCGCGGAGGCCGCGATGCGGGCGAGCGCGGCCAGCCTCGCCGCCGCAAAGCAGCAGCTGGCGGTCATCGACACCGAGACCAGCGAAGCCCAGGCGAGCCTCGCCGAGGCGCAGGCCGACCTACGCGCGGCACAACTCAACCTCGGCTACACCCGGATCCGCTCGCCGATCGACGGCTATGTCGGCAATCGCGCCGCCCAAATAGGTGCATATACGACCGTCGGCACGGCGCTGTTGGCGGTCGTCCCCGCGCACGCGCTTTGGGTGGACGCGAATTTCAAGGAAGACCAGCTGGCGTCGATGCACCCTGGCGAAGCGGCGAGCTTTGTCGCCGACGTGCTGCCCGGTCGCACCTTCACCGGCCGGGTGCTGAGCCTCGCCCCGGCGACGGGTGCGGTCTTCAGCGTGATCCCGCCGGAGAACGCGACCGGCAACTTTACCAAGATCGTGCAGCGCGTGCCGGTCCGCATCGCCATCGACGACCATGATGGCACGTTGGGGCGGCTGCGCCCCGGCCTGTCGACGACGGTCAGCGTCGACACCCGCAGCCGCTAAACCCCGACGGGTCGCACCCGTTTTCATAGGTTCCGGGCTCGCCAGCTTTGCCGGCGCACCGGAATGACGGCCAACTCGGAATTCCTGGGAAGCGCCTTCACGGAAGCGACCGCACCGGCAACGCATCAAGTGAGTGTGTTCGATGAGCGCATCAACCGTGTCCGCGCCGGCAGCGGCACCGCCCGCGTCACCAAGCATTTTCCCGTTCGCCGTCATGTGCGTCGGGATGTTTGTGGCGTTGCTCGACATCCAGATTGTCGCCTCGTCGCTGCAGGACATCGGCGGCGGGCTCTCGGCGGCGCAGGACGACATCAGCTGGGTGCAGACCGCCTATCTGATCGCCGAGATCATCGTGATCCCGCTTAGCGGCTGGCTCACCCGCGTGTTCTCGACGCGCTGGCTGTTCGCCGCCTCGGCGGCCGGGTTCACCGTCGCCAGCATGCTGTGCGGGATTGCCTGGAACATCGAGAGCATGATCGTCTTCCGCGCCCTGCAAGGGATGCTCGGCGCCTCGATGATCCCGACCGTCTTTACCTCGTCGTTTTATTATTTCCCCGGACCGCGCCGGGTCTATTCGGCGGCGGTGGTCGGCACGATCGCATCGGTGGCGCCGGTTCTGGGCCCGGTGATCGGCGGCTGGATCACCGACACGCTCGACTGGCATTGGCTGTTCTACGTCAACCTGGTGCCGGGCCTCTTGGTCGCGGCGGCAGTCCCGGTCCTGGTCAAGATCGACCGGCCCGACCTGTCGTTGCTGAAGGGCGCCGACTACCCGGGCATGGCGCTGATGGCGCTGGCGCTGGGCACCCTCGAATACGTGCTGGAAGAGGGCGCTCGCTGGAACTGGTTCGATGATCGGACGATCACGACCTGCGCCTGGGTCGCGGGGATTTCCGGCATCCTGTTCGTCGTGCGCAGCCTGACCTATGCCCAGCCGGTCGTCGATTTGCGCGCGCTTCGCGATCGTAACTTCGCGCTCGGCTGCTTTCTGTCGTTCGTCACCGGGGTCGGCATCTTCTCGACAATCTACCTGACGCCGCTGTTTCTCGGCTATGTGCGCGGGTTCAGCGCGTGGCAGACCGGCGTCGCGATCTTCTCGACCGGTGCCGCGTCGTTGGCGGGCGTCCCGGTCTACGTCATCTTGGCCCGCAAGATCGACACCCGATGGCTGATGATGTTCGGGCTCGCGAGCTTTGCCGCGGCGATGTGGTCGTTCAGCTACATCACTCACGACTGGGGCGGCGACCAGCTGCTCATCCCGCAAATCCTGCGCGGCTTCCCGCAGGTCTTCGCGGTCGCCCCAGCGGTAACTTTGGGCCTCGGCAGCCTGCCGCCGGATCGTCTCAAATATGCGAGCGGGCTCTTCAACATGATGCGCAACCTTGGCGGCGCCGTCGGGATCGCGGTGTGCGGCGCCATCCTCAACAACCAGACCAATTTGCATTTCCTTTACATCGCCTCGCATCTGACGCCAGCGAACGGGGGCATGGAGCAGCTGCTGCGCAACATGACCGCGCGCTGGGGCGAGGCGCTCGGCGGCCCGGTCGCCGGGCAGGCGGCGGCATTGTCGCAGCTATGGCATCTCGCCTATCGCGAGGCCTCGACCCTTGCCTATGCCGACGCCTTTCGCGCGATCATGGTGGCGTTTGTGGTCGCCACCCTGCTCGTCCCGCTGCTGCGTAAGGTCGCGCCGGCGCAACCCGCCCCCGCCGACGCGCACTGACCTGACCCGACCCAACTCACGAGGAGTGGAACTCATGCGCGTTCTCGTCGTCGGCGCCGGCGCTATCGGCGGCTATTTCGGCGGCCGGCTGCTGGAAGCCGGTCAGGATGTCACCTTTCTGGTGCGGCCCGGCCGTGCGGCCGAGCTCGCGGCCGAGGGGCTCGTGGTCAACAGCGCATTCGGCGACTTCACCGTGGCGGCGCCGCCGACCGTGCTGGCGGGCGACCTCGATGCCCCATCCGACCTCGTGCTGTTGAGCTGCAAGGCCTATTCGCTCGACGACGCGATTGCGTCGTTTGCGCCAGCGGTCGGACCCGACACCGCGATCCTGCCATTGTTGAACGGCATGCGGCATCTCGAGATTCTGGACCGGCATTTCGGCGAGGAGCATGTGCTCGGCGGCCAGTGCGTGATCGCGGCGACGCTCGACGCCCGGCACCGGGTCGTCCACCTGAACCGGAGCCACGAGCTGTCGTTCGGCGAGCGCGACGGCGCGCTCTCGCACCGGGTCCACGCCATTGCCGAGGCGATGCGGGGTGCGGTCTTCGAGGCCCGGGCAAGCGAGCGCGTCCTCTCCGAGATGTGGGAGAAATGGGTGTTTCTCGCGGCCTTCGCCGCCGGCACCTGCCTGATGCGCGCCGCGATCGGCGACATCGCCGAGGCGCCCGGCGGGGCGGAGCTGATGCTGGGGCTTCTCGACGAGTGCCGGAGGATCGCCGAGGCCAGCGGCTTTCCGCCGCAGGACGGGTTTATCGAGCGCACCCGGGGCCTGTTGACCGCCGCCGGCTCGCCCCTGACCGCCTCGATGCTGCGCGACATCGAGAACGCCAACCCGATCGAGGCCGACCATATCGTCGGCGACCTGACCCGTCGCGGCGAAAGCGCCGGCGTGCCTCCCGAAAACCGGGCGCTGCTGCGTCTCGCCTACACCAGTCTCAAGGCCTATGAGGCGCGGATGCGCCGCACGCGACCGGCTCGATAGCCCCGCCGCCGCGGTCCCGGGCAGCGAACACCATTGCCGGCAGCTTCGTAACTCTTATCTTTAGAATCTCTCTAAACAACGACTGTCGAGAAGGCTGGGCAGCCGAGCTCGGCGATGGTTTCGCTAAGATGCGCCAAAGGCGCCTTGGGCTCAGCGCTGAAAGCGGCCCGATAACGCACATCGAGGAAGCCGTCCTCCCCGCCGCGGTGTTGGTGCAAGTGGAGCGCGTCGAAAACTCGGCGCGGCCGCCCGCAACCATGAGGCCCCTTCCTCGATGCGCACCGCTGCCAGATGTCCTGGATGACCACCGAAAGCCTCGCGCGCCGGCCGTCGCTCTCCGAATGGACCGTCCAGGCGGCGCGCGACCTGCTCGACGGCCGCCGCCGCAACTGGCGGGGCTACGCCGCGTTCGCCGGCCCAGCCGTGGTGGCGTCGATCGCCTATATGGACCCGGGAAATTTCGCGACGAACATCCAGGCCGGCGCCAGATACGGCTACGGCCTCTTATGGGTCGTGCTGCTCGCCAACCTGACCGCGATGCTGTTCCAGGCGCTCTCCGCCAAGCTCGGCATCGTCACCGGCCGGAACCTGGCCGAGCTCTGCCGCGAGCAGTTCCCGCGTCCCGCGGTCTGGGCGATGTGGGTGGTCAGCGAGATCGCGGCGATGGCGACCGACCTCGCCGAATTGCTCGGCGGCGCCATCGGCTTGTCGCTGCTGCTCGGCATCCCATTGCTTTCCGGGATGTTCGTGACCGCGGCGGTCGTCTACGGCATCCTGCTGTGCCAGCGAAACGGCTTCCGCCCGCTCGAGCTGATCATCGGCAGCCTCGTCGCGACGATCGGTGTGTGCTACCTGATCGAGCTCTTTATTGCGCCGGTCGCGTGGGGCTCGGCGGCCTGGCATTCGGTCGTGCCGCAGATCGCCGGCCCCGCGGCGCTGGCGCTCGCCGTCGGCATCGTCGGCGCGACGGTGATGCCGCACGCGATCTACTTGCACTCCGGGCTGACGCAGGCCCGCATCCCGGCCCGCAACGAAAGTGAAAAACGGCGGATCGTGCGCGCCTCAAATCGCGAGGTCGTCGTGGCGCTCGCGCTCGCCGGCCTCGTCAACATGGCGATGGTGCTGACCGCCGCGGGGGCGTTTCACGCCGGGCACCGCGACGTCGCCGAGATCGAGACCGCCTACCACACCTTGGCGCCGTTGCTCGGCCCGGCGGCCGCGGGCGTGTTTCTGATCTCGCTTCTCGCCTCGGGGGTGTCGAGCTCGGCGGTCGGCACGATGGCCGGGCAGATGATCATGCAAGGGTTTGTCGGCTTCACAATCCCGGTCTGGGCGCGCCGGCTCGTCACAATGGTTCCGGCCTTTGTCGTCGTCGCGCTCGGGGTCAACGCGACCGCGGCGCTCGTCGTCAGCCAGATCGTGCTGAGTGTCGCGCTGCCGTTGCCGATGGTCGCGCTGCTGCGGTTCACCCGCCGCCCCGGCATCATGGGGCAGTTCGCCAACAGCCGGCGAACCCAGGCCGCCGCGGTCGCCGCCACCGTCCTCGTCCTGGCGCTCAACCTCGTGCTGATCCTGCAGACCTGCGGCATCCCGGTTCCCGGCCTGGCGAACGGCGTCTGACGAAGAATACCGCCATTGCGGGTGCGGGGCATTGCTCGACCGGGGCGGAGTGCGCTATCTCCGGCGAGGCGGCGCCGACGGATGGATGCGCCTCGTTTGGAGAAGCCATGCCTGATTTGTCGCTCCCGACCCGCGCGATCGAAGGGCCGAGCGCCTGGGCGCGCGCCGATGTCCGCCCGGAGGACTGGCGCGTCGAGCTCGACGGCGCGTGTCTCGACGAAATCCGCCGCACCGTCGACGAGCTGCGCGCCTACCCGCTGCCGACCGTCGTCCTCGGCCCGCACGATTTTGCGATGCCAGCGTGCCAGGCGGCGATGGCGCGGACCCGCGCGATGCTGGCGTCGGGCGTGCGCTTCGCCATCGTCGACCGGCTGCCGCTCGCCGAGATGGACGCGGCCGAGGCCACCGCGGTCTATTGGCTGTTGTCGAGCATGATTGCCCGCCCGGTGGCGCAGAAGCTCGACGGCACGTTGATCTACGATGTGCTCGACACCGGGGCCGAGGCGTTGCCGGGGTCGGGCGTGCGCCCCGACAAGACCAACATCGAGATTCGCTTTCACAACGACAACGCCTACAACGACACCCCGCCCGACTATGTCGGCCTTCTTTGCCTGCGCGGCGCGATGAGCGGCGGCCACAGCCGGGTCATCAGCTTTCACAGCGCGTTTAACGAGATGCGCTTCCGTTTCCCCGACCGGCTCGCGCGGCTCTACGAGCCGTTCTGGTTCGACCGCCAGCGCGAATTCCGACCCGGCGAACGGCCGATCTTTGCCGCCCCGGTGTTCGAGGGCGGCGCGGACCTCAAGGCCCGGTTCAGCGTCCACCAGATCAACAGCGGCTATGCGCTCCGCGGCGAACCGGTGGACGAGGCCGGCGAGGCCGCGCTGTCGGCGATGCTCGACATTTTCGAGGACGAAGCGCTGTCGGTCGACTTCGACCTCGAGCCGGGCCAGATGCAATTTGTCGACAACCGCGCGCTGGGGCACAGCCGCACCGCTTTTGTCGACTATCCCGAGCCGGCGCAAAAGCGCCACCTTGTGCGGCTGTGGCTGCGCGACCGGGGGCGCCGCGCCTATCCCGGCTGAGAGGGGTGCGGATAAATCGACCTCCCGGTGAGGTTTAGTTAACGTTATTGCCGCACTGTCGCGGCGATGTCTTCGCTGACGATTACCGCGACCGTTTTATGCTGTGTGGTTGCCGGGGCGGCGCTCGGCATGTGGCTCGGCTACCGTCTGCCCGAGCCCCACCGTTCCGCCCAGTCGCACGACGCGATCAAGCTCGCCACCGGCATGCTGTCGGTATTGGCGGCGCTGGTGCTGGGGCTGTTGATCGCCAGCGTCAAGAACGCCTTCGACACCACCGACTCGCAAATCCGGCATTTCTCCGCGACCCTGATCCTGCTGAACCAGACGCTCGCCGACTACGGCCCGGAAACCGCCGACGCGCGCGACATGCTGCGGCATTACACCGACCGAGCGCTCGCCGACAACTGGCCGGCGGACAAGGCGACCCCGGTCAAGATGGAGGATGCCGATGCCGGAAAGCTGCTCGACGGCGTGCGCACCAGCGTTTTGGTCTTGCCGGCGGACGACCCGCGGCACGCGGCGCTGCGTTCCGAGGCGGAATCATTGGTTGCGGACGCGCTGAAGACGCGCTGGGTGTTGATCGAACGCGCCGAAAGCTCGATCCAGCCGTTGTTCCTGGAGATTCTTATCGCCTGGATCACCTTGATCTTTGTCAGCTTCGGCTACAACGCGCCGCGCAACGCCACGGTGATGGCGAGCTTTCTTTTCAGCGCGGCGGCGCTCGCCGCGTGCATTTTTCTGATCGTCGAGATGGACACCCCGTTCGAGGGGCTGATCACGGTGTCGAGCACGCCGATGCGCGACGCGCTCGCCCATATGGGCCAGCAGCCGGAGGTCTCGGCGCTGATCCGATGACCGCGTCCCCCTTTATAGGTTCAGAACCTGGGATCCGAAAACGTCGTCAACGCTCGCCATCCCATCGAGCCCGACAGATCGGCCGGCGACGCTTGGTTCGTCAAGCGCGATCGCCTCGAATCGCGGTATATTTGGGCTCGCCGATCGCCGCCGGACCGTCGGCTGGCGCTCGGCGACGGGATCGCGAAGCCGCGGCCCCGTTGGGCACCAAAGAGGGCACAGGATGAACCAGACCCGCGCCGCCAACATCGATCTTGCCGCGGCACTGGCCGAGGCCGAGGCGCAATACCGGGCGGCGAACCCGAAGAGCCTCGCGCAGCACCGCTCGGCGTGCGCCGCGATGCCGGGCGGCAACACCCGCGCCTCGATCCATGTCGACCCGTTCCCGCTGACCATGGCGAAGGGCGAGGGGGCGCGGCTGTGGGACCTCGACGGCCACGAATATTCCGATTTCTTGAGCGAGTTCACCGCCGGCATCTATGGCCATTCGCACCCCCTGATCCGCCGGGCGATCGAAGAGGCGCTGGCCGGCGGGCTCAATTTCGGCGCCCAGAACGAGGCTGAGGCGCGGTTTGCCGCCGCGGTCTGCGCCCGCTTCCCGTCGATCGACCTGGTGCGTTTTACCAACTCGGGCACCGAGGCCAATCTTATGGCGGTCAGCGCCGCCCGCGCGATCACCGGCCGACCCAAGATCCTGGTGTTCGGCGGCGGCTATCACGGCGGCGTCTTCTATTTCCGCGGCCACGGCAGCGTGATCAACGCGCCGTTCGACTACCTGGTCGGGCGCTACAACGATCTCGGCGCGGTCGAAGCCCTGGTCGGCCCACACCGCGCCGAGCTCGCCGCGATCCTGGTCGAGCCGATGCAAGGGACCACCGGCTGCATCCCGGCCGCACGCGCCTTTCTCGCCGGGCTGCGCGCGCTCGCCGACGAGACCGGGGCCTTGTTGATCTTCGACGAGGTGATGACCTCCCGCTTGGCGCCGGGCGGGCTGCAAGAGGCCCACGGCATCCTCCCCGACCTGACGACCTTGGGCAAATATCTCGGCGGCGGGATGAGCTTTGGCGCGTTCGGCGGCCGCCCCGACATCATGGAGCGGTTCGACCCGCGCCGGCCGGACGCGTTCCAGCACGCCGGCACCTTCAACAACAA
>DATMLF010000085.1:0-3042 GCA_035570595.1 Allostellaceae bacterium
GTCATGTAGACCTTGAACGAGGTGTAGCCGTCGCGGATCAAGGCCGGCAGCTCCTGGCCCATCACCTGCTCGGTCGGGTCGGTGATGATCAGATGAAACGCGTAGTCGATGACCGCCTTCGGCCCGGCCGCCTGGTGATAGTCCTCGACCGCCTGGCGCAACGACTGGCCGCGATGCTGGGCGGCGAACGGGATCACCGTCGTCGTGCCGCCAAACGCCGCCGCCACCGCGCCGCTGTAGAAATCGTCGGCGCACACGACCCCGGCCGACGAGCGCTGTTCGAGGTGGCAGTGGCTGTCGACGCCGCCCGGCAGGACGAGCTTGGCCCTCGCGTCGATCTCGCGTGTGCCGGGCCCGAGGTCGCGGCCGAGGGTCGCGACGACGCCGTCCTTGATCCCGACGTCGCACTGCATCGTGTCGGCCGCGGTCGCCACCGTGCCGTTGCGGATCACCAGATCGTAGTCGGGCATGATGTCCTCGCGGGGATGGTCAATAGCCGTGCGCGGCGGCGAACTGCTTGCCGGTTTCGAGCTGGGCGATCGCCTGGTTGATCAGCTGCTGGGCATTCGCCTTGTAGCCGCCAAAAACGTTGCGTGCGTTCTGCAGCCTGCCGAGGGCGTTTTGCAGCGCGCCTTCGGCGGCGTCGATGTCGGGATAGCGCGCCTGCGCCAGGCTGTCGGCCGCGGAAGACAATATCGCCACCGCCGCCGTCGCCGCCGCCGTCCTGACCGCGCGCATCGCTCGCCTCCTCGCCGCTTTCGCGAAGTCAGACTTATCGCATAGCATCAAGCGCGCCTCTAGTGGTGCGATGCCAACAAATGATTCCCGTCCGTTGGCTGAATCGCACCACCAACCTATTGATCTGGGGCGCCCATCACGGGAACGCTTGGGAACCAAGCGCTTCCGTCGGACCACTGACGGGTGGTCGCGCTCACCGCGATTGCCGGGCCACCCGCTCGCGCAATGCGTCGTAGATCGGGAGGGTGCACAGCAGGTTTGCGGTGACGATCGCGGCAAAGCACGCCGCCAGCATCGGCAGCAGGGTGGTGAACGCCGCGGTCATCTCGGTGACAAGCACGATCCCGGTCACCGGCGCCTGCACGACGCCGGTAAAGAACGCCGCCATGCCGACGACGGCGAACGCCTCGGGCTCGATGCCGAGGCCGGGAAACGCCGCGCGGGCGAGCGCACCGCAGACGAGGCCGAGCTGGGCGCCGAGCACCAGCAGCGGCGCGAACAACCCGCCCGGGGTGCGCGCGGCATAGGACGCGGCACCGAGCCCGAAGCGCACCGCGAAGGCGAGCGGGATCGTCGCGATTGCCGCCCCGCCGGCCAACACGCGCTGGGTGATCTCGCCGCCGCCGCCGATCAGCCCCGGCGCAAACCAACCGACGATCCCGACGAGCGCGCCGATCGTCGCCGCCTGGATCTCGACCGGGCAGCGGCGGTCGAGCCGCGCCGCGAGCGCCGTGGCACCGAGGATCGTGCGGTTGTAGAGCCCGGCCGCGGCCCCGGCGACGATGCCGAGCGCCACATAGAGCGGCCAGGTTGCGGCGAGCCCATAAGGCAGCGGGCCGGTAGCGGTCGTGGCCTGCGCCGAGACCGTCACCTGGAAATCGGGCATGTCGCCGAGAAACAGTCGCGAGATCAGGATCGCCGTCGAGGACGCGCCGAGGGCGGCGATCGCGATCCGCGTCTCCAGCCGGCGCACCAGCTCCTCGAGCACGAACACCGCACCGGCGATCGGCGCGTTGAACGCGACGGCGAGACCGGCACCGGCGCCCGACGCGAGCAGGGTGCGCAGATCCGGCCACGAGCGGCGGCACCATTTCCCGACGAGGTCGGCGACGACCGCCCCCATCTGCACGCTCGGCCCCTCGCGCCCCAGCGCCATGCCGGCGCCGATCGCCAACAGCCCGCCGACAAACTTGACCGTGATCAGCCGCGGCGGGGCGGGCGGCAGGTCGCCGGTCAGCGCCGCCTCGACTTGCGGGATGCCGCTCCCCGAGGCGTAAGGCGAAAACCGCCGCACGAGCCACGCGGCGAGCCCCACCGCCACGGCACTGCCGATGACGACGAGCAAGAAGCCCGCGAACGGAACCGCAAGCTGACGGGCGCCGGCAAGGAGCGCGTTGCGCCACCGGTCGGCCGCGGCCAACGCCAGGCGAAAGACCGCGACGACCAGCCCCGACCCGGCACCCGCCACCAGCGCCAACAGCGCCAGCGCCAAGAGGCTGCCTTCGCCGGCGGTGGGCGCGACGCGCCGCTCGCGCCGCCATCTCACGGCATGCAACCGTTGCTACGAGTGTGCACGCGACATTTCACCCGCAGTTCTTCGTCATCGCGACAACGCCTCTTCTGTCGCGGCCCCGTCAAGCGCTACTGTGAGGCTGACCTGTCGTTGCCGAGGGGCTCGCCATGACCGCATCGTTCGCGCACCGCCCGACCATCGCCGCAACCCGCCATGCGATCGCCGCCGGCCACTACCTCGCCGCCATCGCCGGGTTCGCGATTCTGGAGGCCGGCGGCAACGCGATCGATGCCGGGTGCGCCGCCGGGATCGCGCTCGGCGTGCTGCAGAGCGACCTTGTCGACGTGGCCGGGGTGGCACCGATCATGGTCTACCTCGCCGACAAACAGGAGGTCGTGACGGTGGCCGGGCTCGGCACCTGGCCAAAGGCGCTCGACCCCGAGTTATTTATGCGCGAGCACGGCGGCAAGATCCCGAAAGGCGTGCTGCGCACCGTCGTCCCCGCCGCGCCCGACGCTTGGATCACCGCGCTCAAGCGCTGGGGCACGATGACCTTTGGCGAGGTCGCGGCGGCGGCGACCCGTCTCGCGCGCGACGGGTTCCCGATGTACCCACTGATGGCCGAGAGCCTGAAGCGGCACGAGGCCGACCATCGCGCCTGGCCGTCGTCGGCGGCGATCTTTCTGCCCGGCGGAAAGGTGCCGGAAGCCGGCGAATTGTTCCGCCAGACCGACCTCGCCGGCTCCTTGCAATACATGGCCGACGAAGAGCGCGCGGCTGCAGGTCGGGGC
>DATMLF010000086.1:0-16968 GCA_035570595.1 Allostellaceae bacterium
ATTGCCGTGTTCGATCGCCCTTCCTATACCCAAAGGGCGCTCGCCGGGGCCGCAGCGCAGCGCTTCGCGCGCCACCGCGTGGCGGAGACCGCGGCCCACCGGCTGGCTGAGACAAAGCCGCCGGCCTGGGTGTTTTTTCACACCCGGCTCGATCCGACCTCGGCGACGCGGCTGCGGTCGGAGCGCAACAAGGAACCCGAAAAGCCGTCAACGGAGCAAGAACCCGAATTGGCCACGATTACCGCACTGCCCTCACGCCCGCGCCAAAGGCCGTCGCCGCTGATGGCGCCGCGGGAAATTCTCGATCTCGTGTTGAAGACGCTCGACGACGGCAAGGCCGAGGAGGTCGTCACGATCGACCTCGCCGGCAAGACGACGATCGCCGACTACATGGTCGTCGCGAGCGGCCGTTCGGCCCGGCAGGTCGGGGCGTTGACGGAGCACCTCGAAGCCGCCCTCTCGCGGCGCGCGCGAATTTCGATCGAGGGCAAGGGCCATGGCGACTGGGTGCTGATCGACGCCGGTGACGTGATCGTGCATATTTTTCGGCCGGAAATCCGCGCCTACTACAATCTCGAAAAGATGTGGGGCGCGGACTTTCCCGAGGCCGAGCTGGCGCGGCAGTAGCGCGGGACGCGGCCGATCGGACTCCATATCCTGGCGATCGGACGGCTGCGCAGCGACCCGTTCAGGGAATTGCAGGCGCTTTATGCCGGGAGGATCGTGCCGCCGCCTGTCGTCGTCGAGCTCGACGTTCGGCAGCGTCTGCCGCCCGACATACTGAAAGCGCGCGAGGCCGAGCTGATCCTCGCGGCATTGCCACCGGGGGCGAGCCTCGTCGCCCTCGACGAGCGCGGGGCCGCATGGTCGAGCCGCGACTTCGCCGACCGGCTTATGGCATGGCGCGCCCGCTCACCCGACATTGCCTTTGCGATCGGCGGCGCCGAGGGGCTCGGAGCCGCCGTGTTCGAGCGGGCCGCGGCGACGCTGTCGCTAGGGCCGATGACCTGGCCGCATCGCCTCGTGCGCGGCATGCTGCTCGAGCAGCTCTACCGCGCGCAGCAGATCCTCGCCGGCCACCCCTACCATCGGGAATAGCTCGCCTTTGCTCAGATACCGCCGTGCCAGTGCAAGGAGCGATACGCGACGAGGCAGTCCCGATCGGACGAGCACCAAGCGTCCGAGATTGCGTCGCTCCGCTCGCAATGAAAATCCACGGCGCTTAGTAGCCGAGGGCGAGGCCGTCCTTGCGCGGCTCGGAGCCCCCGATCAGGACGCCGCGCTGGTGGTCGATCCAGATCGCCTGACAACCGCCGAGCGGCACCGCCTGCACCGCGATCCGATGACCCCGGCGCGCGAGATCGGCGACGATCGGCTCGGGAAGCGCGCGCTCGACCTGCAATTCGCCGTTGAGCGCCAGGATGCGCGGCTGCTCGGCCGCCTGCTGCGGGTCCATGCCGCGGTCGATCAAGCGATGCAGGAAATGCGCGTGCCCCATCGCCTGGTAATGCCCGCCCATGACCCCGAACGGCATCACCGCGCGGCCGTCCTTGACCAGCATGCCGGGGATGATCGTGTGCAGCGGGCGCTTTCTCGGCGCGATCGCGTTGGGGTGACCGGGGATCGTGCGGAAGCCGGTGCCGCGGTTGTGCAGGATGACGCCGCATTCGGGCGCCACGATCGCGCTGCCAAAGCTTGAAAACAGCGAGTTGATAAACGAGCAGGCATTGCCGTCGCGGTCGACGACGCAGAGGTAGACCGTGTCCTTGTGCTCGATTTCGCCCCAGCGCGCGCCGGGCAATGCCTGGTCGAGCCGAATCGCGCGCCGGGTGCGCTCGGCCCGCCCCTCGGACAAAAAGCCCGCGATGTCGACCGGCACCTGCGCCGGATCGCCGATGAAGTTGTCGCGCACCCAATAGGCCGCCTTGTTGGCCTCGGCCAGCAGGTGCAGCCGGTCGGCCTCGGTGAACTGATCGCCGTCGAGCGCATAGCCTTCGAGGGTGCGCAGGATCATCAGCGCCGCGAGACCCTGGCCGTTCGGCGGGCATTCGTAGACATCATAGCCGCGATAGGGTGCGGTGATCGGCTCGACCCAGTCGGCGCGCTGGTAGGCGAAATCCTCCTCCTCGTGCAGTCCGCCGAGCGATTTGAGGCGGGCGACGATCTCGTGCATGACCGGGCCGTCGTAGAACGCCTCGCGGCCCTCGCGGCCGATGCGCCGCAAGGTTTTGGCGAGCGCCGGGTTGCGCATGCGGTCGCCGGCGGCGGGCGGCTTGCCGCCCGGCAGCAGGAGGGCGGCGGTGACCGGGTCGCGCAGCTTCGCGACGTTGCGCAGCCAGTCGGCGGCGACGCGCTGGTTGACGATGTAGCCGTCCTCGGCGGCGCGCGCCGCCGGCTCCAACAGCTCGGCGAGCGGCCGGCTGCCGTATTCGCGGTTGAAAGTGCACCAGGCGTCAACCGCTCCCGGCACGGTCACGGCGTGCGGTGTGGGCACCTCGATCTCGCGGATGCCGTGCTCGACATACCACTCGACCGTCGCTTTCGCCGGCGCCCGGCCCGAGCCGTTCAGCGCCACCGGCGGCGCGCCCTGGCGCGAATAGAGGACAAAGCAGTCGCCGCCGATCCCGGTGCTCTCCGGCTCGACGACGCATTGCATCGCCACCGCCGCAATCGCGGCGTCGGCGGCGTTCCCGCCGGCGCGCAGCACGTCGAGCGCCGCCAAGGTCGCCATCGGTTGCGAGGTCGCGGCCATTCCGTTGGCCGCCATCGCCGCCGAGCGGCCGGGAACATTAAAGTCGCGCATGCCCGCTTCCTCGCCCTCTACGCGAATTGCCCCCCGCCATGGCAAGCCAGACCGGCGGGCATGTTGCTTGCCCGGCACTAATGCACGGTCCTACTTTGCCGGTCAATTCGCGATACGGGGAAAGGCCGGTCATGGATGGCAGTTTTGGGCCGTTGCGGTTTCCGGTGGCGGCGCCGCCGCGGCCCGGCGAGGCCCGCGAAATTGCGCCGGGGGTGCGGTGGCTGCGCATGCCGCTGCCGTTTGCGCTCGACCACATCAACCTGTGGCTGGTCGAGGACGGCCCTGCCTGGACGATCGTCGACACCGGCTATGCGATGCCCGAAGCCAAATCCGCCTGGGAACGGATATTCGCCGAGCAGCTTGGCGGGCGGCCCGTGGCGCGGATCGTCGTCACCCATTTCCACCCCGACCATATCGGGCTCGCGGGCTGGCTCGCCGAGCGGTGGTCGGCGCCGCTGTGGATCACCGAAAAGGAATGGCTCTATGCCCGGGTGATGAGCCGCGGCAGCGACGACTTTGTGGCATTGCGCCGCGATTTCGCTTGCCGCGCCGGGCTCGACGCCGCCGCGAGCGAGTTGTTCGGCGAACGCGAAAAGGGCTACCGCCGCGGCGTGCCGTCGGTGCCGCCGTCGTTTCGCCGCATCGCCGACGGCATGGCGATCGAGATCGGCGGGCATGAGTGGCGGGTCGTCGTCGGCGAGGGCCACGCGCCGGAGCTCGCCTGCCTCTATTGCGCCGAGTTGGGCGTCCTGATCGCCGGCGACCAGGTGCTGCCGCGGATCTCGCCCAATGTCAGCGTGCATCCGCACGAGCCCGCCGGCGACCCGTTGGGGCAGTACCTTGCCTCGCTCGCCAAGCTGCGCGAACGGGTGCCGCCGGAGGTGCTGGTGCTGCCGTCGCACAATCTGCCGTTTTACGGCTTGCATGCCCGCATCGACGAGTTGACGACGCATCACGCGATGCGGTGCGAAGAACTCGTTGGCGCGCTCGACCGACCGCAGAGTGCCGTCGATTTGTTGCCGGTGCTGTTCCGCCGGCCGCTCGACGCGCACCAGACCGCGTTCGCGCTTGGCGAGGCGCTGGCTCACTTGCATTATCTCGAGCGGAGCGGCGCGCTCGAACGCGTGCACGGGCCGGATCGCATCGATCGTTTCGTCCGGACGATTTGAAAAAAGCATTTGGGAGGAACACGTGATGCAAGGAGAAGTGTTCGGCTGGCGTCGGGTTGGCGCAGCCGCCGGGCTGTGCGCGACATTTCTGTTGACGTTGGGCGTCGCGCGGGCGGCCGAGCCGATCACGATCGGCTTTGGCATGGGGCTGACCGGCGGCCTCGCCGCCGCGGGCAAGTCGGCGCTGCTGGCAATGCAGATCTGGCGCGACGACGTGAACGCCAAAGGCGGGCTGTTGGGCCGGCCGGTCAAACTCGTCTATTACGACGACCAGAGCAACCCGGCGACGGTGCCCGGGATCTACACAAAGCTGCTCGATGTCGACAAGGTCGACCTGATCGTCTCGGGTTATGGCACCAACCTGATCGCTCCGGCGATGCCGGTCGCGATCTCGCACAACCGGCTGTTTCTTGGGCTGTTCGGGCTCGCGGTCAACAGCGAGTTCCATTACCCGGACTATTTTTCGATGCTGCCGGCCGGGCCCGACCCGAAGCATGCCTTTGCGGCACCGTTCTTCGAGGTCGCGATGGCGGCGAGCCCAAAGCCGAAGACCTTGGCGCTGCTGGCGGAGGACGCCGAGTTCCCAAAGAACGCCTCCGAGGGGGTGCGCGACCTCGCCAAGCAGCACGGCGTCGAGATCGTCTATGACAAGACCTATCCGCCCGGCACGCCCGACTTTACCCCGATCGTGCACGCGATCCAGGCGACCAATCCCGACATGGTGTTTGTCGCCTCCTACCCGCCGGGCTCGGCCGGCATGCTGCGCGCGGCAACCGAAGCCGGCCTCAAGACGCGGTTTTTCGGCGGCGGCATGGTCGGGCTGCAATACACCTCGGTGAAGGAGCAGTTCGGGCCAAAGCTGAACGGTGTCGTCGACTACGACTGGTGGATTCCGGCGCCGACGATGCAATTCCCCGGCATCCTCGATTTCCTGAAGGAATACCAGGCCAAGGCGGCGGCCGCCGGCGTCGACCCGTTGGGCTGGTATCTGCCGCCGTTCGCGTACGCCAATTTGCAGGTGCTGGGCGAAGCGATCAAAGGTGCGAAGACGCTCGACCAAGCGAAGCTCGCCGACTACATCCGCAGCCAGCCGTTCAAGACGATCGTCGGCGACATCACCTTTGGCAAGGACGGCGAATGGTCAAAGCCGCGCGTGCTTGAAGTGCAGTGGCAAAACATCAAGAGCAACAGCCTCGACCAGTTCAAGGACACCAAGACCGAGGCGATCCTCGAGCCGGCGCAGTACCGTACCGGCACGGTGAACGCACCCTACAATGGCGCGGGCGGCGAATAGGAGACGCGAATGGCGCGGATCAACCAGGTAGCGCTGAAGGCGAGCGACCTTCCTGGTCGAGACCATCTCGGCTTCAAGACGCGGATGCCCGGATCACGTCCGGGCACGACAATCGAGAAGCACTAATATTATCCCGAATGCTCCGTCAAAGTACGAATGCTGACCGGAAAGTCGAGCCGTGAATTGATTACCCTGTTAAATTGGTTAACATGTGCGCAAGCGTATGCCGACGTGTGGTCATTTGGCGTTTTTGGCGGCGGCGTGCTCGGCCTTTGACATCGTCAGCTTTTCGGGGTGGACGATGGTCTTGTTAGCGGCGGCGCGGGCGGCCCCGAGATTGGGGAATTCGGTCTCGCCGCCGTCGCGCTGCAAGACGTAGGTCGCCGACATCGCCTTGCCGCTCTTCTGGTCTGCGACCGTGCGCTTGACGATCGTCCAGTGGACCCGGCGGCTGCCGCTGTCCTCGGCGTCGTCGGGCACATCCTCGAAACCGCGGTCGACCATTGCTTCGAGAGCGTAAAGCTTCTGCTCGACGCGCCGCGGCGGCGCATCGCGCCCGCGGCCGCGCTGGCCGTCCCGGGCAGCGCCCGGGGCTCGGCCGCGCGCGGCGCCGCCACTGTCGCGGCGGCGCGGGGCGGCGGCGTCAGGCGCGCGCGGTGCACCCGCCGCGGCGCGGCCCCGCGGCTCGCCGAACCGTTGCGGCGCACCGTCGCGCGGCTCCCCGCCAGGACGCCGGCTGCGGTCGCGAGCGCGCGGCGGCCGGTCGGCATCGGGTGGCGATGCCTCGCCCGTGAATGCCGCGCCTGGTGCAGCGCCCTCGCCGGTGCGCCGCCCCGGACGCTGCCGCCGCCGACGCGGCGGAAATTCGTTCTCGGCGCGCACAGCGCCTGTCGTGGCGTCGCTCGCCGGGGCAGCGCCGCCGGGCATCGCGCTCTCGACCGTTCCGCGCAGCAGGCCCGGCGGCCGCGGCAACTGGCGCCGGCCGCGCACCGGCCGCCGCAAGCGCAGCGTCGGCGAGCGGGGCATGCCATCGCCGTCGCCCTCGGCATCGCCGGTGCCGCGTTCGGCAGCACCTTCCCGGGGGGAACCGTTGCCGTCGGGGACGGCCGCCGCGCTCGCATCGACCGCGGGCAAGGCCGACCCAAGCCCGCCGCGCAACGGCGCCGACCCCAACCCGCCGGGCGGCGGCCGGCGCCGACGCCGCCGGCGGCGCGGCGGACGATCGGAGACAGCGTTTCCTCCAGGTGCGGGAGAGCCGGCGTTCACGGCATCGTCGCCGGCTCCCGAATCGGAAACCCCGGCATTGGCGGGCGCCTGGTGGGCTTCGGCAGCCGGGTCGCCCGCCGCCGACAGCGCCGACGCCGTGGAACCCGCCTCGCGCGGCGGCCGGCGCCGACGCCGCCGACGACGACGGTGCGGCTCCCCGCCCAATGCGGGCTCGCCCTCCGACGCAGGCGCGGCAGCGTTCTCCGGCGGCCCGCCCGCCGTGGCGTCGGCGGGCGGTGCCGCGGACGAATCCGGCCTTGCCCGGTCCATCGCTGGATCGTCGGCGGGCGGCATCGGGGGCATTTCCTCGGCAGGCATATTGGCGCTCGCGGGCTTGGCGTTAGCCGCCATAGTATCGACCGGTGATCGATCGGAAGAAAGGGCGGCGATGTCAAGCGTGATCGGCGGGGCGATGCTGCCCCATGCCCCGCAATTTTTTACGATGCCGCAAACCGAGGACCGCGCGACCGTCGAGCGGGTCCAGGCGGCGGCGGCCGAGATCGGTACCCGGCTGAAGGCGCTCGCCCCCGATTTGTGGGTCGTCTTCGCCAACGACCATGCCGAGCAATTTTTCCATACGGCTGCACCGCCGTTTACGGTGCATGTCGGCGACGAGGCCACGGGCAGCTTTGCGGGCCGGCAATTTCGCTGGCAAGTGCCAGGCGAAATCGGCTTCGAGGTCGTGCGCCGCCTGTACGCCCAGGGTTTTGACCCGGCGTTTACCAGCGTCGCCAAGATCGACTATGCGCTGGGCATCCCGCTGACCCATCTCGGCATTGCCGACCCGGTGCTGCCGATCTACGTCAACGCCTATCTGCCGCCGCAGCCGACGACCGAGCGCTGCTACGGCTTTGGCCAGGCAGTGGCGCGGATCGTCGGTGCCTTGGGGCTCAAGACGGCGGTGCTGGCGAGCGGCGGCATGTCGCATTACCCCGGCACCGGGCATTATGCCGAGCCTGACCTCGCCTGGGACCGGACGGCGCTCGGCCGGATCGCCGCCGGCCACCTCAAATCGCTAGCCGGCTATGACGCGGCCGAGCTCGACGCGGCCGGCAATGTCGAGCTGCGCTGCTGGGCGTGCGCCGCTGGCATGCTCGGCGAACGCAAGCCCGACCTCGTGTCGTTCGAGCCGAGTTGGCACCACAACTACGCCTCGCTCGGCTGGTTCAGCCCGCCGCGCCCCGATCCGCTGCCGCACTACCCGTCGATCAAGCCGGAACTGGTCGAGCTGACCGTGGCATTGCAGGGGCTGGCGCATGACGAGGCGAGCCGCGCCGCCTTTCTCGCCGACGCCGAAGCCTACGCCGACCGGTTTCGCCTGACCGCGGTGCAGCGCGACGCGCTGACGGCACTCGACACGCGGGCGATCGTAGCATTGGGCGCGCACCCGCTGGTGCCGTTTCTCGCCAACATGCAGGTCGAGCGCCAGCGGCGCGGTTGATCAGGCTGGATCTGGCCAAAACGGCCCTTCGAGTACACGGGAAGCCGTACGGGTCGCAAATTCCCGCGTTGTTGCGTCGCATTCTCGATTTGCTCGACGGCAATCTCCGGTTGCCGGCCCACGGGAATTCATTCAGAAATCATTGAGCGAGGCCGCTTTTTAGCGACGGAAGCGATCGGAGCGGCAACATTCCCGGTTCGACGGGAAACCGGGAAAAGCCCGGCACGGCCGGTCCCCACGGCTTGCGGGTGCTCGAAGCTGCCCGCAAACGGGAGCCGCCCCGTCGCTCCGCCAGCATTCGTAGCAATGAGCAATTTCCCGTTCAGCGGGGTCCGCTCGCATTATCCTGGAGTGGGGTCGTCGGGTCATCGGCGGCGCGCAGCGCGTCCGATACAGGCTGCGGAATTGAGAAAGGGAAAGGCAGCATGTTGGAGTTTTCGGGAGCGGGAACGGCACTCAGCACGGGCGGCCTCGAGGAGGCGTCGCGGGCCGTCGGGCTCGGCCTGGCGGAGGTTTGGGCGGTGATCTCGGTCGAAACTTCGGGCTGCGGCTATCTGCCGGACCGCCGGCCAAAGATTTTGTTCGAGCGCCACATCTTCCATCACCTGACCGACGGCCGATTTGACAACCGCGATCCCGACATCAGCCAGCCGACCGCTGGCGGCTATGGGGCGGGCGGCGCCCACCAATACGACCGGCTGGCGGCCGCGATGCGGTTCGACTCCATCGCGGCGCTGCAGAGCGCGTCGTGGGGGATGGGTCAGATCATGGGCGAGAACTTCAAGGCGGCCGGGTTCGAAGAGGTCGGGGACATGGCGGAGGCGATGGTCGCCTCCGAGGACGACCAGCTCCTCGCGGCGACGAAATTCATGCTCGCGAACAGCATGAGCGAGCCGCTGCGCAATCACGACTGGGCCGGGTTTGCGCGGCGCTACAACGGCCCGGACTATGCCGCGCACGACTACAACGGCAGACTGCACGCCGCCTACCAGCGATATGTCGACGGCGGCCTGCCCGACCTGCGGATCCGAGCCGCGCAAATCTATCTCGGCTACCGAGGGTTTCCCAAGGATGCTCGTGCCTTGGCGGTGGACGGTGTGATGGGCCCCAGCACCGCGGCGGCGCTCAGAGAGTTTCAGCAGTCGGTCGGCGCGGAACCGACCGGCATCGTCGATGACGCGCTGATCGCCCAGCTGCTGGCCTGAGCCGGGCATTTGGATCGGCGGAAGGCCAGCGGAGAACCTGAAAGCCGTTGCGGGCCGCCCGGTTTGGGGTTAACCCCAGTCCAGGACGGTCGGCGGACGGCATCGATTCTCGGATGGCGGGCAATCTCGTTCAAGGCGCGGTTTTTACCGTCATGGTGGTGCGCGCGGGGTTGCTGCGCGACCCCACCTTTGAGGCCGAGTTGGCGGAGCAGATCCGGCGCAGCCCGCGCTTTTTTTTGAACGCGCCGGTCGTGCTCGACCTGCGCGACGCGGCCGACTTTCTCGAGCCGGCGGAGTTTGCCGAGGCCCGCGACATCCTGCGCCGCCACACCTTGTGCCTGGTCGGCGTGCAGAACGCGCCGCCGGCGCAGGCCGCCGCCGCCGCCACCGCCGGGCTCGCCGGCTTTGCGCCAAATTCGACACAGCCGCGCCGGCCGCCGGCGACCGAACAAGCCGCGCCCAGCCCGCCTGCTCCGGAGCCGGCCCGACCGCCAGCTGCCGCGGCGAGCGCAAAATCCCTGCTCGTCACCCATCCGGTGCGCTCGGGGACCCAGATCTACGCCCGCGGCGCCGACCTCGTCGTGACCGCCGCGGTCAGCCCCGGCGCCGAGATCATGGCCGACGGCAACATTCACGTGTACGGCCCGTTGCGCGGCCGGGCATTGGCCGGCGCCTCTGGCGACGCCGAGGCGCGAATCTTTTGCAGCCGGTTCGAGGCCGAGCTCGTCAGCATCGCCGGGCGCTATCTCGTCAGCGAGCAAATGCCGCCGGAAGAGCGGGGTTCGCGGGTGCAGATCGCGCTCGTCGATGACCGGTTGACCATCACCCGCAATTGACGCTCTTGATTACCCGGGCGGCGCTCGTCGGGCGGCGCCCGCAACGCCGCCGGCGCCGGATCGAGGCCGGGTCGCGGGGGGAAGGGGGAGGCCTTTTTGCCAGCGAAAGTCATCGTGCTCACGTCGGGCAAGGGCGGCGTCGGCAAGACCACCAGCGCTGCCGCCGTCGCCGCCGGCCTGGCATTGCGCGGCAACCGCACCGTCGTCATCGATTTCGACGTGGGGCTGCGCAATCTCGATTTGATCATGGGTTGCGAGCGCCGCGTCGTCTTTGACTTCATCAATGTCATCAACGGCGACGCCAAGCTCAACCAGGCCCTGATCAAGGATCGGCGCAACGACAATCTCTATGTTTTTCCGACCTCGCAGACCCGTGACAAGGACGCGCTGAAGCGCGATGGGGTCGAGCGGGTGCTGGACGAGCTGAGGGAAAATTTCGACTACATCATTTGCGACAGCCCGGCGGGGATCGAGCACGGCGCCATCACCGCGCTGTACTTCGCCGACATTGCGATCATCGTCACCAACCCCGAGGTCTCCTCGGTGCGCGACAGCGACCGCATCATCGGCATCCTCGCCTCGAAATCGCGCCGCGCCGAAAACAACATGGACCCGGTCGCGGTCCATCTGCTGCTGTCCCGCTATTCGCCCGAGCGCGTCGAAAAAGGCGAGATGCTGGGGATCGACGACGTGAAGGAGATCCTGTCGATCCCACTTCTCGGCGTCATCCCGGAATCGGAATCGGTGTTGAAGGCCTCGAACACCGGGACCCCGGTCGTGTTCGACGAGGGCAGCCCCGCGGGCCAAGCCTATCTCGACGCGGTCGCGCGCCTCCTCGGCGAAGAGCGTGAATTGCGCTTTTTGAAGCCCGAGCGGCGCAGCTTTTTCCGCAGCCTGTTTGGCAGGCCATGATGCGGCTCCTCGATCTGCTGTTTCCCGAGCGGCGCAACACCGCCGCGATCGCCCGCGACCGGCTGAAGATCGTGCTCGCCCACGAGCGCGCGAGCGCCTCCGCACCCGATTTCCTGCCGGCCCTGCAAAAGGACCTGCTCGACGTCGTCGGCCGCTACATCGAAATCCGCGACGACATGCTGCGCGTCAATGTCGGCCGCTCGGGCGAAACCTCGCTCCTCGAGATCAATGTCGAGCTCGACGGCGCCACGATCAAACCGGTCAAGAACGGCGCCGCCAAGCCAAGGCCGGCGGCGGCTCCGATCGCGGTGGCAAAGCCCGACCCCGGCTCGCACCCGCCCTGGGTCAAGCCCGGCTGAGCGGCGAGACGTGGGAACGTCAACACGCGGCCGCCCGCCGCAAAATCGGCAAAGGAGAATAACATGTCGACATTCGTGCTGATTCATGGGGCGTACCAGGGCGGCTGGATTTGGAAGCCGACGGCGACGCGCCTCCGCGCCGCCGGGCATGTCGTCTACGCACCCTCGCTCGACGGCTGCGCCGAGCGCCGCCACCAATTGCGGCCGGGCATTTCGGTAGAAACCCAGGCCGCCGAGATCGCCGAGCTGATGTTCTACGAGGATTTGAACGAAGTGGTCCTGACCGGCACGAGCTCCGGCGGCATGGTGCTGTGCCGGGCCGCGGAGCTGGCGCGCGAGCGCATCGGGCGGCTCGTCTTTGTCGACGCGCTGGCGCTCCTCGACGGCGAGCGGGTGGCGCAGATCGTCAACCGCCCGACGCCGCGCGTCACCACCGCACTCTCGGTCGGGCCGTCGCGCGAAGACGCCGAGAACCGCAGCTTTGCGGGCCTCGAGCCGGCGGCGCGCGCCTTTGCGCTCGCCCGCTACACGCCGCACCCGATCGCGGCGATGGACGAACCGGTGTCGCTGAAGAGCTTCTGGTCGCAAAAGTGGAACGCGACGGTGATCCGCTGCCGCCGCGCCCCAAACCCGGGGGAGGCCCACCAGCGCCGCACCGCCGAAAAGCTCGGCGCCGCCTATCACGAGATCGACACCGGCCACTACCCGATGCTGTCCGATTCCGACGTGCTGACGCCGCTCTTGATCCAGGGCTGACGGCGGGATGGCCGCGATGACGGCGGCATCGGCCGGGACCGCCGCGAACGAGGCGACATCGCTCGGCCCGATGACCGGGCGACGCTATGTCGAGAGCCTCCGCGACGGCCGCGAGGTGTGGATCGACGGCGCGCGGGTCGACGACGTGGCGACGCATCCGGCTTTCAAGGACATGGTCGGAGAGTTGGCGCGGGTCTACGACCTGCAGAACAGCCCGCGCTACCGCGACGAGATGACCTGCGCAGATCCCGACACCGGCCGGCGGATCAGCGTCAGCTGGCTGTTGCCGCGGTCGGCCGAGGATCTGAAAAAGAAGCGCCGCAACAGCGAATTGTGGAACGAGCTCACTTGGGGCCAGCTCGGCCGCAGCCCCGACATTCTCGCCCCCTACATCATCTCGGCGTTGCACTTGAAGGACACGTTCGGCGCGGTCAAGCACCCGAGCTGCGATTTTGGCGAGAACCTCGCCAATTACTACGAATATTGCAAAAGCCATGACCTGTTCCTGACCCACGCGCTCGGCGACCCGCAGGTCGACCGCAGCACCCAGCCGCAAAACGAGCAGCGCGCGACCAGCGAGGACACCGAGGTGGCGCTGCACGTCGTCGAAGAGACCAAGGACGGGGTCGTCGTCAGCGGCGGCAAGCAGCTTTCGACCGCGGCACCCCATAGCCACGAATGCTATGTCTCGCTGTCGGCGACCTTTGCCCGGCGCAACAACCCGAAATGCGTCCTCGCCTTTGCGATCCCGACCAATGCGCCCGGCCTCAAGATCCTGGCGCGCGAGCCGGTGTCGCGCTGGTTCGGCTCGTGGGGGCATCCGCTGCAGATGCTCGACGAGCAGGATTGCATGCTGTTTTTCGACCGGGTGCTGGTGCCGTGGGACCGGCTCTTTATGCTCTACGACCCGACGCCGATGGTCCGAATCCTCGGCGCCGACGGCTCCAGCGTCAATTTCAACTTTCTCGGCTGGTCCAACCTGTGCCGGGTCGAGGTCCGCATGCGCCTGTTGACCGCGGTCGCGACAATGGTCGCCGAGGCGATCGGCGTCGTCGACTACCGCGAGGTCGGCGCCAAGCTCGGCGAGATGGCGACCTATTGCGAGGTCTGGCGACATGCGATGGAGGGGGTCGAGCACGAGGCCGGCCCCACCCCGTCCGGCCAGTGGACCCTGGGCCCGTCGCGTTCGCTCCACATCTGGTTCACCCAGGTCTCGGGCCGCATGGTCGAATTATTACGCGAGGTCTGCGCATCGGGCATCATCATGCAGCCGAGCGAAGCCGACCTCGCCAGCCCCGACATCCGCCCCTATCTCGACCGCTACATGCGCGGCAGGGATGTCGACGTCGAATACAAGTCGCGCCTGTTCCGGTTGGCGCACGACCTCGCGGCTTCGTCATTCGGCTTGCGGCAGGAGATTTACGAATACTGGCACGGCGGCGACCCGAGCCGCAACCGGATCAACCTGCTGCGCAGCTACGACCAAACCGAGATGAAGGGTCGCATCCGGGAGCTGCTGCAGCACCCGCTGGCGCACGGCGAAACGCCGTAATTATTCCGTTAGAGGGGCTGTCGTTGATGGCATCGGTAGGGCACCCCTACCCTTCCCTCGCCGCTTCCGGCGGAAGAGGAGTTGAGAAGGGTTGGCGAGCATGCGCACGGCGGCGAGCTGTCGCTCAGCTAGTGCTCAGAATTGCAATCAGATGATTCAGTCTCAGCCAAATCGTCTTGCCCGGCCTTGTGCCGGGCATCCACGGAAACTGGCAAGGCCTGTGCCGCGTCTCGTGGATGGCCGGGCCAAGCCCAGCCACGACGGTTGAGCGAATCGTCTATCTGGGTCGAACCACAAGTTCTTAAACCGATTTCGATGAGCAATTGTTGCTCGGTTGCCGCAGATCGCCATGCTGCACCACCTGCGCGTTTTGCGTCGGGTTCGATCGACAAAGAGCAGTGCGCAAGGTGGTCCCTCGTAAGCTCTCACGCTAGGTGAAGTCCTCGATGCAGACGAGGTCCGCTAGCGCACAGATGGGCTATTCTTGTCGGGCCGCGCGCACGCGGCCGCCGGCCGGAGCGCGCGGCGGCGGGGTCGCGCGTCGCCGGCTGAGAACGCGGGGAGGGAGCCATGGGCGAACGGGTGTTTGACGGGTTGAAAGTGATCGACTGCGCCAGCTTTATCGCCGGGCCCGCGGCGGCGACGGTGATGTCGGATTTTGGCGCCGCGGTGATCAAGATCGAGCCGCCGGGGGCCGGCGACCCGTACCGCCGCCGGGCGACACCGGCGATCGGGCCGGGGCTTGCCGGCAATCCCGGGTTTGTGCTCGACGGCCGCAACAAGCGCAGCCTCGCGCTCGACCTGCGCCAGCCCGAAGGGCAGGCGGTGCTGCGCCGGCTTGTCGCGGCGGCCGACGTGTTCATCACCAACTACCCGCCACCGGTGCGCCGGCGGCTAGGCATCACCTATGACGAATTGGCGCCCCTGAACGACCGGCTGATCTACGCGTCGTTCACCGGCTATGGCGAAACCGGGCCCGAGGCCGACAAGCCCGGCTTTGACGCGACCGCATGGTGGGCGCGCTCCGGGCTGATGCACCTGGTGCGGGCGGGCGAGGACGTGGCGCCGGCGCGGTCGTTGCCGGGGATGGGCGACCATCCCTCGGCGATGGGCACCTATGGCGCGATCGTGACCGCGCTCTACCAGCGCGAGCGCACCGGCAAGGGCGCCTATGTCGGCTCGTCCCTGCTGGCGAACGGGCTGTGGGCCAACGGCTGCTCGGTGCAGGCGGCACTGTGCGGCGAAAAGGTCGTGCCGCAGCCGCCGCGCGAGCGCGGCGTCAATGCGCTGCGGCTGCATTACCGCTGCCGCGACAACCGCTGGATCCTACTGTCGATCGCCGCCGACGAGTGGCGCTGGGACCGGTTCAAGTCGTGCATGGGCTCGGCCGCGCTCGACGACCCGCGGTTTGCGACCCACGCGCTGCGCGAGGCCAACGCCGCGCTTTTGATCCCGATCCTCGACGAGGTCTTCGCGCGCCGCGACCAGGCCGAATGGCGGCGCGTCCTCGACGAGGCCGGGCTGATTTTCGGGATTGTCGCCGACATGGACGAGATCCACGAGGACGCCCAGATCCTGGCGAGCGCGGCATTGGTGCCGTTCACCGACGGCAGCGCGCTGACCGTCGACAGCCCGTTGTGGATCGCCGGCCAGGACAAGCTGCCGCCGCGCCCCGCCCCGCGCGTCGGCCAGCACAGCGCGGAAATACTGCGCGAGGCGGGCTACGCCGAAGCCGAGATCAGCGCGCTGCGCGAGGCCGCGGTCATAGGCTGACCGGGTCATCGGCTGTCCCGGCGCTTCCCTTTGCCGGAAAAATGGCGGGGCGTCGGGCCGCGGCTGCGCCGCCCGACGCCTCACACCGCCGACAGCCGCTCGTAAGCCGCCTTCAGACGGTCCCGGTCGCGGCTCGCGTCGGCCTCGCGCTCGCGCTGGTCCTCGACGACCTCCGGCTTCGCCTTCTGAAGAAATTGCGGGTTGCCGAGCTTGGCCGCGATCTTCGCGATCTCGCTGTCGAGCCGGGCGATTTCCTTTGTTAGCCGCGCCTTCTCGCGCCCGAGGTCGAGGACCTCGCCGAGCGGCAGGATCAGGGTCGCGCCCTCGACGACGATCTGGATCGCGCCGGCGGGCACCGTCGCCACCGGCTCGATATGTTCGACCCGCGCCAGCCGGACGAAATGCTCGCGATGGCGGTCGAGCCGTTCGGCCGCAGCCGCTTCAGCGTCGCGGACGAGGAGCGGCACGCGCGCCGACGGCGGCACGTTCATCTCGGCTCGCGCGGCGCGGATCGCGGAGATCGCCGCGACCACCCACTCCATTTCGGCGGCGGCCGCGCGCGCGGCGTCGTCGGCCGCGAATGCGGGCCACGCCGCGGAGATCAGCATGCCCGCATCCTCGCCCATCAGGTTGTGCCACAGCTCCTCGGTGACGAACGGCATGATCGGGTGCAGCATGTGCAAAACCCGGCCGAGCACCCAGGCTGTCGTTGCCTGCGTTTCGGCGCGCGCCGCCTCGTCGTCGCCCTGCAGGATCGGCTTGGTGAACTCGATGTACCAGTCGCAGAACGTGCCCCACACAAACTGGTAGAGCCGCGCCGCCGCCTCGTCGAAACGGTAGGCGTCGAGCGAGGCGGTCGCCGCTGACGCGCAGTCGGCGGCGGCCGCGACGATCCAGCGGTTGACGGTGAGCCGCAGCCCCGCCGGTGAAAACCGGCAGGCCGGCGCGCATCCGCCGATCTGCGCATAGCGCGCCGCGTTCCACAGCTTTGTCGCGAAGTTGCGGTAGCCCTCGACCCGGCTCTCGGCGAGCTTGATGTCCCGGCCGGGTGCGGCAAGCGCCGCCAACGTAAAGCGCAGCGCGTCGCAGCCGTAGCGGTCGATCAGCTCCAACGGGTCGATGATGTTGCCGCGCGACTTCGACATCTTCTGGCCGCGTTCGTCGCGCACCAGCGCGTGTATGTAGACCGTGCGAAACGGCACTTCCCCCATGAAGTGCAGCCCCATCATCATCATCCGGGCGACCCAGAAAAAGATGATGTCAAAGCCGGTGACCAGCACGTCGCCAGGGTAATAGCGGGCGAGCTCGCGCGACGGCTCGGGCCAGCCCAGCGTCGAAAACGGCCACAGCGCCGACGAGAACCAGGTGTCGAGCACGTCCTCGTCGCGGCGCAATTCGACCGGGTGGCCATACTTGGCCTCGGCCTCGGCAACCGCCTCCGCCTCGCTCTCGGCGACAAAAACGGCGCCGCCCGGCCCGTACCACGCCGGGATCCGGTGCCCCCACCACAACTGGCGCGAAATGCACCAAGGCTGGATGTTGCGCAGCCACTCGAAGAATGTGTTCTCCCATTGCCGCGGCACAAAGGAGGTATGCCCGTCT
>DATMLF010000087.1:0-14106 GCA_035570595.1 Allostellaceae bacterium
GGCGTATCGCCGACCCACGATATCACAGACAGCCCTTACACAACGTTACCCTATTGCTCTTGATAAATGATAGCTAAGCCATCGCTCATGCATGGTCAAGGATCATGCCGGATGGAAACCGCTGGCTGCCTTACTCGCCCGATGCGGCCGATGTCGATTTAACACGCGAGCGACTGAAAGCTAACGCGAAACCAGATTGGCTTCGCGTTAGAGAACACAAGTACAAGTGGTACTGTACTCCACATAGGTACTTTTTTGGGACAGTTGACCTCGCGCTGGAGGAGCAGAACACCATGATTATCGAGAAGCTGAAATCAGGGGTCATCACCGTTGGTGACGGGCGTGGCTTTGTCGTCGAGGGTGCGGGTGAACGCCTCGTCATCACCGCCGCGCACTGCCTGCCGTCCCTCCCGCCGGCGCTGCTCTCTTTCGGGCTCGCGGCGCGCACCTACGGGCCGCTCCTCGCCCGCCGTGGGGAGGAGCCCCGCGCATGGGCGGTGTGTCGCTTCGTCGATCCGATCGCCGACATCGCGGTGCTCGGTTCGCCCGACAATTCGCACGCCGATGATTACAAAGCGCTGATGGGGACAGCGATGGCGCTGTCGTTCGGCGATCACGTCCGGTACCCGGTGAATTTCTGGGCACCGGCCCGGCTGCTATCGCTTGACGGCCGCTGGTTCTCTTGCACCATCCGCCACTTCGGCGGGCCGCTGTGGATCACCCACGCCGCCGAGCGCGTCCATGGCGGGATGTCGGGCTCGCCGATCGTCGCGGAGGCCGGGACGGCGATCGGGGTCGTGTGCACCACCACCTCGCCCAGCGAGGGCGGCCCCAACGCCCGCCTCTCCCACAATCTGCCGGGATGGCTGCTCCGCGATACTCTTTAGCGCCTCATTCATTTGGAAATGTGCCTGTCATCGTTTCCGGATCGCCGCGGGCCATCGATGCGGGCCTCTCAGTCGTGCGAGCAGCGCTTTACCGCGCGGCAAAGGGCGCCATTAGCTCCCGCGCATCCGGGAGGGTTTCCAATCGCTCGATTGTCGCAAGTGCGGCATCCACACCGGCGTCGGAGAGCGGTTGCGCGGCGTTGCGCGCGCAATCGCGAAACTTTGCCTCAAACTGGGCTTTCGTCAGCGGCTTCCGCGGCGACCCGGACGGATCGGTGGCCTCGACGGCAACCGAGCGCCCGTCGCTCGTTTGCACCGTGATGGCGAGCGAGCCTTTTGGTCTGCCGTCCCGGGGGACGCCGGCAATGCGATCCGTCAGATCGAGAACCGCAGCGTCGCCGAGGCCGTCGACCTCCGCAATGCCGACCTTGCCGTGCACAAGAGCGGTGGCGACCAGAAAGGGTTGGGCGAACTGCGCCTCGACCACCTGGGTCGGGCGGCGCTTCGCCGGGCCATGGCCGAACTGGTCGCTGTGTCCCGCGGGGTCTGCCTCTATCGTCACCGATGCAATGTCGCCCGGCCGCTCGATCGCGAGCAGCGCTCGTGCGGCGAGCGCGGCGTCGATCGCGCTGTGCAATGGCCGACCGCAGGGATAAGGCTTATAGCTCAGCGCCTCGCCGCGGAACGCCGCGCCGAGATCGCGCAGCAGCACCGAGGCGTCGTAACCGTTCGGCTGATACAGCTCGAAAAACCCAAAACGGCCATTGAATATGTCATGCGCCCCGGTGAACCCGGTCTGCGCCACAATCGCCGAGAACACGCCGGCACTCGCCGCCTGGCCGGCCTGCATCCGCTTGGTCAATGCCCCGTCCAGAATGCATTGACGATTGCCGGCGGCATGACTGTAGGCGATGCCGAACGAGTCGAGCATTTGCTGTGGCGCGAGGTCGATCAGCTTGCCGGCCGCCGCCGTGGCGCCGAATACCCCGATCGCGGCGGTGCGGTGCCAGCCCCGGTCGAGCGTGCTCGCGAGTGCTACGCGGCACGAAACATCGAGCCCCAGCGCTACGGCCAACAGCAGATCCTGTCCGGTGACGCGGTCCAGGCTGTCGCACACGGCGAGCGCCGCGCCCAGCACCGACACGCCGGGGTGGATGGAGCCGCCAGTGTCCAGTGTGTCGTCGAAATCGAGCGCATGGCCCATGCTGGCATTCAAGAACGCTGCTTGCGGCGCCGGCAAACGCAGCCCGCGCAACAGGACGCGGCTTTCCGGCAGCCCGCCCCAGCGAGAGATCACCGCAAAAAGCTCGGCGATCCCGGGGGAGCCGCTGCCGCCGAGCATGCAACCAAACGTGTCGAGAATGTCGCGACGGGCAGATTCGACAGCGCTCGCCGGCAAATCCGCGTAGCGCGTGCGGCAGACATGCTGAGCCAGCCGCCAAGCGGGGTCTTCCGTCATCATTTCCTCCGGCCAGCCAACTGATCGGGCGCCAGTTTACAGAAGCGGAACGAAGCAGCGGCATTCGTTCGGCGAGGCGTGGGAATGCCGGGCTTGATCGCTCCTCGGAGCCGGGCATAGTGCCTGACCGGCGGACATCGACGCCGCGGGCGGGCGCCAAGGGCAAACGCGATCGAGGATGAGCATCACCTCAGGCCTTGTTCTGCAAGCCCGGCCTATAAGCCGGCGCGGGAGCACCAGACATGCAAACCTACGATTACATTGTCGTCGGCGCCGGGTCGGCGGGTGCGGCGGTGGCGAACCGGCTGTCGGCAGACCCGAGCAACCAGGTGCTGCTGCTCGAGGCCGGTCGGGCGAGCCACCCCTGGTCTCGCATTCCGATCGGAATGGCCCGGCTGATCGCCAATCCCGCGGCCAACTGGCTTTATTCCTCCGAGCCCGAGGCAAGCACCAACGGCCGCAGGATCCCGGTGCCGCGCGGCAAATTGCTCGGCGGCTCCAGCTCGATCAACGGCATGGTGTTTGTGCGCGGCCAGGCGCAGGACTTCGACACCTGGGCGCAGATGGGCAACCGCGGCTGGAGCTACGCGGACGTCCTGCCGTTCTTCAAGCGCATGGAAAACTATGCCGGCGAGGGCGAGGATGCCTTCCGCGGCCGGGAAGGCCCGCTGCGCGTCACCAACCCGCAACCGCGCGACCTGCTTTTCGCAACGCTCATCGACGCAGCGGCAGAGGTCGGCATCAGGCACAACCCGGATTACAACGGCGCCAGCCAGGAAGGCATCGCGATGAGCCAGGCGACGATCGCCGCCGGCCGCCGCATGAGCACGGCCCGCTGCTATTTGGACCCGATCCGCAAGCGCCGGAACCTCTCTATCGAGACCGAGGCCCTGACCTTGGGGCTGGTGCTCGACGGCAAGCGTTGCACCGGTGTGCGCTACTCCAGCGCCGGCGAGGTGCGCGAGGCTCGCGCGGCACGTGAGGTCGTCGTCAGCGCCGGCACGTTCAATTCGCCGCAATTGCTGGAACTGTCCGGCATCGGCCAGCCCGAACGCCTGCGCGATCTCGGCATCGAGGTGCGCCACGCGCTGCCCGGCGTCGGCGAAAACCTCCGCGACCATTACGTGCCGCGTACCCGCTGGCTGATCGGCAAAAAGGGCATCGCCTTCAACGATCGCTTGCGTGGCCTCGGCCTGGCGCATCAGACGATGCGTTATGCGGTGTTGCGACAGGGCCTGCTGGCCATGACGGGCGCCCCGCTGCGCGCGTTCGTATGCTCGCGCGAGGGCCTTGAGGCGCCGGACCTGATGCTGGGCTGGATCCCGATGCTGACCGAACCCAGCCCGAGAGGGCCCGAGGATTTCCCGCCAGTCGGGCGTGACCTTGTATGCCCACCCGATGCGGCCGGAGAGCAAAGGGCAGGTTCACATTACCGCGGCCGACCCGCGCCGACCGCCGGCGATCAACTTCAATTTTCTGTCGACGCCGCCCGACGCGGAGCTGACGGTGCGCGCGGTCCGCATCGCCCGCGCGATCATGACGGCTCCCGCCATGGCCCCCTTCCAGGTCAGCGAAGTGGCGCCCGGCGCCGACCGGGCCACCGACGACGAAATCCTGGACTGGGTGAAAAAGGCGGCGGAGACCACCTACCACCCGGTGGGCACGTGCAAGATGGGCTCCGACCCGATGGCGGTCGTCGACGCCGAGCTTCGCGTCCACGGCATTGCCGGCCTGCGGGTCGCCGACGCCTCGATCATGCCGACCTTGACTTCGGGCAATACCAATGCGCCGTCGATCATGATCGGCGAAAAGGCGGCGCACATGGTGCTGAACGCCGCAACCTGACCATTTCCTGGACCCATGCTGTCTCGCCTTCGCGCTCTCCCCATGATGGGGATGGGAGGGAGCGCCCCCACCCGAACCCTCCTCCTCCATCAGGCGTCAGGCGGTCAGCCGACCGCGGCGCGGAAGATGCGCAGGTAGTTGCCGCCGGCGATCTTGCCGGCGTCTTGCGCGGTGAAGCCGCCGCGCAGCATCGCGGCCACGAGATGCACCCACCGCGTGTAGTCTTCGAGGCAGCCCCGCGAGTCGAACTGGTCGGTGCCGATGCTGACATGATCGACGCCGACGATCTCGGCCATCTCCTTGAGGCCGTCGACATATCGCTCAAGGCTCGGAAAGAAGTGCCAGATGCCGACCGAACCGCCGGTCTCGGCGATCGTCCGCGCATAATCGGGGCCGACCTGCCGGCCGGTGAGCGGCGTCGGACCCATCGCCCGTGATCCCAGCAGGGCCGTGTGCGACAACAGCAGCGGTCTGGTCGCGACCTTGACGGCGTTGACCGCCATATCCTCGGTCGCGTGGGCGACATCGCAGACAAAGCCGATCCGGTGGCAGGCGCGGATCACCTCGGCGCCGAATTCGCTGAGACCCCGATGGGTGATCGGGCCGGTCTGAAAGTCGCCGATGTCGGTCGGCGTGTAATGCACGAGCTGCACATGCCGGATGCCGCGGCGGTGGGCTTCCTCCAGCCGCTCAAGCCTCCCATCGAGGAAGTCGAGACCCTCCACGTCGGCGATGATCGCGGGCTCTGCCGCCTGGTGCGCCGTTTCGAGGTCGGCGGCGGTGAGCGCGCGGTGCACGCCATGATGGGCGACCAGCTCGTCCATCCAGCTGAGGCGGTCGAGGTGATGGCGGTAAAGCTCACCCGGCCTCGGCGCCCGAATGGCGGCGAGAGCGCCTTCGGCAGTGCGGCCGAGCACCGGCCAGTCCGGCACGTCGGCCAAGCAGGCGGCCGCCAGCGATCCCGCGCGCATCGCGTCGGCGAGGTCGTTGCTCGGCGGTGCCTTCGAGGCAATCCCGGTCTTGCCGCCGTGGCTGTGGACGTCGACCGAGATGGAGTTTCGCAGCACAGCGAGTGCCGCCGCTGTGGTCTCCGCGGCCCGCGCCGCCTCGGTCGACCCTCGCGGCCCTGCCGCGCCGGCGAGCATCGCGCCGACCGAGGCCAGCGGGGTGCTCCAGACCCAAGGTTGTGACGCAGCCGCGTGGTCATGACCGCAACAATCCATCGCGTCTTCCTCCCGGCTTCCGACTTCTAGTCAACCGGCTCCGAGTAAAGCGTCACGACAACTATCACGCCTCCAATGCGCCGCGCAGGATGTCGCGCGCCGGCGGGCTGCCGTCGAGCGACCGCACGGCCCGGCGTCTGATTTTCCAGCCCGCCCCGGTCCGCTCGAATTCCCAGCAGTTTGCCGCGACGCGGTGCACGTGAAATCCCTGTGAGGACCCGTGATTGGGAACCTCGAACACCGGGCCGACGCGGTCCGGCACGAGGATCTGGATGTAAGAGATCGCAAACGCGGTGTCCCCGGCGACCCGCACATAGGGCAAGCCGGCAAAATGAGCGATCCCTTGCTCGATCGCCCGGCGGTGCTCGGCGCTTGTCGATGTCGCGGCGATCGCCGCAGGCCCGGTCGGCCGCGGGAATTCAGCGCCGCGGTCGAAAACGCCGTCCTCGGTCCAAACCGAAGCGGTGTGCTCGCCGGCGCCGGTATCGGCGCTCGGCGGATGCGTGGCGATCAGGTTGTAGATCTCGAGCCGGTCCTCGACCATGCGCAGCCGCTGCTCGATCGTGCCGCCGTCGCTGGCGTGGGCTGCCATGTGCACCTCCTCATTCTCGGGCGTCCGATCTTAACCGACAAGACGCGCTCATGCCTCGCGCCGAATCCTAGAATCGGGCAGCTTCGCTTGTCCAACCAAACGAATTCCGAGAACGGGTTCTGGTTAAAGGGCGGTTCAATGCTGGCGACCGACGGCCAAGGGCACGACCTTAACTTGAACAGCACCTCGGAGGTACGCCGTCCGCGGTTCGTCGACCGACCGTCCAGCCGCGGATGACCCTCGCGATCGGGCCGGTCAAGGGCTGCCGGCGCCGTCCTGCTCCAAATGCATTGCCGGGCGGACAAACATGTCGCCGGGACGGTGCTCGTATTCGCGCAGCCATTCGGCGACCTGGCTGCGGCGCTGGACGTTGAGCTTTCCCAAGAGGTTGTGAACATGCGACTTGGTCGTCGCCAGGCTGATGTTCAGCTGCCGGGCGATCTCCTTGTCGCTGAGCCCGCTTCGGATCAATTCGGCGGTTTGCCGCTCGCGCTTGGTCAGCGCCGGCAGCGGCAGCATCGCGTCGCGGCTGCCGCGCCGCCTCGCGGTCAGCGCGATCCGGCGCAGCAGGCCGGTGACGATGCGCCCCGACGACACCTGCTCGCCGCTGTGGATGTCGATGATCAGGCGGACGAAATCGGCGAGCGCCGCGGTGCGGGGGATATAGCCGATGACCCCCGCCTCGGCCCACGCGATGATCTCTTCCTCGGTCTCGCGGACCGAGCAGGCGATGATGCGCATGACCGGGGCGATGTCGAGCGCCCGCCGCACCGCCGCCGGACCCTCCGGGATCCGTGCGTCAAGCAACACAATGTCGGCCCGCAACGCCGGGCTGAGCGCCACCGCCTCGGACAGGTTGGTGCATTGCCCGACAACCGTCACCAGCGGATCGCATTCGAGGAGCTGAACGATGCTCTCGCGCGTGAAGCGAACGCCCCACACGATCAGAATGCGCAGGGTGCGGCTGTCGCGGCTCTCCGCAACCGCGTGGTCAGGCGTGACGATCGCCTCCACGACAGCTCCCTCCCATCACCGCCGGCCGTGTCACCGCCCGCGCGGGGATGAGCCCGCCGGGCACGATCGAACTTCCCCTCTCCGCGATCGCGCTCGACGGCTGTCGGGTACGATCGGTGCAGTCGCCGACGACCCGGTCGCGATATTTCGCTTGTTGAGGGCAGGGCGCCGCCACCTAGGCGAAAGCTATTACGATCGGTTGATTCCTGTCCAGAGCAAATGTTTACCGGCGGGTGATATTATAACAACCGGTCGCTTCACACTCCGAAGTAGCCGGTCGCGGGCGGCCGGCGCGCATTTGCGGGACCGCGCCGGCTCGTCCCGCGGCGCGCCAGCGCCCCGGCGGCAGCCTGCAAGTGCGAAGCCTCGACCTCGTGCGCGCTGTGAAACCAGCGTCGGCGCAATTGACAGCAACCCGGGGGCGGGCTAAGTTGCGCGCGTCGCTTGCCGGAAGCGACAGAACCCGGGTTACAGCCAGGGCCGCCAGTCCGCGAGTGTTCGCGCACTGGCGCTTTGCGTCTGTGGGCCACAGTAGCGGGATACGCAATGTTCGACAGCCTTACCGATCGCCTTGGCGACGTCTTCGACCGGCTGCGCCGGCACGGGGCGCTCAGCGAAGCCGACATCGGTGCGGCGATGCGCGAGATCCGCGTGGCCTTGCTCGAGGCCGACGTGGCGCTGCCGGTGGTCCGCGACTTTATCGCGGCGGTGCGCGAAAAGGCCTTGGGCCAGGAGGTGCTGCGCTCGGTGACCCCGGCGCAGATGGTCGTCAAGATCGTCCACGACCATCTGGTCGAGGTGTTGGGCGGTGCCGAGGGCGCGCCCGCCGCGGGGCTCGACCTCAACGCGCCGGCGCCGGTTGGGATCATGCTGGTCGGGCTGCAAGGCTCCGGCAAGACCACGACCGCCGCCAAGATCGCCAATCGACTGAAGCAACGCGACCGCATGAAGGTGCTGCTCGCCTCGCTCGACGTGCAGCGCCCGGCGGCGCAGGAGCAGCTCGCGGTGCTCGGCCGCCAGATCGGGGTCGCGAGCCTGCCGATCGTGCCCGGCCAGCGGCCGGTCGAAATCACGCGGCGCGCGCTCGATGTCGGGCGGACCGAAGGCTACGACGTGGTCGTCTTCGACACCGCCGGCCGGCTCCACGTCAACGAAGAGCTGATGCTGGAGGTGGCGGCGGTCAGCGCCGAGGCCCGGCCCCACCAGACCCTGCTGGTCGCCGACGCGATGACCGGGCAGGACGCGGTCAACCTCGCCAAGGCTTTTGGCGAGCGCGCCGCGATCACCGGCATCGTGCTGACCCGGGTAGACGGCGACGCGCGCGGCGGTGCCGCGCTGTCGATGCGCGCGATCACCGGCAGGCCGATCGTCTTTATCGGCACCGGCGAGCGCATCGGCGCGCTCGAGCCGTTTCATGCCGAGCGCATCGCCGGGCGTATCCTCGGCATGGGCGACGTCGTGAGCCTGGTCGAAAAGGCGGCCGAGACCGTCGACCGTGACGAGGCGGAAAAGCTCGCCGCCAAGATGGCGAAGGGCAATTTCGACCTCGACGACCTCGCCGGCCAACTGCGCCAGATCCGTCGCATGGGCGGAATGGGCGGCATGCTGTCGATGCTGCCGGGGGTCGGCAAGCTGAAAAAGCAGCTCGGCGAGGCCAATATCGACGAGAGCATCGTCAAGCGCCAGGAAGCAATCATCTCGTCGATGACCAAAAGCGAGCGGCGCAACCCGATGCTGCTCAACGGTTCGCGCCGGCGACGGATCGCCGGCGGCTCAGGCACCTCGGTGCAGGAGATCAACCGCCTCTTGAAACAGTACCGCGACATGGCCGACATCATGAAAAAGATGAAAAAGCTCGGCCCCAAGGGGTTGCAGCGGTCTGGTTTCGCCGGGCTGATGCCGGGCGCCGGTTTTCGCCATTAAGGACAGGTGACGGTATGTCGTTGAAGATCCGCCTCGCGCGCGGCGGCGCCAAAAAGCGGCCGTATTACAGCATCGTCGTCGCTGATTCGCGCAGCCCGCGCGACGGCCGGTTTATCGAGCGGATCGGGACCTACAACCCGATGCTCGACCGCAGCCACGCCGATCGCGTCACCTTGAAGACGGAGCGGGTGCAGCACTGGCTCGGGGTCGGCGCGTTGCCGACCGATCGGGTGGCGCGGTTTCTCGGCGAGGCGGGGCTGATCGAGAAGCCTGAAATGCGCGAGACCCCGGTCAAATCGGCGCCCAAGGCGAAGGCGCAGGAACGCGCGAAGGCAGCGGCCGAAGCAGCCGCCGCGGCCGCCGGGCGCGGCTGAGCCGCGGCATTGCAACCGCCGCCCGTTTGAGCCGATGTCGCAGCCACACCGAACCAGGTCGGCCGCTTCGCACCCCCGGACCAGGTCCGGGGTGGGCTCTGCCGCGGCGCCAGTCGATTTCGCTCGCCGCCGACCCGAGGACGGTGCAGCCGGGGGGCCGAGTTGCCAGGTCGCCGCCCGGCGGGTCTGCGTCGGCGTCGTCACCGGCGCGCAGGGGGTCGGCGGCGCGGTTCGCATCAAGAGCTTTACCGCTCGCCCCGAGGACATCGCTGCTTACGGCCCGCTCGCCGACGAAAGCGGGGCGCAGGTGCTGGAGCTGCGGCTCGTCGGCGCCGCCAAGGGCGTCTTGATCGCGCGTCTCGCGGGGGTGGATGACCGTAACCGCGCCGAGGCGCTGCGCGGGTTGCGGCTTTATTTGCCGCGCGCGGCATTGCCGCCGCCCGAGGAGGAGGAATATTACCACGCCGACCTGATCGGGCTCGAAGCGGTCCTGACGAGCCGGGCGTCGCTCGGCCGGGTGCGCGCGGTCCACGATTTTGGGGCCGGCGACACGCTCGAGATCGTGCGGGACGGCGCCCCGCCCGCCATGGTGCCGTTCACCCGCGCGGTCGTTCCGGTGGTCGACCTTGCCGCCGGCCGGCTAGTGGTCGACCCGCCGCCGGGCCTGCTCGACGACGGGCAGAGCCAGCACCCTCGACTCGAGGAGGAAACGTGAGCTGGCAGGCGACGGTGTTGACGATCTTCCCGGAAATGCTGCCGGGGCCGCTCGCCCATTCGCTTGCCGGCAAGGCGTTACGCAGCGGCGTCTGGCGGCTCGACCCGGTCGATATCCGCGCGTTCGCGCGCGACCGGCACCGCTCGGTCGACGACGCCCCGTTTGGCGGCGGGCCCGGCATGGTCATGCGGCCGGATGTGCTCGAGGCGGCGATCGCCGAGGCGGGCGGGGCCGGACCGTTGATCCTGCTTTCCCCGCGCGGCCGGCGGCTCGAGCAGGAGCGGGTCGCCGAGATCGCCGCAGGGCCGGGGATCAGACTGATTTGCGGGCGGTTCGAGGGGGTCGACGAGCGCGTCGTCGAAGCCCGCGCGATCGAGGAGTTGAGCCTCGGCGACTTTGTGCTGTCGGGCGGCGAGCCCGCCGCGATTGCCTTGATCGACGCCTGCGTGCGGTTGCTGCCGGGGGTGGTCGGCGACGCCGAGGCGCTCTCCGAGGAGAGCTTTGCCGCGGGGCTGCTCGAATACCCGCAATACACCCGGCCGCAGCTGTGGCAGGGACGGCCGGTGCCGGAGGTGCTGGTTTCGGGCGACCATGGCCGCATCCGCGCATGGCGGCGGGCCGAGGCCGAGCGGTTGACGCGCGAGCGCCGCGGCGATTTGTGGGAACGCTACCGGGCGATGTCCGCCGCTGCCGGCTGGCACGACGGCCGGCAAAATCGAGAGGTCGAAGGATGAACCTTCTTCAGCAACTGGAACGCGAGCAGGTCGACAAGCTCGCCGCCGCCCGCGCGGTGCCGAAGTTCGAGCCGGGCGACACGGTGCGGGTCAGCCTGCGCGTCGTCGAGGGCGAGCGCGAACGCATCCAGGCGTTCGAGGGGGTCTGCATCGGCCGCAAGAACGCCGGCGTCAATTCGAGCTTCACGCTGCGCAAGATCTCGTACGGCGAGGGCGTCGAACGCGTCTTTCCGTTGTATTCGCCGCGGATTTCCGCGATCGACGTCGTGCGTCGCGGCGTCGTGCGTCGGGCAAAGCTCTATTATCTGCGCGGCCGCACCGGCAAACGGGCGCGCATCGTCGAGCGCGCCCGCGACAGCGGGCGTCGGGAACCGGCCGCGCCGCCAACCCCGGCTCCAGCCGCGACCCCGGCCCCGGCCGTCGCCGACAACGCATCCGAGTGAGGAAGCCATGCCCGCGCCGCGCACGCTCTTCGACAAGATCTGGGACAATCACGTCGTCGCCCCGCAGGGCGAGGGGACCTACCTGATCTATATCGATCTTCACTTGGTTCACGAGGTCACGAGCCCGCAGGCCTTCGAGGGGCTCAAGCTCGCCGGCCGCAAGGTGCGGCGCCCGGACGCCACGATGGCGGTCGCCGACCACAACATTCCGACGACCAACCGCCGCGCCGGCGCCGCCGGCATCGAGAACGCCGAGTCAAAGCTCCAGGTCGACGTGCTCGAGCGCAACGTCAACGAGTTCGGCGTTCCGTATTTCGCGATCGACAGCATCGACCAGGGCATCGTCCACATCATCGGCCCGGAGCAGGGGCTGAGCCAGCCCGGCATGACGATCGTGTGCGGCGACAGCCACACCGCGACCCATGGCGCGATGGGCGCGCTCGCCTTTGGTATCGGCACCTCCGAGGTCGAGCATGTGCTGGCCACCCAAACCTTGATCCAGGCGCCGGCCAAGAACATGCTGATCTCGGTCAACGGCTCTCTCGGCGCCGGGGTCAGCCCAAAGGACGTGATCCTCGCCATCATCGCCAAGATCGGCACCGCCGGCGGCACCGGGCATGTGTTCGAGTATGCCGGCAGCACCTTCCGCGACATGTCGATGGAAGGCCGCATGACGGTCTGCAACATGTCGATCGAGGCGGGTGCGCGCGCCGGCCTCGTTGCCCCCGACGACAAGACCGTCGCCTATGTCATGGGCCGGCCCTATGCTCCCAAGGGCGCCGCGTGGGAGCAAGCGGTGGCCTACTGGCGCACCTTGCCTTCCGATCCCGGTGCCAGATACGGCAAGGAGGCGCATCTCGACGCGGCCGACATAGCGCCACACGTCACTTGGGGCACCAACCCCGAGCAGGCCGCACCGGTCACCGGCCGGGTGCCCGACCCGGCAGAGATCGACGACCCGCTGAGGCGGGCGGCGGTCGAGCGCGCGCTGCAGTACATGCAGCTCAAACCGAACACCTTGCTGACCGAGGTGCCGGTGCAGCGCGTCTTTATCGGCTCGTGCACCAACAGCCGCATCGAGGATTTGCGCGCGGCCGCGGCGGTCGCGAAAGGCCGCAAGGTCGCCGACGGGGTCACGGCGCTGGTCGTGCCCGGCTCCGGCCACGTCAAGCACCAGGCCGAAGAGGAAGGGCTCGACCGCATCTTTCTCGAAGCCGGCTTCCAGTGGCGCGATGCCGGCTGCTCGATGTGCATGGCGATGAACGACGACAAGGCGATGAACGGCGAGCGCGTCGCCACGACCTCGAACCGCAATTTCGAAGGCCGCCAGGGCAAGAACGCCAAGAGCCACCTGATGGGCCCGGCGATGGCCGCCGCCGCCGCCGTCACCGGCCGGCTCGCCGACGTTCGCCAATTCGGTTAGGTCGGATCGGCCAAGGGCATGGTCCAGGGCTGCGGTTGGACCGGCTGCTGCGGCGTAATCGCGGTCGGCGATCGCGCGTATCGAGAGAGGAAAAGTCGTGGACAAATTCACTGAGTTGACCGGCGTCGCGGCGCCGTTGCCGGTTGTCAACCTCGACACCGACAAGATCTTTCCTGCGATCTATTTGAAGACGATCAAGCGCACCGGCTTGTCGCAGTGGCTGTTCCAGGAGATCCGGTTTCGCGCCGACGGTTCGGAAAACCCGGATTTCGTGTTGAACCAGCCGCCTTACCGCAATGCGAAGATCCTGATCGGCGCCGACAATTTCGGTTGTGGGTCGAGCCGCGAGCATGCCCCCTGGGCGCTCCTCGACTTTGGCATCCGCTGCGTCGTGGCACCGAGCTTTGCCGACATCTTCTACAATAACTGCTTCAAGAACGGCATCCTGCCGATCGCCCTGCCGAAGGACATCTGCGACGAGCTGATGGAAGACGCCCAAAAGGGTGCGAACGCGGTGATGACGGTCGACCTGGAAAGCCAGACGATCACGCGCCCGGACGGCGAGAGGGTGCATTTCGAGGTCGACGCGTTCCGCAAACATTGCCTGCTGAACGGGCTTGACGACATTGGCCTCACCGAGCGAAAGGCCGCCGACATCGCGCGGTACGAGGAGAACGCGCGGCTGGCCCGCCCGTGGCAGTTCGGCATGACGCAGCGCGGGGCCTGATCTCGCGTCGGCGATTCGAGAAAGGCGGTCGACAATGGCTCACACTAGCGGCGCGAACCGCAAGGTCCTGGTGCTGCCGGGCGACGGCATCGGCCCCGAGATCATGCGCGAGGTCCTGCGCATCGTGCAGTTTTTTGACCGCCGGCGTATCGCCACCTTTGACATCGCCGAGGACGTGGTGGGCGGCGCGGCCTACGACGCGCATGGGACGCCGCTCGCCGAGGCCACCCTGGAGAAGGCGCTGTCTAGCGACGCGGTGCTGTTTGGCTCGGTCGGCGGCCCGAAATGGGAAAAGCTGCCGTTCGGGTTGCGGCCCGAGCGTGGTCTGCTTCGCCTGCGCAAGGAGATGGACCTGTTCGCCAACCTGCGCCCCGCCGTCGTGTTCGAGGCGCTCGCCGACGCGTCGAGCCTGAAGCGCGAGGTGGTCGCCGGGCTCGACCTGATGATCGTGCGCGAGCTGACCGGCGGCATTTATTTCGGCGAGCCGCGCGGGGTCGAGACTTTGTCCGACGGAACCCGGCAAGGCGTTAACACCGAGGTCTACAGCGAGGCCGAGATCGAGCGCGTCGTGCGCGTCGCCTGCGAGCTGGCGCGAAAGCGCCATGGCCGGGTGTGCGAAGTCGACAAGGCCAACGTCATGGAATCGGGCGGGTTGTGGCGCGAGGTGGCGCAGCGCGTGCGCGACGCCGACTACTCCGATGTCGAGCTGTCGTTCATGTACGCCGACAATTGCGCGATGCAATTGGT